>CAYFTI010000008.1:0-4750 GCA_964346065.1 uncultured Hyphomicrobiaceae bacterium
CCGTCCTCGCGCTCCAGCCGCACGAAGAAATCCTTGAACGCCGTCATGCCGAGGATCAGCCGGCCTTCCTTGTGCCGGATCAACTCGCGCCAGTGGGCTCGGTCCGGCGTGTCGATCGGCGCGGTCATGATCTTGAAGTCCTCCGCGCCGCCTTCGTTGGTGCGGATCATGAGGTGATTGCCCCAGTGCTCGACATCGTATTCGTGGCCCGGTTCGCGCGCGGCGACCAGCACCGGCTCGGCATCCGGCTTTTCGGTGTCGATCAGGCGGATTTCGCTGGTCTGGTGATCGCCGGTCTGGATGATGATGAAGCGGCGCGACTGCGTGGACCCGACGCCGACATAAAAGCCCTCGTCCGGCTCCTCATAGACCAGCGTGTCCTGTCCTGCCGGTGTGCCGAGGACGTGTCGGAACACGCGCAGCGGCCGGTGGTTCTCGTCGAGCCGCACGTAATAAAAGCTCTGCGCGTCCGCCCATTCGACACCGCCGGTGGTGTCGGCGACTTCGTCAGCCAACTCGCTGCCGGTATCAGCCTCGCGCAGCCGCACGGTGTAGTATTCCGAGCCCTTGTCGTCATAGCCGTAGGCAACTAGGCGATGGTCGGGGCTGTGATCGACCCCGCCAAGCTGGAAATAGGGCTTGCCTTCAGCCAGCGTGTTCCCGTTGATGAGGGGCTGATCGCTGCCGCCCCCGCGCGGCTGCCGGCAGAACACGGGGTGCTCGCCGCCCTCCACAAACCGCACGAAATATTCCCACGGCCCGTCCGGAGACGGGACCGTCTCGTCGTCTTCCTTGATGCGCCCGCGCATCTCGGCGAACAGCGTTTCCTGCAACGCTTCGGTGTCAGCCATCTGCGCGGCCGTGTAGTCATTTTCGGCCTCGAGATAGGCGCGAATATCCGGGTCAAGCTGTGACGGGTCACGCATGACTTCGCGCCAGTTCTCCGCACGTAGCCAGGCGTAGTCGTCAGTCAGTCGATGCCCGTGCAGGTCCTGCTCGACACGCCGGGGCGTGGCGACGGGTGGCGTAGCGATATCATGTTCCGGGGTGGCCTCAGCCATTCCGTTGGTCCTTTCGTTGAAACGTAGCGGATTGTCAGGACGGCTCGCCCGAGGCTTCGGGCTGGAAATCGAGCGCGCTCCCGTTCATGCAGTAGCGAAGGCCGGTCGGCTTCGGGCCGTCGGGGAACACGTGGCCCAGATGCGCATCGCACTGGCTGCACAGCACCTCGGTCCGGCGCATGAACAGCGAGCGGTCTTCCTTTACGGCAACCGCGCCTTCCGTGATCGGCTGAAAAAAGCTCGGCCAGCCGGTGCCAGAGTCGAATTTCGCTTCCGAGGAGAACAGCGGCTGCCCGCAACAGATACAGTTGAAGGTCCCGTGGCGCTTCTCATTATTGAGCGGATGTGAAAACGGTCTTTCCGTTCCAGCCTCCCGGGTGACGTGATATTGCTCCGGTGTCAGCTCGCGCTTCCACTCGGCATCAGTCTTATTGATCTTTTGAGCGTTTTCGGTCATAGCATTGCCTTCATATGCTTCGGCGTGACATGCGGCGGGATCATTGCGCTGTGCAAGACAAACGCTCCAATCCCGCAGGCTCGACACTGAAGATAACCGTCGTTGGCGCAACGGCAATAGGCTGATTGCGCACGCCACCGCACACCCATGTAGGTCTGAACAGGGAGCGAACCGGACATGAGCGGCAGCAGCGTCATGAGCCTTGCGGTCGTTTCCGGCTTTGCCGCTGCGTTCATCGCGCCGTTCCTGACGATGGTCTTCCGCCATTGGGCGGGGTGGTTGCTGGCACTTTTGCCGGTGAGCCTGTTCGTCTACTTCTTCGGCTTCTTCTCGGGTGTCGCGGCTGGCGATACCTTCACGTTCTCGCTGCCCTGGCTGCCGCGTTACGGGATCAATTTTTCGTTTTATGTTGACGGGCTGAGCCTTCTGTTTGCGCTGCTGATTTCCGGCATCGGCGCGCTGATCGTGTTCTACGCCTCTGGCTATCTCAAGGGCCATCCTCATCACGGCCGGTTCTTCGGCTATATCCTCGCCTTCATGGCCTCGATGCTCGGGCTGGTTCTGGCCGACAATGTCATCACGCTGTTCGTTTTCTGGGAACTGACCTCGATCACCTCGTTCCTGCTGATCGGCTTCGACCACAGGCGCGAGGCCGCGCGGCGCGCCGCGTTCCAGGCGCTGACGATCACGGCCACGGGCGGCATCATCCTGCTGGCCGGGCTGCTTGGTCTTGGGCTCGCGGGCGGCTCGTTCGAGATGTCGGAGTTGCTGGGGCGCGGCGAACTGGTGCGCAACCACCCGTGGGCGGTCGGTATTCTGCTGCTGCTGCTGGCCGGTGCCTTTACGAAATCGGCGCAGGTGCCGTTCCACTCGTGGCTGCCGAACGCGATGGAGGCGCCCACCCCGGTGTCAGCATATCTCCATTCCGCGACGATGGTGAAAGCCGGCGTCTATCTGCTGATGCGCGTCAACCCGATCTTCGGCGAAATGGCGCTGTGGCAGATCTTGCTGCCGCTGTTTGGGCTTGTCACGCTCGTCGCGGGCACGCTTCTGGCGGTGCGCCAGACCGATCTCAAGCTGATGCTGGCCTACACCACCGTTGCCTCGCTTGGGCTTCTGGTGGCCCTGACCGGGATCGGCACGGAAAAGGCGCTGATCGGCGCAGGCGCTTATCTGCTCGCGCATTCGCTTTTCAAGGGCGCGCTGTTCATGGTCGCCGGCTGCGTCGATCACGAGACCGGCACACGTGACATCACCAGGGTCGGCGGGCTGGCGGCCCTCATGCCGGCGACGGCGGGTGCGGCGATCCTTGCCGGGCTGTCCATGGGCGGGTTGCCGCCGTTCACCGGTTTCCTCGCCAAGGAAGCCCTCTATGCCGGACTCAAGTTGGAAGCTGGCGCGGATTACGCTGTGCTTGCCGGCTTGGTCATCGGCAACGCGCTCATGCTTGCGGTCGGGCTTGCCGTGGCGATCAAACCGTTCTGGGGCGCGCGGCCCGAGACACCAAAGACGCCTCATGAGGCCCCGCTTTCGATGCTGACCGGGCCTGTTGTGCTCGCAGCGCTGGGCCTGATCGTCGCGCTCGCGACGCCGACGTTCAACGCCGACATCATGACACCGTTGATCTCGGCGATTGCCGGCGCATCCGTCGTCGTGGACCTGCATTTCTGGGCGGGCGTCAACCAGGCGCTCGTCCTCAGCGTCATCACCGTGCTGCTTGGCCTGGTGTTCCTGCTTCGCTACGAGGCCTTGCGCGCGGCAACGCAGGGCCTCTTCGACACCATCGGCTGGGGGCCGGACCGCGGATTCGATCAACTCGTCGGGGCGCTCACAAGGTTTTCCTACGCGGTCACGACCTTCATCCAGAACGGCAACATGCGCACCTATGTGCGATTGACTTTCGTCGTCGTCGGGCTGGCGCTACTCGTTCCGCGATTTGTTTTCGGGGTGTGGCCGGATGTGCCGGTCGTGCCGGAAATGTCGTTCTATGAGGCGGCGGTTCTGGCGCTGGCAATGGTTGGCGTGCTGCAGGTCGTCCTGGCGCGCAAGCGGCTGACAGCCGTGGTGTCATTTGGCGTTCAGGGCTTCGCGATCGCCGTCATCTTCATGCTTTTCGGCGCCCCGGATCTTTCCTTCACGCAGTTCGTGGTCGAGACGCTTTCGGTCGTCATCATTGCCCTTGTGCTGACGCGCCTGCCGCTGGAGCCGCGCGACGCGCGCCCCCCGACAAGCATCGTTTTCGATGGCGCGCTCGGCATCGCGGCGAGCTGTGGCTTCGGGTTGGCGCTTCTCACCGTGACACAGGGCAGCTTGGACTCGACCCTGTCCGACTTTTTCCGCGAATACTCCGCAACGATCGCACACGGACGCAACATCGTGAACGTGATCCTTGTCGATTTCCGCGCTCTCGACACGCTCGGCGAGGTCGCTGTGGTGCTGATGGCCGCCCTGAGCGCACTCGCGCTCATCCGGTTGCGGGCACGCGGCGCCGCGCACTACCTCCAGCGCGAACACCGGCGGGCAACCGGCGATGACCGGCCGGCCGAGACTCCGTCAGCCTGAGGAAGAGAAACGATGGGCACGCTGATTTTCCGAACGTTTGCGCCGGGTCTGACCGCTCTGATGGTGCTGTTTTCCGTGTTTGTCCTGCTGCGCGGGCACAACGAGCCCGGCGGCGGCTTTATCGGCGGCCTGATCGCTGCGTCCGGCTTCGCAATCTACGGGATCGCGAACGGCGTCGAGAACGTCCGGCGCGCTCTTTATTTCCGTCCGCTGTCGATCTCTGCGGCGGGCGTGCTTCTCGCCGCGTTGAGCGGCTTTCCGGCGTTTTTGCAGGGCAAACCGTTTCTCACAGGGCTGTGGTGGTTCCCCTCGCTCGGCGCCGAGGTCAAGCTGGCCCTTTCCACGCCGCTTCTCTTCGATATCGGCGTCTGGCTCGGGGTGGTCGGCGCGGTCATCGCGATCGCGCTGGCGCTGGAAGAACCGGAGGCGTGATGGAACCGGCCCTTGCCGCCGTGGTGGTGATTTATTTCCTTGGCAGCATCTTCCTGCTGACCAGCACCAACCTGATCCGTATATTGCTCGGCGTCGCGCTTTTGGGCAATGCAGCCAATCTCACGATTTTCACCGCCGGTCGACTGACTCGCGAGGTCCCGCCGATCATTCCCGAAGGCGCCATACAGCCGCTGAGCGAGACCGCCAATCCGCTACCCCAGGCGCTTATCCTGACGGC
>CAYFTI010000008.1:4850-32686 GCA_964346065.1 uncultured Hyphomicrobiaceae bacterium
TACAGCCGCTGAGCGAGACCGCCAATCCGCTACCCCAGGCGCTTATCCTGACGGCAATCGTCATCAGCTTCTCGCTGTTCGCCTTCATCCTGGTGCTGGTTTACCGGTCTTATCAGGAACTCGGCTCGGAGAACGTCGACAGGATGCGCGAAGCCGAGCCGCGCGATTATCCCCGGCCGCCGGAGGGCTACTGATGCGAGGCGAGGATCTGATCCAGCTTGCCGCCGCCCCGGGCGCGTTGCCGGAGGGAATGGCCCGCTCTGACGCGATGGCGCAAACCCCGGTCGGCCCATCGGACTGGCTGATCGTGCTGCCGATCATCCTGCCGCTGCTCGTCGGCGTGATCGGAATCATGATGCGCGCCGCCCCGCGATTGATGGCATTGCTGGTGGTTGCGGTGATGGCGGGCGTCACGCTGGCGAGCGCGGGGCTTTTGGCGCGGGTCATGACCGAAGGCCCGATCGCGATGACCATGGGGCAGTGGTTGCCGCCGTTCGGCATCTCGCTGGTGGCAGACCCGCTGGGCGGGCTGCTGACGTTTATGGCGAGCGCCACCGGGCTTGTTGTCGCCGTCTACGCCCTTTCGGATATCGATACCGCGGGCCGGCGCGCGGGCTTCTACTCCATGCTGTGCTGGCTGATCGCGGGCGTGAACGGCGCCTTCCTGACCGGTGACATCTTCAACCTTTATGTCTGGTTCGAGGTGTTCGTGATTGCCTCGTTCGGCCTCATCGTCCTGGGCGGGGAGAAGCTTCAGCTCGACGGCGCAGTGAAATATTGCGTCCTCAATCTCGTGGCCACCACGCTCTTCCTCATCGCCGTCGCGCTTCTTTACGGCACACTGGGGACGTTGAACATGGCGGACCTGTCCGGCAAGCTCGCGGCCTACCCGGCGGATGATCCGCAGATGCTGACCATCGCGATCCTGTTCTTCGTCGGATTCGGGATGAAGGCTGCGGCGGCGCCGCTGCACATCTGGCTTCCAGCGAGTTACCACACGCCGAAGCCGGTGGTTTCCGCCCTGTTCGCCGCGCTGATGACCAAGGTCGGCATCTATGCGGTCCTGCGGACCTACACGATCATCATGCCCGCCTCCAACGAGAGCGTGCTGTTCGAGGTGATTTATGTCGTCGCGATCATCACCATCGCCATCGGTGTTCTTGGGGCTCTGGCGGAGAGCAATCTGCGCCGGATGCTGGGCTTCCTGTTGATCAGCGGGGTCGGGATCATGCTGCTCGGCCTGGG
This sequence comes from uncultured Hyphomicrobiaceae bacterium, assembly GCA_964346065.1. GTDB lineage: Bacteria > Pseudomonadota > Alphaproteobacteria > Rhizobiales > Rhodomicrobiaceae > Dichotomicrobium. The sequence continues at coordinate 6,096 of CAYFTI010000008.1, forward strand.
TATCGACACGCGGCTGTCCCTTGCTGCCACGATTTTTTACACGGTTCATTCGATTGTCGTCATGGCGGGGCTCTACCTGCTCGCGGGGCTGATGGAGCGGCGTACCGGGCTCGCGTCCCTGCACGAGCTTTCGGGCATGTATACCGGTGCGCCTGTCATCGCAGTGCTGTTCTTCGTGCTCGGCTTCGCGGCGGCCGGCCTGCCGCCCCTGTCGGGATTCTGGCCCAAGGTGCTGCTTATCGAGGCGTCGCTGAATGAGCAGCAATATGTTTCTGTCGTGGCGCTGATCGTGAATGGTGTGATCTCGATGATGGTGGTCGGCCGGGCCTGGTCGCTCATGTTCTGGCGGCCCCCCGTCAGCGCGGGCCTGCCGGAAGAGGCGCCGACGCCGCCGCTGCGCGAACGCAGCGAGCCAGCGCCCAAGGCGGCCGCGTTGTCGGCCGCGCCTTCGCCTAGTGCGAGTACGGATGCGCCGACGCCTGGGCACAACCCGCCGGCGCTGCTGCTGCCGATCATCGTTACGGCGGCGGCCGCCATCGGGATCGGCATATGGCCGGAGCCGCTGCTCAATCTGTCCGACGCGGCGACGGCGAACCTGCTGGACCCGTCCGACTATATCGACGCCGTTTTCGGGAGCGCGCGATGACACGCACTGTCCTCATCAACATCTTGCTGGCGCTGGCCTGGGGCGCAGTGACCGGCTCGTTCCTCCTGATAAACCTGGTCTTCGGCTTCGTCCTCGCCGCGATCGCGCTTTGGATCATCCGCGAGCAATTTCACACCAGCGTTTACATTTACAAGGCGTGGCGGATCACCAGCCTGATCCTGGTGTTCCTCATGGATCTCGTGGTCTCGGCATTCCGCGTTGCCGTGATCGTGCTTTCGCCCATCCGGTCGTATCAGCCGGGGTTCGTCGCGTTTCCGCTGTCAACGGATCGCAACGCCGAAATCTCGATTCTCGCCAACATGATAACACTCACGCCCGGCACGCTGAGTATCGATGTATCGGACGACAAGTCGACGCTATACATTCACTGCATTGATGTCCCGGACACCGAGGCGCTGAAGGCCAACATTGCCGATGGTTTCGAGCGCAAGATCATGGAGGCCATGCGATGACGCCCGAGGCGTTCCTGGAACTCGCGATCCGCATATCGCTCGGACTGGTCTGCGTGGCATTCTTCGTGGCCGTGGTCCGCCTTGTCATGGGGCCAACGCTTGCCGACCGGGTTCTGGCGCTGGACATGCTCGTTACGGTTGGCATCGGTTTCATCGCCGTGATCACGGTGCGCACGGGCTATGGCCAATATCTGGACGTGGCGATCGCACTGGGGCTGGTCGGGTTCCTCGCGACGGTCGCGTTTTCCCGCTATATCATCGCCCGCGGTCCGGCACCGGGCCTGGCTGGCAACGAGCCGCCGTCCGACAATGCGGCCAAGACGACTCTGGAGGGAGAGCCCGAATGATCGATTACTTCGCTGGCGTCCTGTTGATCATCGGCGCGTTCTTCACCCTGGTTGCGGCCGTGGGCGTTGTGCGGCTTCCCGATCTGTACACGCGTATGCATGCCGCCAGTAAAACCGGTACGGTCGGCTCCGGCGTCATGCTTCTGGCCATCGCGTTTCATTCGGGACAGTTCGATGTCGTGACACGCGCGATCGCTGGCATCGTCTTCTTCTTGCTCACAGCGCCGTTGGCCGCGCACCTGCTGGCGCGCGCCGCCTACTGCACCGGCGTGCCACCCGCGAAGAGTACTGACCCGGACGAACTGGCCGGGCACTACGAGGGTTCGGCAGCGAAGACGCGGCTTACCCGTGCGTCCTAGTGACGCATCATGCTGTATTTCTCAAAAATTGAAGCAGTTTCTACTGCCTCGCGCCAGATAGTGTCGTGTCAAGCCGAAAAGCGCGAAAGATGGTAACACGTGACCTTGGGCGAAGCATTGGCAGGGCTGTTGGCAACATCACATTTCCCCCCAAGTCCCTGTAAGACGACAGTATCTGTTGAAATTCGTTTCTTTTCCTATATTTTCCAGATTATGGACATAAAAATAATGCTTCACCAAGTTGGTGAGCGCGTCAACGGATCAAGCTTGCAGATGAAATTCAAGTAAGCAAACGCCACCATGATCAGTCGCACAGGGCAACCTGTTTACGCTCGCGAACACATGGGTGAAGCCAACGGCCAACGACAGGAGACCTCATCAATGGAACAGACTGTAGACAACACCGAACTGGTCGAACTGACCACGAACATTGTCTCCGCTTACGTGAGCAACAATACCGTGGTATCAGCGGATCTGCCCAATTTGATCAACGAAGTGCACGGCGCTCTTGTGCGCGCTTCCGCCAGCAAGGGGCAGGCCCAAGCCGAAGAGCAGAAGCCGGCCGTTCCGATCAAGAAGTCGGTCACGCCGGATTACATCGTCTGCCTTGAAGATGGCAAGAAGTTCAAATCGCTGAAGCGCCATCTTCGGGCACATTACAACATGACGCCGGAGGAATACCGGGAGAAGTGGGGCCTTCCCCACGACTATCCGATGGTCGCGCCGAACTATGCCGCGGCCCGTTCCCAGCTCGCCAAGGACATGGGGCTGGGTCAGCGCCGCCGTCGCTAACGTCGTTTGGTGCGGACCAACCTTCCGGACAAACAGATGACGGAAACAGGGTGGAGAGCTCCGGCACACGCCGGAGCGCGCCACCCTTTTTCTTTCGTTGATCGTCGCGGGCCGCCAGCGCGGCCAACCGACCCGCCGGCAGCCTCGCCGTGCACGCCCTGACGTTCTGTTGTACTCTGCCGATATGGAACATGCCGTTACGCTGGAAGCGCCGGCGCAACAGCCACGCGCGCCGTATTTCGACCTTGATGGCGAAGCCGCCGAACTGACCCGGCTCTGGCGCCATCACACCGAGGAGGCCGCCGCGCGCGCCGCGGTTCTTGAACACGTGAAACAGCTCGTTGCGCGGGCGCGGGAGGCGGCGCAGGCGGATCTCGATCGCACGGGTGACGGTCGCGCGTGCGCCGAGAATTTGTCGCGTTTCCAGGACGAACTCATCCGGCTGCTCTACGACTTCATCGCGCGGCATATTTATCGTGCCGAAAACCCCTCGACGGCCGAGCGCCTGACGATCGTGGCCACCGGCGGCTACGGCCGCGGGATGCTTGCGCCGAAGTCCGACATCGATCTGTTGTTCCTGCGGCCGAGCAAGCAGACAGCATGGGGCGAGAGCGTCGTCGAAAGCATCCTGTATTTTCTTTGGGATCTGGGCTTCAAGGTCGGCCACGCCACGCGGACCATAAACGACTGCATCACGCTGGCGCGCCGGGACATGACGATCCGGACCTCGCTTGTCGACTCGCGGCTGATCCTGGGGGACGAGGCGCTTTTCGACCGCTTTCGCGAGCGGTTCCGGTCAGCCGTGATGGAAGGCACGGAAAAGGAATTCATCGAGGCGAAACTGGCCGAGCGCGACGCACGCCATGAACGCTCAGGCAATTCGCGCTACCGTGTCGAGCCGAACGTCAAGGACGGCAAGGGCGGCTTGCGCGACCTCCACACCCTTCACTGGCTGACGGCGTATCTCTATCCCGATAACGAGAGCAGCGATTGGGTCGCGCTCGGGATCTTCACGCCGGCGGAGCAGCGGCACTACCGGCGTTGCGAGGCGTTCCTGTGGACCATCCGGTGCCACCTGCACTTTCTCGTGGGCAAGCCCGAGGAGCGGCTATCGTTCGATCTCCAGCTCGTGCTGGCCGAGCGCCTGGGCTACCGCGAGGGCAATAACCTGCGCCCGGTCGAGCGTTTCATGAGGCATTACTTTCTGGTGGCCAAGGAAGTCGGCGACCTGACGCGCATCGTCTGCTCGAGCCTCGAGATGAAGCAGCTCAAGCCCACACCATCGCTTGGCAACATGCTCGCGAGCCTGGGGTGGCGCAAGCGGGCCCAACTCAGCACGACAACGGACTTCCGCATCGAGAATGGGCGGATCACGGCGAAATTGGCCGATGTGTTCCGCACGGACCCGGTCAACATGATCCGTGTCTTCGCCCTGGCGGAGCGCCACAAGGTGCTGTTCGACCCGGAGGTTTTCCGCAAGATCCGCTCCTCCCTGCGGCAGATCGACGATGATGTGCGCGAAGACCCGGAGGCCAACCGTCTTTTCCTGGAATTGCTCGCCTCGCGCGGCAACCCGGAGATCGCGCTGCGCCGCATGAATGAAGCCGGTGTTCTGGGGCGTTTCATTCCGGATTTCGGCCGTGTCGTGGCGATGATGCAGTTCAACATGTATCACCACTTCACCGTCGACGAGCACCTGATCCGCACCATCGGGGTCCTTTCGGAGATCGAGGACGGCGAGCTGGCCAACGAACTCCCCCTCTCCACGGAAATCATCCGCAATATTCAGAACCGCCGCGCGCTATTCGTGGCGGCATTCCTGCATGACATCGCCAAGGGGCGCGAGGAGGACCACTCGATAGCCGGGGCACGTGTGGCGCGCGATCTTTGCCCCCGGCTCGGCCTGAGCGCGGCTGAGACCGATACGGTTGCCTGGCTGGTCGAAAATCACCTGGTCATGAGTGAGTTCGCCCAAAGCCGGGACATTGCCGACCCGAAGACGATCCGCGACTTCGCCGAAATCGTGCAGAGCCCGGAGCGGCTCAAGCTTCTGGTGATCCTGACGGCGGCGGATATCCGCGCCGTTGGCCCCGGCGTCTGGACGGGTTGGAAAGGCCAGCTTCTGCGCGCGCTTTACAACGAAACCGAGCCCGTGCTGGCCGGCGGGCATACGCAGATCAGCCGGGAAGCCCAGATTCGTCGGTCACAGGATCAGCTTCGCGAAGCGCTCAACCACTGGCCCGATGAGGAGGTCGAGCGCATCATCAACCGGCATGAGCCGGCTTACTGGGTGCGCTGCGATCTGGAAACCCAGGTCAAGCACGCCGAGTTGATGCGCCGGTGCAAGGATGAGCCGACACCCTTCGCGCATGACGCGCGGACAACGCCGCGTATGGGTGCGACAGAAGTGACGCTGTACACGAAGGACCATCCGCGTCTGCTCGCGATTTTCGCGGGAGCTTGCGCGGCGGCCGGCGCGCGCATCGTCGGCGCGCACATCTACACCACGCGCGATGGCATGGCGCTCGACACGTTGAGTATTCAACGCGCTTTCCCGGAAGAACGCGAGGAACTCGAACGCGCCGAGAGAATCGCGGCGTCAGTGCGGGCGATGCTTGCCGGCGACCGTGACCTGAAGAAACTGATGGCGGAAAAGCGCAAGGCCAAGCCGAAGCTCGAGCCGTTCAGCGTCGAGCCGCAGGTCATTATTGACAATACACTGTCGAACGATTTGACGGTGGTCGAGGTGAACGGTCTGGACCGGATCGGTCTGCTCTACGATCTGGCGGATGCGCTGGCATCCTTGAACCTCAACATCACCTCCGCTCATGTGGCCACATTTGGCGAAAAAGTTGTCGATGTCTTCTACCTGACCGACCGCGCCGGCAAGAAAATCGTCAGCGACTGGGCCCGGGACAAGGTCCGGGAAAAGCTGATGGATGCACTGGAACATTGAGCCTCAGGCAAGCCGGTCGCAGACCCGCTTGATCTTTCCGCGCAACTCGCCCGCCAGCGCTTCACGCTCGCCCGGCAACAGGCAGTCGCCTACACACACCGCCCGCCCACTCTCGCTCAGTACGAGCCGTTTTTCCATTTTGAAGGCGTCGCTCAACTCGATCCTGACCCAGGATGGGGTGAACTGCCCGACCAACTCGTGCCGGCCGAGATAACTTGTCATCACACGGATTGTATTCTCCCCGATATCGATGACCTCAAGGCGCGCGGCCCGGCGCATGTTGAGCCAGAAGGCAAGGGCGAGGCTGGCGAAGGCGATGATGGCCGGGAACAGCACGAACCACGCGGCGGGCGCGGCGACCCAGGCGGTGACGATGGCAAAGCCCACAGCCGCGACCGCCATGACAGCCATTGTCCCGTCGCGGCCCAGGGAGCGGTGTGGCCAGATGACGATCCGCTCGCTGTCGTCCGGCGGCGGCGGCAGGTGCGCGTCCATCGCCGTCCCGTATGAGACGGTATCCGACCGCTCGCCGCTCGTGTTGCCCGGATGACTGTAGGTTTTGTCCGTCGTCATGTCTGCTGGCGATCGTATGCTGTTCCGAGAGCCGCTGGCCCAGAAAGGCTGTGCCGTTCGACGTGGCTGCTCCGCCGACCCGGCAATCGGTAATACCTCTCAGATGCCCGGCAGGATCACCCGGCCGCATTGTGCCCGCAGCCCTGCCATCACATGGCGGGGTGATATGCCCACGCAAAAAGGACCGGCGCGGCACCCGCACTTGTCCTTTTCGCTGATGCAATGTGGCGAGAAATGCCTGTTCTAGGCCGCGCGAACCTCGGCCGCGGCTGGCTCGCCCGACGGTTCGGCCACCTCTTCGGGCTCATCGGCGGGCGCCGCCGCGCGGGTCTTGTTCAGAGCTTCGCAGATGTGACGCGTTGCCACGGCCTCGTCCACGTCCTGAACGGCAGCGATTTCACGCGCCATGCGCTCAAGCGCGGCTTCATACAGCTGCCGCTCGGAATAGGATTGCTCGGGCTGGCTGTCGGACCTGTGAAGATCGCGCACGACCTCGGCGATCGAAATCAGATCGCCCGAATTGATCTTGGCCTCGTATTCCTGAGCGCGGCGGCTCCACATCATGCGACGCACGCGCGCACGGCCGCGCAGAGTCACCATCGCCTTATCCACGATCGCGCATTCGGACAGCTTGCGCATACCGACATTCTGACATTTCGTCGTTGGAACCCTCAACGTCATCTTTTCCTGCTCGAAGTTGATGACGAACAGTTCCAGCGTGGAACCGGCAACTTCCTGCTCTTCAATGCCCACGATACGTCCGACCCCATGTGTCGGATAAACGACGTACTCGTCCGTCTTGAAGCCGTTTTTTTGCAGCGATTTCTTTGCAGCCATTGTGTACAGTCTCGCTATTGTTGCGCTGACGCCGAAAACGCACAGCGCGGGTTATCCGCCTTTCTTGACTGCGTAGAACCACAGCGCCAGCAACACCAAATTCGCCGCCAAATGCCCCAAACGGCGGCGTGTTGCTGCCCCCAAGCCCAACTGTGCCACGCAAGACTCGACAACAGGAGATCAGCAAGCGTCCGAAACGGCTAAGCGGGCGGGCCTCAATCACGCGACACGCTCGAACAACCTGGTGGTTTCAGAGAGCGCCGCTCAGCGGCGACGCTGCCTCCGGACTCTCTCGCGATCTCTCGCCGAAGAAGCCGCGTTTATAGCATTATTATTAGGCTTTTGGAAGCCTGTGTTCAGATTTTGCTAAACCGCAGCGGCAACAGGGCAAGCCTGCCCCGGCACTTGTTAACAGGTTTTGCCGGCAGAGCCAATTTCAGCTTTACACAACCGACATCTGAACGGCGAAGTCAAAATGCCCATTCGCGGGCCTTCGCGACGATGAATTCGCGGAAGGCGGAAACACGCTTGGAGCTTTTCAACTCCGCAGGATAGACAAGGTAGGTATTAAAGGCCGGCACGTCCGCGTCATTGAGGACTTTCCGGAGGTCCGGCTCGTCCGATGCAAGGTAATCGGGCAGGACCGCTAACCCCATGCCCCGTTTCACGACCCGCTTGATGCCGTCCATGCTGTTGATCCGCATGATTGGCTTGCGCGGCATCTCCCACTCACGGCCGGCCGTCTCAAGCCAGTTGATCCCGCGGCGGGGAAACGGAATGCCGCCGTAGGTGATGATCGCGTGGTTGTCGAGATCCGCGATCGTTTTGGGCACGCCATGCTCCTCGAGGTAATCGTTCGACCCGTAAACGTGGAAATGCACCGTGAACAGTCGGCGCAGGATAAGGTCCTTTTGCGTGGGCGCGCTAAGCCAGATGCCGATGTCAGCCTCGCGCTTGCTCAGGTCGAGTTCCTCGTCGCGCAGGAGAAGCTGCACCTGGATCTTCGGATAACGTTCGATGAATTCTCGCAGGCGCGGGGCGAGCCAGGTGGCGCCAAGCCCGGCCGGCGTGGTAATGCGCAAATCGCCGGCCGGCTCGGCGAGCGTGTCGGCCAGCATGGTCTCGACGGAGTTGAGCTTGACCAGCACGTCTTGAGCGGTCTGGCGCAGTAATTCGCCCTGTTCGGTGAGCGACAGGCCGCGCGCGTGACGATGAAACAGTGGCGCGCCAAGTTCCTGTTCAAGCGCGCTGACCTGGCGGCTCACAGCGGACTGGCTCAAATGCAGCGCCTCGGCGGCGTGCGTGAAACTGCCGGCCTCCGCTGCGGCGTGGAATATGCGTAGCTTGTCCCAATCCATAGGGCGATCCAGTCGGGCGGGACCGCCTTAGCAGCAAAGCCCCTGGGTAAGCGTCTCATTCTGCGGCCTGGGCCGGCGTCTCCAACGCGGCGAGGTCGCGTTCGGCTTCCAGCGCCGCCATGCATCCCTGGCCCGCCGCCGTCACGGCCTGGCGGTAGATATCATCGGTTACGTCCCCGGCGGCGTAGACCCCCGGCACGCTCGTTCGGGTCGAGTCCGGCGCGGTTATGATGTAGTCGCCTTCCTTCATGTCCAGCTGGCCCTTGAACAGAGCAGTTGCCGGATCATGGCCGATGGCTATGAATACACCGTCCACGCTGATTTCGTGAGTGTTGCCGGTCTTGACATTGCGCAGGCGCGCGCCCGTGACGCCGGGCGGGTTCTGCTTGCCGAGCACTTCGTCCAAGACGGTATCCCAGACGACCTCGATCTTGGGATTGTTGAAAAGGCGGGCCTGCAAGGTCTTGTCCGCGCGCAGTGCATCGCGGCGATGGATCAATGACACCTTGTTGGCGAAGTTGGTCAGGAACAGCGCCTCCTCGGCCGCCGTGTTTCCGCCGCCGACCACGATGACGTCCTTTCCGCGATAAAAGAAGCCGTCACAGGTCGCGCAGGCAGAGACGCCGTAGCCCATGAAGGCCTGTTCGGAATCCAGGCCGAGCCAGCGCGCTTGCGCTCCCGTCGAGATGATCAGCGCATCGGCAGTATAGGTCGTCCCGCTGTCACCTTTCAGCCAGAACGGGCGCCGGGTCACGTCCACCTCGATGATATGATCGGTGATGATCTCGGTGCCGACATTCTCGGCCTGTGCCTGCATCTGCTCCATGAGCCATGGGCCCTGGATGGGATCGGCAAAGCCGGGGTAATTCTCGACATCGGTGGTGATGGTGAGCTGGCCGCCGGGCTGGATCCCCTGAATAAGCAGGGGCTGCAGCATCGCGCGCGCCGCGTAAATCGCGGCGGTGTAGCCGGCCGGCCCGGAGCCGAGGATGATGAGTTTTTCGTGGCGATCGCTCATGGATGTTTGCCCGCCTGTGTAGATCATGCGGCCCGCGCGCTGGCGCCGGCGGCTTTTCATTCCAGCCCAGAAATAGGGCGCGCAGGGGTGGCGGTCAATGCACCGGCGGTTTCTGTCCCGCGCTGTCGCGACCGCCGGGCGGCGCGTCGCCGCCATGAACGCGGCGCACGATTTCCTCGGCAATCTGCCTGGCGGCGTGGATCGGTTGGTAGCGCCAGTTTTCCAGAGCTGCCGGCTGCGTCGGCAAAGGGCGCGTCGCTCCGGCCTGCCTGAGCGCATCATGGAAGGCGTGAAACTTGGCCCGGCCGCCTTCGGGCATGAAAACGTAGACAGGCCGTCCGGTCGCACAGGCCTCCCCGGTCATGTTCACGCTGTCGGCCGTCACCACGAAGTGGTCGGCAGAGGCGAGGAAGTGCGGATAAGGATTCTCGCCTGCACCATCCCATATGATGCGCGGCGCATGAGCGGTTGCCCGGCGCGCGGCATCGATCAGCTTGGGTGGGGTGCGTCGTGACGCGGAGATCAGGAAGCTTGCCCCGAGCGCGGCGATCTGGCGGAGCGACTCGCTCAGGCGGGCAATGTCGGCGCTCGAGTATGTATAGCCGCCGCCCGGTCCGCCGAGCAGGACAGTCACGCGCGGCGGCGATAACGTCTTGATATCCTCCGGCATGGCCTCGCGAAGGTCGACCAGCCGCTCCCATGTGAAGCCGTGGGGGGAGGTCAGGGTGGTCATCACATTGCCGCCGCGGCGTGCGTCGTGCGCGGGCACCCAGATCAGATCCGCCGCGTCATTGACGCGTGGATCCATGAAGGCAACGGTGAACGGGCGCCCACGGGCCGAGCGACGGATCGCCCGCAAGTACGGGATAGTTCTGCGCCCGGCCGCGAAGGCATATTCCGGCCAGTGCATCTCTGAAGTCGGCCAGATGCCGTGCAGGTCGGGCGGGGCGGGTCCGTGCGGCGCGAGCAGGCCCCAGAGCCGGGGTGGTGCAACTTCGAGGATTCGTGTGCGCAGCCCCATCGCGGCGGCGACACCCGTGGTCATCGCCAGATGCCCAGCTTTGCCGTCAGAGAGGATCCACGCGGTCTCCCGTGAGCCTTCGGCCTGCGTCACGACAGCGCTCTACACAATTTTGTTGCTTGAAATCTCACTAAAACATTCCAATGCTATCGCCAACGCGACATGATTCAAGCGTGCATCGCTGAATGATCCCGAAACTGGATTGGCTTCGTGACGACAATCAGACTTGACGAAACAGACTGGCGCATTCTGCGCGAACTGCAGGTGAACGGGCGGATCACCAATGTCGAGCTCGCGCGACGGGTCGGTATTTCCGCGCCCCCCTGTCTGAGGCGGATGCGCGCGCTCGAAGACGCGGGTATCATAGAAGGATATCATGCGCTCATCAGCCAGAAGATGCTCGGCTACGAAGTCTGCGCCTTCGCGATGGTCGGGCTGTCGGGACAGTCGGAGAATGACCTGCGCGCTTTCGAAGAACAGGTGCGCTCATGGGATATCGTACGCGAGTGTCATATGCTCTCGGGCGAAATCGATTTCATTCTCAAATGTGTTGCGCCGGACCTGGAAGCCTTTCAGGACTTTATCATCAACGACCTGACGGCGGGCAAGAATGTCGACAGTGTCAAGACATCTCTGGTGATCCGCCGTTCGAAATACGAATTGGGGCCGCCGCTTCCGGCGGTTGCGGAACACTCTTGAAAAGCCAAATTCTCTAGCGTGGTGCCGCGAAGATCCACGCTTGTCCCCCGCGCTTCGAGAGGCTCATGACCCGTCCAGCGCACTCAGCCGACCGCCGCCAGATCATCCTCAGCCTGCCCAATGTGCTGACATATCTGCGACTCGCCGCCGTGCCGGGGCTCGTCGCGGCCATGTTCTTCCTCGAGGGTGAGACCGCCGACTGGGCCGCTCTTGGCGTTTTCGCCTTTGCCGGTATCACGGATTTTCTCGATGGCTACATCGCCCGCGCCTGGCAGCAGCAGTCCGCGCTGGGGCAGATGCTCGATCCCATTGCCGACAAGCTTCTGGTGGGGGTCGCCGTGCTGATGCTGGTGGCCAATGGAGCGATTTCCGGCTGGTCGACCTGGGCCGCAGTCATTATCCTGTCGCGGGAAATCCTTGTCTCGGGCCTGCGGGAATTCCTCGCCGGGCTACAGGTGACGGTCGCGGTCAGCCAGTTGGCCAAGTGGAAAACCACGGTGCAGATGGTGGCGCTGTGCTTCCTGCTTGCCGGCGGTGCGGGCGACCGTATCTGCGGTTGCGCCTCTGCCATCGGGCTAAACCTGCTCTGGGTGGCCGCATTGGTGACACTGTATACCGGCTTCGACTATTTCCGGGCCGGGATGAAACACGTGATGGACCAGGACAGATGACGACCAAAGTACTTTATTTCGCATGGATGCGTGAAAAGACCGGGATTGGCGAGGAGCAGATCGAGTTGCCGGACGGGGTCGAGACGATTGCCGACATGATCGCCTGGCAGAAGGGGCGCGGGCCGGAATTCGCGGCGGCGTTCGAGCGCGGCGAGGTGATCCGCGCCGCGGTCGACCAGGAGCACGTCGCTCACGACGCACCGGTTCGTGGCGCCCGCGAGATCGCCTTCTTCCCACCCGTGACCGGGGGCTAGGTGATGATCCGGGTGCAGCGCGAGGACTTCGATACGGGCCGGGAGATCGCGGCCCTGCGCGGCGGGCGCACTGACATCGGAGCCATCGTGACATTCACGGGCACGGTTCGCGAGACAAAGGGGCAGCCGGTCTCGGCCATGACGCTCGAACACTATCCGGGTATGACGGAACGCGAGCTTGAGCGCATCGAGGCCGAAGCGTGGCAGCGCTGGCCGCTTGATGCCTGCACTATCATCCATCGTTACGGGCGGCTGGAACCGGGCGATAACATCGTGCTGGTCGTGACGGCCTCGGCGCACCGTCAGGCCGCGTTCGAGGCGGCGCAGTTCCTGATGGATTATCTCAAGACGAGTGCGCCCTTCTGGAAGAATGAAGAAACATCGGAGGGAGCGCGCTGGGTCGAGGCGCGCGAAACCGACGACGAAGCCGCGCGCCGCTGGGCCGGGGAGTAACCAGGCGCGGTGCGCGGGTTTTCATGCACGGGGAAACGGTTCCGGTTTCCGGGATCGCGCGTCAGCCTACCTGCGCCAGAGCCTCCGCCGGGCGAACGAGCGCAGAATAATCCTGCATCAGCGCGCGGCTCACTTCACCGATCTGGAAGGTGTACGGCCCGATCTCGCCCACCGGCGTAACTTCGGCAGCCGTGCCGGTCAGGAAGCATTCCTCAAAGCCTTCCATCTCCTCGGGCATGATCACGCGCTCGACAATCTCGATGCCGCGCTGGCGCGCCAGGTCCATCACCGTGCGGCGCGTGATGCCGTCCAGGAAGCAGTCCGGCGTCGGCGTATGCAGGACGCCGTCCTTCAGAAAGAAGATGTTCGCACCGGTCGCTTCGGCCACGCGTCCGCGCCAGTCCAGCATGAGCGCATCGGCATAGCCCGCGGCTTCGGCCTTATGCTTCTCCAGCGTGCAGATCATGTAAAGGCCCGCCGCCTTGGATCTGGCAGGCGCGGTCTGCGGATCTGGCCGCCGGTATTCCGCCATGGCCAGGCGGATTCCGGTTTCCATCGCTTGCGGGTCGAAGTAGGCGCCCCAATCCCAGGCTGCCACGGCGAGATTGATCTTCGTGTGCTGCGCCGAAACGCCCATCTGCTCGCTCCCGCGCCAGGCGATCGGACGGACATAGGCGTTGACAAGGTCATTCGCGGACAGAACGTCGCGGCAGGCCTGATCGATCTCGGACACGGTGTAGGGAATCTCGAAGCCAAGGACTTGCGCAGATGCGTGCAGGCGCTCGGTATGCTCGGTCAGCTTGAAAATCTCGCCGTTGTAGGCGCGTTCTCCTTCGAACACGCTGCTGGCGTAATGAAGCCCGTGGCTCAATACATGGAGCCGCGCGTCACCCCAGGGAATCAGGTCCCCGTTCATCCAGATGAGGCCATCGCGCTGATCGAAAGGAACGGTTGCCATTGAAGGTCTCCTGAGCGTGCTGTTATTCGCGTTGCGCGCAAAACGGCTTGACACGCCGTCTCGGGCGGGACAACAGATGATCCGGCCCCAGCCAGTTGCCGCCGCTGTCAGGGCCGGATATCGCGCATGCGGTTCGTGAGCCGATGCCGCGAAACCATTGCCTTTCAAGGAAATAGATATTGCGGCGAATCGGTTGAGTCCATCGGAAAAGTATCAAAAACGGTTGCCTTAACTAGCAATCGGATCAATATATGTCAACATGGCTGACATAAGTTCTCATAGCGAGCTTGTCCGCGACAATGGCGAGGCCGAAGCCCGTGAGCGCCCGCTGGCCGATGCGGTACGGCCCTCGGATGCGCAGAGCCTGCGCATCATCGAGTTGCTATTCTTCGCGTATCGCGACTTCACCTCCGACGCCGACGAGATTCTTGCAGAGCTGGACTTCGGACGCGCCCATCACCGCGCGCTCCACTTCATTTGCCGGCATCCGGGCATTCGCGTGGCCGATCTCCTCGAAATCCTCAAAATTACGAAGCAAAGTCTGGCAAGAGTCCTCAAGGATCTGCGTGATCGCGGCTACATCTCGCAGGTGCGCGGCACCGCCGACCGGCGGGAGCGCCTGCTTTATCCGCGTCGGGACGGACTTGCGTTGATCCGCCGGCTTGCCGGGCGCCAACGGGACCGTATCGTGGCCGCGCTGCGTGATGCTGGCGTCGACGCGCCGGATGACATCGGGCAGTTCCTGTTCGCGATGATCCGCGAGGACGAAAGAGACGGCGTTGCCAGGCTGATCGCAACGGGCGACGCGCTGGATCAGGACGCGGAGGAGGGGACATGACGGCTGCTGGCGCTGTGGAGAAATCGCTTGACCCGCCGGCGGATACCGCGCCGCATCTGCTTGTCGTAGACGACGACGGGCGGATCCGCGATCTGCTGGCCACCTATTTGCGCGAGAACGGGTTCCGGGTGAGTGTGAGCGCGGACGCTGCAGAAGCGCGCAAGGCGCTGCGGGGGCTCGCCTTCGATCTCATCATTCTGGACATCATGATGCCGGGAGAGTCCGGCCTCTCACTGGCGGAAATGTTGCGCGGCGAGTCGGATGTGCCGATCCTCATGCTGACCGCGCGCTCTGAGCCGGAGAGCCGCGTTGCCGGGTTGGAGACCGGCGTCGACGATTACATGGCCAAGCCGTTCGATCCGCGCGAACTGCTTCTGCGCCTGAAGAACATCTTGCGCCGGCGTGCGCCCGAGAATGACCCGCCAGGGGAGATCCGTTTCGGCGACTGCGTTTTCAACGTCTCGCGCGGGGACCTGCTCCGTGACGGCGAGCCCGTCAAGCTCACGGATCGCGAGCGCGACCTGCTGCGCCAGTTCGCGCGGGCCCCGGGCGAGACAATCGCGCGCCATGAACTGCTCGGCGATGAGGCCCACGGCACCGACCGCGCCATCGACGTGCAGATCAACCGCTTGCGCCGCAAGATCGAGGTCGACCCTGCCAGCCCGGTGCATCTGCAGACGGTGAGGGGCCGCGGGTATGTCCTTTACGTGGATTGAGCGGCCCAAGACCCTCGTTTCCCAGGTGGCCACCCGCAAGCGGAATGCGCTGAGCCGGCTCTGGCGCGGTTTCGTGGCGCTTCATCGGCGCAACATGGCGCGGCTTGGCCGGGCGGGTGAGTGGTTATGGCGCGGTTTCCTCGCCATGCATCGGCATAATGTCGCCTGGCTTCGGCAGTGGCGGTTTTTCCGCACGTTGTTCGATTCGCTGGAGCGCGCGCATCATGCAACGGCCGATGCCCTTGGGCGTGTCCTCCCGAAAGGCCTTTATGCCCGGGCGTTGCTCATCATCATCGCGCCGATTGTCGTACTGCAATCGGTGCTTGCCTTCGTTTTCATGGAGCGGCACTGGCAGCAGGTGACGCGGCAGCTCTCGATCGCCACGACCAACGAGATCGCCACGCTGATCTCGATTTACGAGGACTACCCGCACCCGGACGGTCACGAAAAACTCACCGACATCGCGCGCAACAAGCTCGGCCTGATCGCGCGCATCCTGCCCGAGGAGAACCTTCCGGAAACGCGGCCCAAGCCGTTTTTCGACCTTCTCGACCGCACGCTCTCGAAACAGATTCGCCGTCGCATCCGGCGTCCGTTCTGGATCGATACCGTGGGCAAGTCACGCTATGTCGAGATCCGCATCAAACTGGACGCTACGGTCCTTCAGGTGCTCGCCCGGCGCAACCAGACCTACGCCTCCAACTCGCATATCTTCCTGTTGTGGATGGTGGGCACGTCTCTCGTGCTGCTGACAGTCGCGGTGCTTTTCCTGCGCAACCAGATCAGGCCGGTGCTCAACCTCGCGGAGGCCGCCCAGCGGTTCGGCCGGGGGCAGCCGGCCCCGGAGGCGTTCAAGGTGCGCGGTGCGCGCGAAGTCCGCCTCGCTGCACGCTCTTTTATCGAGATGCGCGACCGGATCGAGCGCCACGTGGAGCAGCGCACCACCATGCTTGCCGGGGTGAGCCATGATCTGCGCACCGTCCTGACCCGCTTCCGGCTGCAGCTTGCCGTGCTCGGCGATCGCCCGGAGGCGGAAAGCCTCAGCCAGGATATCGATGAGATGCAGCAGATGCTGGAGGACTACCTGGCGTTTGCAAAGGGCGATGCGGGCGAGGAACCGGGCGAGTTCGATCTGGCGGAGGTGCTGCGCGAAGTCGCGGACGCCGCGGATACCAGTGACAAGGCGGTCACTCTGGAGACGCCGGACTCGCTACCGATGATGGCGCGGCGCAACGCCATCAAGCGCGCGGTGCTCAATCTGGCGGCCAATGCCACGCGGTTTGCAGGCACAGTGCAGATTACGGCAGCACGCACGGCGCGCTCGATTACAGTGACGCTCGAGGATGACGGGCCGGGCATACCGATCGAGCAACGCGAGGCCGTGTTCCGCCCGTTCTTCGGCCTTGACGATTCCCGCAACCAGAACGTCAAGAGTACAGGCCTCGGGCTCTCAATCGCGCGTGACATCGTGCGTGGTCACGGCGGCGATATCATGCTGGGCCACAGTCAGCTCGGCGGGCTTAAAGCGGCGATCCGGCTGCCGATCGAGTGAAAAACCGACCATGATGCATCAGCCCCGGCAGGCCCTGCGCATCGCGCGTGACGGTGAAGATGCACGCCTGATCCTCGGCGATGGCCGCGTCATTGGCTTTCGTGAATACGGCGCAGCGGACGGCCTGCCGATCCTGTGCTTCCACGGCACGCCCGGTTCGCGCTTCATGTTCCAGATCGCTGCCGAGTTCGCGCATGAGAACGGGCTTCGTCTCATCGCCCCGGAACGCGCCGGGTTCGGCCTTTCGAGTTTCGCCAAGGCCCGTGCCTTGGGAAATACGGCGGACGAGATGGGGGCGCTTCTCGATGCGCTTGGGGTCGAGCGCGTGGCTGTGGCCGCGGTGTCTGGCGGCGCGCCGTTCGCGGTGGCGTTTGCCGCGCGGCGGCCTGAGCGGGTCAGCGCGATGGGGCTGGTATCGCCCGTCGGGCCGTTTGCCGGGCCGGAGGCGCCCGCCCGGATCGGCCCTGCGCATCGGGTGCTCTTTCGCGTCCTGCCGGGGGTGCCGTTGCTCTACCGGTTCCTGTTCACCTTCGGCCGGATGGGCTTTCTATTCGCGCCTGATGTGATGGCCGCGCTCATCATGAGCCGGTCGGCGCCCTCGGACTGGCGCATCCTGAAGGAGAAGCGCATCCGCAAGAACCTGTTGCGCGGCCTGCGCGAAGGTGTCCGGCGCGGGGTTGGCGGCGCCGTTGAGGAGTTGCGCTGCTTTTCACGGCCCTGGCGTCTGCCGTTCGAGACCATCACCGCCCCGACTATTCTCTGGCAGGGACTTTCGGACCGGAACGTGCCTGTCACGGCGGCCTTGCGGCTTGGCGAGTTGCTTCCCGACTGCGAGGTGCGGCGCATCGACGGTGCCGGCCATTATTGGATTCTGCGCAACTACGGCCATGTACTGCTCAGTGTCGCGACGCTTGCGCGCGAGGACGCGTAGGCGCGGCGCGCAGGTTTGATATCCTGTGACTTCCTTTCCCGCTCGCGGGCGGCAACCCGGCAGGCAGCGCCCATACATGATCCCCATTCGCGATTCGATTGTCGTCCGCACCACGCCGACCGTGGTTTACGCACTGATTATCGCGAATGTGATCGTGTTTCTCTTCCAGATTTCCATGACGGGGCTCGTCGGGCAGAAATTCATCTACGAGTATGCGCTTGTGCCTTTGCGCTACGCCAACCCGACCTGGGCGCAATACCAGGGGCTGTCCCCGAACGACTACTTTCCCTTCGTCAGCAGTTTCTTCATGCATGGCGGGTTCTTGCACATCCTGCTGAACATGTGGACGCTGTACATCTTCGGCAGCTCGGTGGAAAGCCGCTACGGCTCCGTCACGTTCTTCATTTTCTATATCATCTGCGGCATCGCGGCGAACATCGCGCATTTTTACTTCAACCAGACCTCCCCGGTGCCCGTGCTTGGCGCTTCGGGCGCCGTCGCGGGCGTGATGGGGGCTTACGCGGCGACCTTCCCCCGCGCCCGGCTCATCATGCTTTTCCCGATCGTGTTCATACCGCTGTTCTTCGAGTTGCCCGCGGTGTCGTTCGTCATTCTGTGGTTCGGACTGCAGGTGTTGCAGGGCGCGGTCGAAATGCTGCGCCCGAGCATGGGCGGCGGGATTGCATGGTGGGCCCATATCGGTGGTTTCATCGCGGGGATGGCCCTGCTTCCGCTGCTGTGGCTTGGCGGCATCGGCCGCAAGGGGACCGTGTACGACTCGCGTCGCGGAAAGCCCTATTTTGCCCGCACGGGCCGGAGGCGCTGGCGCGTGCCGGATGCCGGGAAGCGCCGGGAGCCAGAGGCCGAGGAGAAGGGCAGGCGCACCAACGGCGGCGACACGAACAGCCGCGGTCCGTGGGGCGGCGCGCCGCGCGCTTGACGATTGGGCCGGTCTGCCGCGTAATGTGGCGTAATAAAAAGGGGACGATCCGAAATGCCGGGTATCGACGAATCCAAGCCGTTCAAAAGTGTTCGTATCGCGGTTCTGACCGTCTCCGACAGCCGTTCGCTGGCGGACGACAAGTCTGGCGGTCTGCTCGCCGATCGGGTCACGGCCGCGGGCCACGAACTGGCCGACAGGACGATCGTTCGCGATGATATCAGCCAGATCCGCGAGACCATGCAACGCTGGATCGCGGATACGCGCATTGATGCCATCGTCACGACGGGCGGGACCGGACTCACGGGCCGCGATGTGACGCCCGAAGCGATCCGCCCGCTGTTCGACAAGGAGATCGACGGCTTCTCGGTCATCATGCACATGATTTCCTTCGAGAAGGTCGGGACCTCAACGATCCAGTCGCGTTCGCTCGCCGGTGTGGCGGGCGGCACGTATATCTTTTGCCTGCCCGGATCGCCCGGCGCCTGCAAGGATGCCTGGGACGGGATCCTCCGGTACCAGCTCGATTTCCGGCATCAGCCTTGCAACTTCGTCGAGATCATGCCGCGGCTGAACGAGCATTTGACGGACGAGCCGGCCGAGTAACCGCTCTCACGACAAGTTGAGTTTGATTCCGCTCAGTGGCGATTAGGTCCCACGGTGTGGCCAAAGGGCGCAGATGCCCCAATGCCAAACCGAGGAGAGGAATATCATGACTCAATATCCACGACTGCTCCCGCGCACCCCCGCTCCCGACCTTCAGGTTCCCACGGTCGGCGGCGGCGAGTGGAGACTCAGCGATCGTCAGGCCGAGCGCTTCATTATGGTCAACTTTTACCGTGGCCTGCATTGCCCGATCTGCTCGAAGTATCTGGCCGAACTGAACCGGCTTGCCGATGACTTCGCTGCGCGCGGTGTGGATACGCTCGTGGTCTCCAACGATCCGGAAGACCGCGCCAAACGTGCAAAGGAGGAGTGGGGGCTCGACAAGCTCACCGTCGGATACGACCTCACGCTTGAAGATGCCCGGCGCTGGAACCTGTACATTTCCTCGACGAACGGCGTGACATCCATGGGCGTGGAGGAGCCGCGCGAATTCGCCGAACCGGGGCTGTTCATGATGAAGCCGGACCGCACGCTGTATTTCATCAGCATTCAGAGTATGCCGTTTGCCCGGCCATCCTGGCACGAGGTGCTCGGCGCGATAGATTTCGTCGTCGAGAAAGATTATCCGGCGCGCGGCGACGTGCCGTTGAGCGCAGCCGCTTGAGGCGCCAGATGATCGAACTTTACACGGCGGCAACGCCGAACGGCCACAAGGCGTCGGTGACGCTGGAGGAACTGGGACTGCCGTATGCCGTCCACCCAATCGATCTCGGCGCGGGCGAACAGAATGAGGACTGGTACCTCCAGATCAATCCGAATGGCCGTATCCCGGCGATCATTGACCGCGGCGAGGACGGCTTCGCGGTGTTCGAATCGGGCGCGATCCTCGTTTACCTGGCGGAGAAGACCGGACAGTTGCTCCCGCCTGACCCGAAGGGCCGCAGCGTCACGCTGCAGTGGCTGATGTTCCAGATGGGCGGGGTCGGCCCGATGATGGGCCAGGCCAACGTCTTCCACCGCTACTGGCGCGAGAAGATCCCTCCGGTCATCGCGCGGTACCAGAACGAAAGCCGGCGGCTGCTGGAGGTGCTGGACGGGCGGCTTGGCGAAAGCCCCTATCTCGCCGGCGAGGATTACACGATCGCCGATATCGCCAACTGGTGTTGGGCCCGCACGCATGACTGGTCTGGCGTATCCGTTGAAGGGCTGGATAATCTCCAGCGCTGGATGGCGGAAATCAGGGATCGGCCCGCCGTACAACGGGGCATCTGCGTGCCCTGGCGCGAAGAAGCGATAGAAAGCCGCGACCACGAGAAAGGCGAGGAATTGATACGCGAGGTCCGCGGTTTTCTCCAACAATGAATTCACCCCCGGAAGCTGGAGTGCATTGATTGACATGTGAGCGGCCCGAAGCGATAACCGCGCGGCGATGAGGGCAGGATGCTGCAGCTTCCGGGAGAGCGGCCGTGACACGCTACGTCTATGTGAACGGCGAATTCGTCGAAGCCGATCAAGCGCGTATCTCGATTTTCGATCGGGGATTTCTGTTCGCTGACGGTGTTTACGAAGTCACCGCCGTACTCGACGGGCGCATGATCGATTTCGAACCACACCTTCAGCGGCTGCGCTCATCCCTGGCCAAGCTGGACATGAGGCTCGACATGGACGATGCAGCGCTCGAAGACCTGCATCGCGGCCTGATTGTCCGCAACCGGCTGGAGAACGGCGTCGTTTATATCCAGGTGACCCGCGGGGTTGCCGAGCGTGACTTTGCCTATCCGCCCGATGCCATCCCGACGGTCATCGCCTTCACACAACCGCGCGATTATGTCGGCGATCCGAATGCGGAAAGAGGCGTTTCGGTCATCACCACGCCGGACTTGCGCTGGGCGCGTCGGGACATCAAGAGCATCGCGCTGCTGCCGCAAGCCATGGGCAAGCAGGAGGCGAAACGCCGCGGGGCTTTCGAGGCCTGGATGGTCGAAGAGGGCCTCGTTACCGAAGGAACGTCGTCCTCGGCCTTCATCGTTACGGCCGAGGGCGTGATCGTGACCCGTGCGCTCGGGCGCGAAATCCTGCCGGGGTTGACACGCAGCCGGCTGCTGAGCCTGATCGAGGAGGAGAGGCTGCCCTTGGATCAGCGGCCGTTCAGCGTCGAGGAGGCGCTTGCGGCGCGCGAGGCCTTCCTGACCAGCGCTTCCAGTTTTGTGCTGCCAGTTGTGAGCATCGATGGCGAGGTTGTGGGCGACGGCGCGCCCGGCCCTGTCGCGCGGCGTTTGCGTGAGCGGTACCTAGGCTTCGCGACCCGGTAGAGAGACAGGAAGAGCCCCGCGCCAGAGGCTGGCGCAGGGCATGGCGTCATCGGTCGGAGCGACGGCCCCACACATCGATCCGGCCGCGCTTCGAGCCGCCGGCATCGCGGTACACCATGACAATGCGCTGAATGAAGCGGCCGCGCCGCCCGCGAAGTTCGAGGGGCCCGGCTTGCTGGCCCGGACGCATGATATTGGGCAGGTCGAAATCCTGGCGCCGTCCATTGCCGAACACCACCCGGACCCGGCGGATGCGCACCGGACTGCGCATGACGCGCAGCATTAACGCGTCAAACCGGCCATCGCGGCGCGAAAGCGGGATGACCTCGGTCTCGCGGTTTCCCTCCGCCCGTTCGATCGACAAGCGGGACCAGTTCGGACCAAGGTTCTCAAACCCCTCGCTCTCGTATTCCCGGCCCCAGACCTCGACACGCGCCCGGCGCGGGCCGCCCGCGTCGCGGTAGATCATTTCGATACGATCGATGAAGCGTCCACGACGGCCGCGCAATTCGAGCACATCGGTTTCATCGCCGGGGCGCATGATGCGCGGGACGTCGAAATCCTGCGTCCGGCCATTGCCGAAGCGCACACGAACCCGGCGGATGCGTACCGGGCTCTGTCGCACGCGAAGCAGGATCGCGTCGAAGCGGCCATCGCGGCGCGACAACTGGACGATGTCACGTTCGCGATCGCGGCTCACGCGCTCGGTGGAAAGCTTGGACCAGTTGGAGCCGAGCTCGCGGAAGTCCTCACGCCGTTCGGCCTGGCGCGCCCACACGGCCACACGCGCCCGGCGCGGGCCGCCCGCGTCGCGGTAGATCATTTCGATACGATCGATGAAGCGTCCACGACGGCCGCGCAGAGCGAGCACGTCGGTTTGATCACCAGGCCGCATGATGCGCGGGACGTCGAAATCCTGCGTCCGGCCATTGCCGAAGCGGACCCGGACCCGGCGGATACGCACGGGACTGAGGCGCACGCGCAGCAAAATCGCGTCGAAGCGGCCATCCTCGCGCGACAGCTGAATGATGTCGCGCTCGCGCTCGCGGCTGACCCGCTCCACGCCGACGCGATTCCAGCGTGGGCCGAGATCGCTGAAGCCGCCACCGCGGCGTCCTCCGGCGGCGCGGCCGAGGACTGCAACGGTCGGACGCCCCATGAAGCCGAGAGAGCCGTATCTGACTTTCACCGACCGGATGAAGCGTCCGCGCCCTTCCAGATCAATGGCGCCGGTTTCGCTGCCCGAGGTGAGCGGGAACCGGACGTCCACTTTTTGACGCTCACGATTGCCGAACTGGACCTCCACGCTGAGCAGGAGGATGTTGCCTCCGCTCACGGCTACCTTGAGCGCATCGAAGCGCCCGGCACGGCGTCCCGGAACGTCGATGGTGAGGCTCTCCACGCCCGGTCGGCTGCGTTGCTCGCCAAGCACTTCCCACTCGCCGCGCGGCTGCGCCTGCACGGTGAGGCCGGCGGCCATGAACGCCGCCAGAAATGTCAAAACAGAAAAAATCGTTCGCATTGCAAAAGCTCCCTAACGCTGTTCCTCGAGCACGGCGGGCTCGTCGCGGGCTTTTGCCTTCGGTCTTGTTCCCGCGCCATCCTGCTTCAATCTTCGCCGCCGCCTTTGCAAGCGTTAATTGCTGCGCGTCCATCTTTTCCTTCGCTGCGCGCCCGGTCATAACATGCCAGCCGCGCACCGGCATCGTTCGTTCCGGAGCACAGGCGAACCGCGTAGGCCCATTTCGACAGTCCGCCGCGCTCTTCGCCGATCGCGCCGTTCATCGCGCGGAAGAAGCACAGGCCCGGCTCCTGGGGCGAGCGGGTATCTGCGCACAGGGCGTCAAGCACCTCGGGCTGCCAATCGCGGTAGCCCTTGCTGCTCCAGGGGATATTGCCCTGGACATAGCGCTTGCAGCGATCGCTGGGCGCGCTGGTGCGTTGCGGCGGATTACATGCTTGCAGGACGGCCGCGAAAAGCCGTTCGTCGTCTGACGGGGGCGGTTTTGGCCTCTCATCCGGATCCAGGACCTGCGGCGCGGATGAAGGTTTCTGGTCCTCGCGACTTGCCAGCGCGTCCGACACGCAGCGCGTGATCTGCCGGGCGCTGTTGGTTCCCGAACACAGCCGCGCGGCGCGGCGCCAGCGGCCGTTGATCATTTCATCCCAAGGGCCGCGCCCGTGGAACAGCCGGTCAAAGCACAAAAGCGGCTGCGATGGGCGCGTTGTCTCGGCGCAAAGCAGGTCGAGCTGGCGCGGTGTCCATGTGGTATCGCCGCCATCCGTGGCGCCGGCCTGAGGATCGCCGCTCCGGTTCACAGCGATGTTGTCCTGAACCAGCCGTTCACAGGCGTTTCGCCCGGCGATCACGGGTGGCGGATTACAGGCTTCGATAGCATCGCGGAAATGCAGGCCATCGGCGACCTTGCGCTGGTAGCATGAAATGCGTTCCTGAGCGTTGCTCGTCCCCGCGCACAATGCAACGGCATCCTTCCAGTCCTCCTGGATCTCACGCCCAGCCTCCAGCGGGACATTGAAAACGCCGTCGAAACACAGGCCGGGTTGGGCCGGACGCGTCGTTCCTTCGCACATCCGCCGCAACCAGCTTGCATCCCACCGGGTGCTGCCTTCGTCGTCCCAGGCGATCGTTCCCTGGATATAGCTGGCGCAGGCGTTTTCCTCCTCGCTCGGTCCGTCCCAGTCCGTTGCGAGTGTGAGATAGACCGAGCCTGCGCCAATGAGAACGCCAGCGAGAGCGGCCGTCAGCGCCGTTCCCCGGCGTTCGCGCATCCGTGCATTGGCGCTGCTGAGCCATCTGTTCACGCGGTTTCTTCCATCCGCAAACTCCTCGGGCGCGCCGTTGGCGCCATTATCGCCGCTTTCCGACTGGTTCGAGCCGTTCGACACCGCGTCATCCGTTTGGCCGATCCGTGTTCGCGATCGCGAAAACGCGATGTCGGCCTCTGGCTGTTAGGAGGCTGCTGATGGGCCGTACACCATTCGCGAGCGGATCGTGCCTTCGAGGTTTCGCAGCTGCGCCAGGAGGTCGGCCGCCGTCTCTTCGGTTACCTCTGCGTCGAGGACAACATAGCCCAACTCGCCCTCGGTCTGAAGGTATTGCGCCGTTATGTTCACGCTGCGCGCGCCGAAGGCGTCGTTCAGCCGGCGCATCATGCCGGGGATATTATGGTGGATGTGAATGAACCGCTTCGAGGCGGCGGCCGCCGTGGGGAGTTGGACCTGGGGAAAGTTCACCGCTCCCATTGTCGAGCCGACGTCCGAATACTCGATCAGCTTGTGCGCCACTTCCTTGCCGATGCGCTGCTGGGCCTCCTCGGTAGAGCCGCCGACATGGGGGGTGAGGATGACATTATCCAGCCCGCGCAAGGGGGAGAGGAATTCTTCGTCGTTCGATGAGGGCTCGACCGGAAACACGTCGATTGCTGCACCGCGCAGGTGACCATCATTGAGCGCGTCGGCCAGCGCGTCGAGATCGACAAGCGAACCCCGCGCATTGTTGATAAGGAAGGCGCCCGGCTTCATGGCGCGGATCTCGCGCTCGCCGATGATGCCTCTTGTCTGCGGCGTTTCCGGCAGATGCAGCGACACCACGTCGGAGCGATGGAGCAGGTCCATGAGCCCGTCTGCCGCGGCCACATTGCCGTGGCGCAGCTTGTCCGTCTGGTCGTGATAAATGACGCGCATTCCCACGGCTTCCGCGAGGTTGGCAAGCTGGGTGCCGATATTGCCGTATCCGACGATGCCGAGCGTGCGCCCGCGGATCTCGTGGCTGTCCCGCGCCGATTTCTGCCAGCGGCCCTGATGAGCCGCCGCCGAGCGCGAGAATGTCCGCCGGTAAAGCATGATGATCTCGGCTATGGTCAATTCGGCGACGCTGCGGGTGTTGGAAAACGGCGCGTTGAAAACCGGAATGCCCATCGTCGCGGCAGCCGAGAGATCGACCTCGTTGGTCCCAACCGAAAAGCAGCCGACCGCGATCAGGCGCGGCGCGGCCTCCAGGATGTCGGCAGTGAGCCGCGTACGCGAGCGAATGCCAAGCATGCGCACGCCATCGCGGAGCCGGTCTTTCAGGTCCTCGGGCTCGAGCGCCGACTTGAGATGCGTCACTTGCGTGTAGCCGTCTGCGTTCAGCGCCTCGACCGCGGTGTCCGCGATGCCCTCGACGAGCAGAATCGGCGTCTGGCTTTTCGAGAGCGTGAGGTGCTGAGCGCGCGATAGTTCCTTGGTCATATCGATCCGTTGTTGAAAATTCCTGTTTGCGTTCGAATGAAGGTTTGAACGTATGCCAGCGCAAAGGTCAAGTTGGCGGCCTGCACATGAGGGGTGCTTGCAGCTGCGTGGATGGCGGGCGCGCAACACGGAAAGGCGCACAAAATCACCATATTCGGTGTGTTGTGTCATCTTCGAGTTTGCGTGATTCCCGTTGCTGCACGGTGTGTCCGCACGCGCCGCACGCAGGTTGCGCCACACCGCCGCTCCGTCGGCGATTGTCCGGCGCCGCTATGAGAGGTCGCATCATGCCAGGTCTTCTACGGCTGGTCAGAGAGCTGTTCGAGCGGATCCCTGCGAGCCTGTTGGTCGTCGGGATCTGCGCGGTGCTGCTCAGCGGCTGTGCATCGACCTCGCTGTCCAGCATGTTCGAAGAGGACGAGGCGCCGAAAGAAGACAAGAGCGCGGTCCAACTCTACAACGAGGCCGATGCGATGCTGGACGAGGCAGACTGGAAGCAGGCGGCGAAAAAGTTCGAGGAGGTCGACAAGAACTATCCCTATTCCCCGGAAGCCCGTCGCTCGATCGTGATGAGTGCGTATGCGAATTACAAGCAGGGTAATCTGCCAAAAGCCGTCAGCTCGGCCCGGCGTTATCTCACGCTGCACCCCGGCACCGATGAAGCGCCGTTGGCGCAGCATATCATCGCTTCGGCCTATTTTGACCGGATGAACGGTCCGGACCGCGACCAGTCGGACACTGAAAAGGCGCTGGACGAGCTTGAGATCCTGGTGCGCCGCTATCCGGACAGCCGCTACGCGCCCGAGGCACGCAAGCGCGTGAAGATCGCGCGCGACCTGTTGGCGGCCAAGGAAATGCATGTCGGGAGGTATTACCTGGAAGAGGGAAATTATATCGCCTCGATCAACCGCTTTCGCACGGTGGTCGAAAAATATCCGCAGACCAAGCATGTCCAAGAGGCGCTGTCCCGGCTGACCGAGGCGTACATGGCGCTGGGTATCCAGAGCGAGGCACAGACAGCCGCGGCTGT
>CAYFTI010000009.1:0-30999 GCA_964346065.1 uncultured Hyphomicrobiaceae bacterium
CGGCGTAAAAGGCCTGTTACGGCGCTGGCTGGGCCGGAAAAAACACGACACCTAGCCGCGACAGCCCAGTCAAGCTCGCATCTTTGGGTCAGGCGTCGACAAGCGTGCAATCCCCGCCTTCGCGGGCGATGACGGGGCCAACGGACTTTCCCTTCCGCGGTCAGCCTCAGTCGCGGGTCAGGAAATTCAGGCTGAAAAGCTCGTTGTCATCCACCCAGGCGCGCGTGTGGGACCAGCCAGCGGCCTCGGCCAACGCAGTGATATCGGCGATCGCGTATTTATGGGAGTTCTCGGTATGGATCCGTTCACCGCGCGCAAACGTGAATCGTTCCCCGCAAACGGTCACATCCTGATCTTCGCGGCTCGTGATGAAGATTTCCATGCGACCGGCCTCGGCGTTGTAGACCGCTTCATGGGAGAACTTGGCCACGTCGAACGAGCCGTCCAGTTCGCGGTTGATGCGCGTCAGCAGGTTGAGATTGAACGCGGCGGTGACACCTTCGCTATCGTTGTAGGCGGGCACGAGCACCGACTCGTCCTTTTTCAGGTCAACGCCGATCAGCAACGCGCCGTCCGCGCCGAGCACCTCCCCTGCATTCTTGAGAAAGTCGACCGCCTCGTCCTGACCGAGGTTGCCGATCGTCGAGCCCGGGAAAAAGCCGAGCTTGCGCACGCTGCCAAGGTCGGGGGGAAGATCGATCGCGCCGTTGAAGTCCCCCGTGACAGTGACGACGTCGAGCGTGGGAAACCGTCCGCGCAGCCGCGTGGCGGCCTCCGAGAGCGCCGCGGCGGATATGTCGATCGCGACATAGGCCTTGAGTCCGTGGAGCGCGGCGATCAGGATTTCAGTCTTGCGGCTTGATCCCGAACCGAACTCGACGATCGCGACATCGTTGCCGGCCAGATCCGCAATATCGCCGCTATGACGTTCCAGCAAGCCGATCTCCGTGCGTGTCGGGTAGTATTCCTCAAGCTCCGTGATTTGCTCGAAGAGTTCCGACCCCCGCGCATCGTAGAGGAAACGGCAGGGGATCGAACGCGGACGGCGGCTCAGGCCGTTCAGCACTTCACGGGCAAAGTCGTCCTGGATGGCGGCCTGCGCCTCGGCAATCTTCTGCATGATCGTTTTTTCCCACTTGGTTCTCAGACGTCCGAGGCAAGGCGCAGGCCCATGAACTGCCAACGCTGATGCGGATAGAAGAAATTCCGGTAGGTGCGCCGAACATGCCCGTCGGGCGTGGCGAGCGAGCCGCCGCGCAGCACGTACTGCCCGCACATGAACTTTCCGTTGTATTCGCCCACGGCACCTTCAGCGGTCTGGAAACCGGGATAGGCGCTGTAGGCGCTTGACGTCCACTCCCAAAGATTGCCGAACATCTGCTGCAGCGTGCCGTCAGGCGCGCTGGTGGGGGCCGGGCGAAGCAGACCCGTGCCGGCCGTGTTACCTTCTTCCGGCAGATCGCGGCTCGCGATTTCCCATTCAAACTCGCTGGGCAGGCGCTTGCCCGCCCAAAGCGAAAAGGCCTGGGCTTCGTAATAGCTGATGTGACAGACCGGGCGTGCCGGATCGACCGGGACGAGGCCGCCGAGACCCATCTGATACCAGACGCCGTCGCGCTCTTCCCAGTAGCACGGCGCGCGCCACCCCTCAGCGTTCACGGTGGCCCAGCCATCGGCCAGCCACAGCGTCGAGGTCTCGTAACCGCCATCGGCCATGAATTCCAGCCATTCACCATTCGTCACCGGGCGATGGGCAAGCCTGAAGGGACGAATAAGCTGTTCGTGCGGCGGCCCTTCGTTGTCATAGGCGAAACCTTCGCCATCGTAACCGACGTGCAAGATACCACCCGGGAAATCCAGCCATTCGAGTGGCGGTGTCTCGCCCCGGGCGGCATCGGTCTCGGGCCGGTAAGCCGGGCGCAGCGGCTGGATCGCGAACAGGCTGAGGATGTCCGTCACGAGCAGTTCCTGATGCTGCTGCTCATGGTTGATCCCGAGTTCGATCAGGTCAAGAGCGTCCTCGGACAGCGCGTCCCGCTCGAACATTACGGCCATCTTGCTGTCAATGTGCGCGCGGAAATCCCGCACCTCGGCGCAGGTCGGGCGGGTCAGCATCCCGCGGTGCGGGCGCGGATGACGCTCGCCGAGCGTTTCATAATAGGAATTGAAGCAATACGCGAAGCGCGGATCGTATTCCTGATAACCGCTCGCATGAGCCTTCAAGACGAGTTCCTCGAAAAACCAGGTCGTGTGAGCCAGGTGCCATTTCGTCGGGCTGGCATCCTCCATCGATTGGGGGGTCTGGTCTTCATCGGTGAGCGGCTCCGCAAGACGGCTCGAATTTGCCCGCGTTTCGGTAAAGAGACGGCGCAGCCTCTCCCTGCGATCGGGATCAGCGGGTGCTTCATGGGTTATCTGTTCTGCGATGGCCATTATGACCTCCTCGACGTACGACTTCTATGTGCCTCAGCAGCGGCCGCGGTTCGGACCGGAACCCGGATTTGCGCCAATGGAGTGGAGGGGTTTTGCTTCAAGTGGATGTATGGTTTTCGATGTCTCTGGCGCGGCATAAACCCGCTGAAGCATTGGTAAAGAAACGCGGCGCAGGCTCCGGTGTTCCAACTTTCGCGGGATCAGGCGTGGAAAAGCCGCGCTGTGTTTCACTCCTCTTTGGGGATTGCTCGACCGTGCGGCTCGCCCAGAGGACTAACCCAGCTCATGGGCTGATTTCTACCCCGCACATTGAAATTTTCTGCCTCAAAATCCCAGCGTGACACCGGATGAGCTTGGTGCGCGACGCTTCGCCGCGTCGGCGGTCGGCATGTGTGTCGAAGAGAGCCCCTGCGGCTAGCCGCCGGACCTGTTCGCCAGTTCGCGCGCTTGCTCCACCCACTGTTCCCGTTCGATCCGTCCACGGAAATTCAGCGTTTCATCGATCCGGGCGATGTCGCTCTCGGTCCAGCCGGCGATCTGCTCGAAGCGTTCAATGCCCAGAGCATTCAGCTTCTTCTCCAGGACCGCCCCGATACCCTTGATTTCCTGCAGATTGTCGCGAGAGGTCTGCGCGGGCTTCGACGGCTTATCCTGGCTCTTTGTCGCTGCGGATGTTTTGCCGGAGCTGGCCCCGCTTCCTGCCTTGTTGCCGGAGCTGCTCTTGGCAGTTGCCCCTTTTGCAGCGCTGCTCTTCGCGGAGGTGGTTTTGGCAGCGGACCTTCCTTTGGCCGACGCGCCTTTCCCTCGCAGCAGAGAACTCGGCTGCCTCTCCTGCCGGCTCTCCAACGTGATCCCGCCGCCTTCACCGGCGGCCGCGACTGGCGGGAATATGCGCGTGCGCAACACGTAGCCGATCACCACGCCGATGATGAAGGCGATCAGGATCAGACCGATGATCTGCAGTTCGAATTGAGTCATGCAATTCCGCCCCAGGGACTCATTATCGCGGCGTTCTCTAAGCCTCGACCGAATACCAGCCTACGGCGATCCCGACCAATAACGCCAGCACCAGGAACGGCCACAACTGAACGATGAGATATCCCATTATGTTCTATCCTTCCGGAGAACCGAAACCTCGACCGAGGATTTTCCTGTCCCGTACCCTGTCGATGTTTCCCCTTTTACGCAATTCTATAGCCTTGGCAAAGCGTTAACGGAAACCTTGGAAACCATCGGGGCCGAGACGCACATCATGGCTCGGGCCTGAAGTCATGGACGCCTGAATCCTCGCATCACGTGCGGACCCAGGGCGGCCCGAGAGCGTGGGTTCGCTTGGGCATGAGCCCGGCCGGCGCCCAATCGGAGAAGCGTACCGAGGCGCGAAAATTGAAGCCCGGCGGCATCACGTCCTTGAAGCCGGAGATAGCCCGCTCCGAATCCGCGCTTTTCGCCACGCCCTCCACCTTCACTTCGGACGGCCCAAGCGTCACCGATCCGCTTCGCAGATGGTCCAGAACCTCCACGGCAAGACGTGCCGCCGCCAGCCAGTCCTGCGGCTCGCCATTGGCGATGACGGTACGGTCGACAACGCTGGCGTCAGGGAACAGTTGATTGGCGAGCCAGACCATCGAGGCTTTCGCGACCTTGCTCGGCGCGTAGCCGCCCAGAATGACCTGATCGTCATCCCGCCGGATCGTCCATGTGTAAGGCGCCGCCTTGGGTGGTGTCACGTCATGCTTCACCGAGATGCCCTGTGGTGCGTTTTCGGTAAAGGCCTCGGTCAGGCGTTCGTAAGCCCCGGGCTTGGCGGCCTGTCCCTGGAATGAGAGATCGGCGCCGGCCAGGACCGAGCGGCCCGAGGACACGTGCTTCAACTGGCTGAGGCTGAAGCCAACCCCGGTCAGCCAGCGTTCGGGATTTGTCATGTTGGGGTCGGTCTCGAGCTTGGTGGAAATGTCGAGGCCCGGAAAATTGGCGTTGGCCATGCCGATAACGGTTTTGAGCGCCTCTTCGTTGGGTACGCTGCCACGCAGCTTCAAACGATCCTCGGAGCGCACAATTGCAATGCTGTTGGGCTTTTGGCGCACAGCCACCTGAAGCCGGCTCTCGACACTACCGATCCCCCAGATACCTTCCACTTCATCAACTGCGCGCTTTTTCTCCGCGTCGGAAAAGACCGCTCCCTTGAGGATCGCATCCCGGCCCGAAACCGAGACCTCCAGCCATGACAAGCCGGCTTCGTCCAGCCTTTCCGCTGCCCGGGACTCTAGCTCGGTCTCGATACCGGCACGGGCGCTCAAGGCGGCGATCGCTGCAATTACGCCAAGGAAGAGGAACCCGGTGAGCCAGACGCGAAGTCTCGCGCCAGGAGATCGCACCTTCATGATTGCATCACTCCGCCATCATGTCTGAAGGGCTGACAGGCGATGTGCATTCTCCTCATGACCCGCGCTGAATAAGTGATGGCATGGCGGACCAAGGCACGATCGCCACCGCTTCGAAGATGAGAGCTATATAACAAACCCCAGTGGGCGTTGACCAGTTCTCCATGCGAAAGAAAACAGCTTGCGCGTGAACAATCCCCAGAACCGCCCCGGCGGCCAGATAACGGCACATGTCACACCGCTTGGCCGGCGACTCGATCGAAGATGGAAGCAACCTCGCGCTCGGTGTGGGAAAGCTTGTCTTCCAGCCGGGCGAAATCCGCCTCGCCACCAGCGCGTCCGATCACCGCCTTGAGGCCTTCCGGCGCTGTCGCCGGGTCGAAAGTGCCCTCCACGCAAAGCCGGATCACCTGGGTCAAATCGTGATAAAGGCCCGCCGCACGAGCCAGAGCCTCGGCATCCTCGCGCTGCATGAACTGGTAATCCGCCAGCGCCCGCAACACCGCAACAGTACTCCGCCGCAGGATATCCGGTTCGGCGTGCGCGTGAACAAGCTGCTGGTATTGGGCGATGAACTCGATATCGAGCAACCCGCCGCGTTCCATCTTGATGTCCCAGGTGCCGGCGCTGCCCTTGTCGCGGGCGATCCGCTCGCGCATCTCGCGCATATCCGCCAGCACCCTGTCGGCGTCCCGCCGCCGGGTCAGGACCTTCTGGATGGTCTCCTCGATGCGCTCGCCAAGACCATTCCCGCTGCTCACGGCGCGCGCTCGCGTCAGCGCCATGTGCTCCCAGGTCCAGGCCTGGTTGGTCTGATAGTCGATAAAGCTGTCGAGGCTGACAGCCACCGGCCCCGCGTTGCCCGAAGGGCGCAGGCGCATATCGACATCGTAGAGCGAACCCTGCGCCGTCGGGGCGGAGAGCGCGGCGATAAGGCGCTGCGTCAGCCGCGCATAGTATTGCTGCGGCGATAGCGGCTTCGCCCCCTCGGATTGCTTCGCATCGGGCGCATGGTCATACACGATGATCAGATCGAGGTCCGACGACGCGGTCATCTCCCCGCTGCCCAGCTTGCCGAGCGCCAGTATCGCGCATTGGCTGCCGGGGATCCGGCCATGTATCTTCACCATTTCGTCCTCGACCAGCCGCTTGAGAGCGTCCACGATTATGGCCGCGAGGTTACTGTATGCGGCCGCCGCAGCGTCACTGTCCACCGAGCCGGAAAGCAGGCCAAGGCCGATGAGGAACTGCTGCTCCTGGCCGACGATCCGGGCGCGATCGAGCGCGTCCTGATAATCCGTCGCCTCCCCGATTTCCTCGGCCACCATTGCGCGGAGTTCGTCCGGCTCCGGCAGCTCCCCGATGTAGCCGGGATCGAGAACGGCATCTATCACGCGCCGACGCTGGCTCAGCACACGGGCGAGGCGCGGCGCCGAGCCCATTATGTCCGCGATCAGTTTCAACAGCGCCGGGTTGTTGCGCAGCATCGCGAAGAGCTGAACGCCGGCCGGCAGCTCGGAGAGGAACTTGTCGAAGGAGGCGAGCGCGAAATCGGGCTGCGCCGTTTCTGACAGAGCCTCCAGCAGCGCCGGGAGAAACTCGGTCAGGTGTGCGCGGGCAGCCGGCGTGCGTGTCGCGCGGTGGCGGCCGAAGTGCCAGCCCCGTACGATCGATGTCACCGCCGAAGGGTTCTGAAAGCCCATGCGCTCAAGCGTGCGCAGCGTCTCGGGGTCATCGCTGTCGCCGGTGAACACAAGGTTGCCGGACGCGCGCCCCGAGGTGAGTTCGGGCACATCCTCGAACAGCGCCGCATAGTGCCCCTCGACGGCGGTGAGCCGGGCGCTCAGGTCTTGCGAGAACGCCTCAACGGTCTGGTATCCGGCAAAGTTGACAACGCGCAGGAGTTCGCTCTCGTCGCGCGGAAGGGCATGGGTCTGCTCATCTGCGATCATCTGGAGCCGGTGCTCTATCCGCCGGAGGAAGCGATAGGCGTCGGTGAGTTCATCCGCCGCCTCCCGGGAAATCCAGCCGCGCGCGCAAAGCGTGTGAAGGCCCTCCAGCGTGCCGCGGCAGCGCAGTTCGTGCTGGCGTCCGCCGGCGATAAGCTGTTGTGTCTGGACGAAAAACTCTATCTCGCGGATACCGCCTCGGCCGAGTTTGAGATTGTGGCCGTGCAGCGCGATGTTGCCGTGGCCGCGCACCGCGTGGATCTGGCGTTTCATCGCATGGACATCGGCGATCGTGGCGAAGTCCAGATATTTTCGCCACACGAACGGGGCGAGACCGTCGAGAAACTGCTCGCCGGCTTCGAAATCCCCGGCGACCGGCCGCGCCTTGATGAAGGCAGCCCGCTCCCAGTTCTGGCCGTAGCTCTCGTAGTATTGGAACCCCGCATCCACCGATAGCGCGATCTGCGTCGAGGACGGGTCGGGACGCAGGCGCAGATCCGTGCGGAACACGTAGCCCTCCACGTCCCGCTCGTTCAGCATGTGCACCAGGTCGCGCGTCAGCCTGACAAAGAACGGCCCGGCCTCGACGCCTTCGGCAAGCGGCGCACGCTCGGGATCGTAGAAGACGATCAAGTCGACATCGCTGGAATAATTCAGTTCCCGCGCGCCGTATTTGCCCATGCCCAGAACGATGTAACCGCTCTCGCGCTCCGGCGCGTCTGGGTCGGACGGTTGCAACTTGCCGCCCGCCGACGCCCGGCGCAGGCAAAAACGTACGGCATGGCGAAGCATCGTGTCCGCGGCATCGCTCCACGCCGCCATCATCTGGTCAAGAGCGAAGACCCCGGCGAGGTCCGCAAGCGCCACGCACAGCGCATATCGCTTCTTGGCCCGGCGCAGCGCATGCATCGCCGCCTTCTGCTCCTCGGTTTCCATGGCCTGTGCGAGTTCGGCGGCAATCTGTTCGCGCCGCGCATCGGGTGATTGAGAAAGACTCAACCACAGGCCCTCCGGCTCGCGCAGGCAGAGCTGGGAAAGGAACGGCGAGTCCGCACCGACGCAACGCAGAAGCTTGACCGCCGGACCGGACGCCGCCAAAAGCGCGGCAAGCTCGTCCAAGCGTGCCTCGCGGGCCCGGGCGGCAAGATCGCTGATGAACTGGTCGGCGGCGTCACCGTCGGTCGGGATCGGCGTCTCGCGGATCCGCTCGCCGAGAGGCAGGTCGGTTTCCGTCATGGCTGCGCCCTTCCTGATTGGCTTCGCGACGCCGGCAGGCTGATAACGACGCGCAGACCGGGGTGGTTGTCTTCGAGCGTGATCGTGCCGCCGTGAAGCCGCGCGACGGCCGCCACGAGGCTGAGGCCCAGCCCGCTGCCTTGCCGCGAGCGGCTGGTCTCCAGGCGGGTGAAACGTTTTAGGGCGCGCTCGCGCTGATCCGCCGGGATACCCGGCCCGTTGTCGGCGACGATCAGGCGCACGCGCGGGCCGGCCAGCGTGACCTCAACGGTGATTGCCGCGTCGTCGCCGGTGTCGGGCCGCGCGTATTTGATGGCGTTATCGATGAGGTTGGCGCTGGCCTGCGCCAGGAGTTGGCGGTTGGCGTCCACGCAGGCTTGCGACGGCGCATTCAGCGAAATCGCGATCCCTTCGCCTTCCGCGACCGGCTCGTAAAGCTCGACGGCATCCGCCGCCAGCGCGGCCAGATCGAAGGTTTCGAACTCCTGAACCTGCGCGCCGGCCTCCAGCCGCGCGATACTCAACAGCGCGTTGAAGGTCCGGATCAGTTCATCCGCCTCCTCGATGGTCTGGGTCAACGTTTCTCGATAAGCCTCCGCATCCGGCGATTCGCGCAGCGTCGTGTCAATCCGGTTGCGCATCCGGGTGAGCGGGGTCTTGAGGTCATGGGCAATGTTGTCCGAAACCTCGCGCAGGCCAGTCACGAGCCGCTCGATGCGCTCGAGCATGGTGTTGAGGCTGCCCGCCAGACGGTCCAGTTCATCGCCGGTCCCCGCAAGGGGCACGCGCTGCGAGAGGTCGCCGTTCATGATCCGCTGGCTGGTGTCGGTGATGGCGCCGATCCGGCGCAGCAGAACGCGGCTGACCAGCAAGCCGCCGGCAACGCCGATAAGCGCGATAAGCCCGATCCCCCACAGAAGAGCCGAGGAAAAGCTTTCCTGCAAACGCCGCCGGTCCTCGATATCCCGGCCCACGACGAGGCGATAACCGTTGGAAAGCTCAAGAACCTGCCCCATGGCCAGGCGGGTCTCTCCGCCGCCGGGCCCCGCGCCGCGGTAGGGGAACTGAACCCGCCCGCGTCTTTGCAGCAGCGCGGGGGCGGGCTCGCCCAGATTACCCGATACCCGCTCGCCCTGCTCGTCGGCAATCAGGTAAAGCCCACCGCCAGGCGAGGCGCTTCGTTGCGCCACGACCTGATTGAGCCGCGCAAGCCCGCCCAGCCGGTATTGTTCCGAAAGCCCCCGGATCTCCGCCTGAATAGTCTCGTCGAGCTGGCGCGCATAGAACACGCTGGTCTGCCAGTAGACATAGCCCATGGCCAGCGCGGCGGCCGCGGCGAACAGCCCCGCATAAAGAAGCGATAGGCGGAAGGCGGTGGCTCGAAAAATGTTAAGGCCCGGTTTCGCCGACCATGTAGCCCGCTCCTCTGACGGTGTGGAGGAGCGGACGTTCGTAGCCCTTGTCGATCTTGGCGCGTAACCGCGAGATGTGGACATCAATGACATTCGTCTGAGGATCGAAGTGATAGTCCCAGACATTCTCAAGCAACATGGTCCGCGTGACAACTTGTCCGGCGTGTTTCATCAGATATTCCAGCAGCCGGTATTCGCGCGGCTGAAGGACGATCGCCGCGCCGCCGCGTGTGACCTTGTGCGCCAGCCGGTCCAGCACAAGGTCGCCGACGACATAGCGGGTCTCGGCTTCCTCTGGCGCCGGGCGACGTGCAAGCGCCTCCACGCGCGCAATCAGTTCAGACATCGCATAGGGCTTCGTGAGGTAATCATCGCCGCCAGCACGCAGGCCCGTCACCCGGTCATCGACACCGCCCAGCGCGCTGAGCACCAGCACGGGCGTGTTGATCCCTTCGCGGCGGAGCGTTTCGATGACGCTGATCCCGTCGCGGCCAGGCAGCATCCGATCGATGATCATCACGTCGAAGTCGCCGGCGCGCGCCGCTTCCAGCCCATCATCGCCGTTGCCGTGCAGGTCGCAGACATGGCCTGCCTCCTTGAGCGCGCGAACCAGATAGCCGGCGGCGGTTTGGTCATCTTCAATGATCAGAATTCGCATGCCCGTTCCGTCAGCCGCTTGACACATCCTGGCCCGTCAAAAGCGTAGCCCGGCCATCATAAGACGGCCGGGCCGGGAATGCCAGCTATGACAGACGCTTAGCGCGGGTCGAGGGGCAGCGCAACGAAGCGGCGCTGATCACCGCGACGAATTTGCATTACCACGACTTCGCCCTGCTGCCGTTGCAGCCTGCGCTGCACATCGCGCGGCGTATAGACCGGCTCGTTGCCGATCTGGGCGATCACGTCGCCAGAGCGCAATCCCTTGTCGGCGGCAATCGAGCCGCCTTCGACATCGCCGATACGCACGCCAGGCTCACCGCGTCCGTCTTCCGACGGCGCAAGCGTGATGCCCAGGTCTTCCATACGCATCTCGGACGGCTCACTCGGCTGAAGGGCCGCCATGCGGTCGGATGTCGGGAACTGGCCGAGTTCGAGCGTGATCGTCATCTCGCGCCCGTCGCGCATGACGGTCAGATCCGTCGGCGTCCCTGGCTCGATCGCAGCGATCTTGCGGGCCAGGTCGCGGGAGCCACCGACGCGCTCGCCCTGGACCTCGATGATCGCATCGCCGACCTGAGCCTCGGAGTTGGCGGCCGGGCCGTCATCGAGGATGTTGGTCACGAGTGCGCCATGGGGATCATTCGGATCCATCCCCAGACCTTCGGCCAGGTCCTTGTCGACGTCCTGAATGGTGACACCAAGCCAGCCGCGGTTGACCATGCCGTCCTGTTTGAGGTCCTGCACGATCTGTTTGACAAGTCCGGCCGGGATCGAGAAGGCGATGCCCACATTGCCACCCGAGGGGGAGAAGATTGCGGTGTTCACGCCGGCAACCT
The DNA here is from genome assembly GCA_964346065.1 of uncultured Hyphomicrobiaceae bacterium. Classification (GTDB taxonomy): domain Bacteria; phylum Pseudomonadota; class Alphaproteobacteria; order Rhizobiales; family Rhodomicrobiaceae; genus Dichotomicrobium. The sequence continues at coordinate 10,911 of CAYFTI010000009.1, forward strand.
TGCCTTCGAGGTTCACGGACGGGCCGCCGGAGTTGCCCTTGTTGATAGCCGCATCGACCTGAAGATAGTCATAGGGGCTGGAGCCGATGTCGCGGCCGCGGGCGGACACGATGCCGGCCGAAACCGACCCGCCGAGGCCGAACGGGTTGCCCACCGCGAGCACCCAGTCGCCCACGCGTGCTGGCGTATCGGCAAACTCGAGATGCGGGAAGTCGCCGTTCCCCTCGATCTTCAGAAGGGCGATGTCCGTGCGCGCATCCGTACCCACGAGGCTCGCATCGTAGGTCTCCTGGTCTTCACCCATCGTGACTTCGATCCTGTCGGCGTTTTCGACGACGTGATTGTTGGTCACGACATAGCCGTCAGCCGAGATCATGAAGCCGGAGCCGGCCGAACGCGACGGACGGCGGCGCTCCGGCATCCGCTCGCCGAAGCGCTCGAAGAAATCGCGCAGCGGATGGTCTTCGGGGAGACCGAAGAAATTGTCATCGCCACCGCGCCCCCTGCGCTGGCTCTGCCGGGGGGTGCCGCTGCGGCGGCCACTGACTTCGATGCTCACAACAGCCGGCCGCACCTGTTCGGCCAGATCGGCGAAGCTGTAGGGTGCCGGGGCCGGCGTAGATTGCGCCTTCGCCGGTGTGGCGAAGGAGGCACGCTCGCCTCCCACCTGCCAGAACGACGTCGCGGCAAGCGCACCGACCAGCACGACGGCGGCGGTTCCAAGCCCCGCGCGTCGCCACGCAGTCCTGCCTGCTCGCTCAGATTTGTTGAACTCTTCCGCCATTGGTCCTAATCTGCTCCTTGTTGATTTGATTTCTCTACATCTTCCATATAGGCAAACGCCCATTACCGATCACTTTCCGGCAGGTTAAACTTTATCCATGCGCCCGAGGCCGAGTGGTGCGGTCTGGCGCGAAACCGGGGGGACAAGACAAGTCAGATGCGCTGGCACGTCTTCGAAAGCATGCCTTGCAGAGTGCAGAGGGCGTTGTACGCGTTCGGCGCGGTTTTCGCCGTGGCAATGATAACGAGCGTGGCGACTCCGGTCATGGCGGCCGTCTTCGGCGAGGATAGCCGGCGCGACGTGCCATCGGCCTACGCTGCTCTGGCAGGTCGCATCGGCATGATCTACGAGCCGGGGACTCAAACGCTGTGCTCCGCATTCTGCGTTGCCCCCGACGTTGTCGCGACGGCCTCCCACTGCCTGTTCCAGCCGCGTAACGGCCGGCTCCCCAATCTGTTCGACATGAGTTTCCGGCTCGATTACCGGGACATGTCGCTATCCTCGGGCATCGCGGGCCGTAGCGCGGGCACGCCAAAGCACCGGATCGCTGTCGGCACGACACGTTTCGGCAAGGAACCGCCGCTTTCCGCGGCCAAGGACTGGGCGCTCGCGAAACTCCAGCGTCCAGTCTGCAAGTTCGGCCGCATGAAGGTTTCGCCGCAACCGACCAAAGACCTGATCGAGGCGTCCCGCCAGCGCCGCATCTTTCAGCTCAGCTATCACTGGGATTATTCCCACTGGCGGCTTGCTTACAGCCAGCCTTGCCGGATCGGTTGGAGCTTCAAGGGCATCGAATGGCGCTACATCCGCCAGCATTTCTCGGGGGCCGAGGATCTGCTCCTGCATGACTGCGATACGGGCGGGGCATCATCCGGGTCGCCGATCCTGATGGAAACGGAGGATGGGCCGGTCGTCGTCGGCTTGAACGTCGGCACCTATACACGCACCCGGCTCTTGCTGAGCCAGGGGAACGTGGTTCGCCGTCAGGAACCCGACATCATCGCGAACACGGCCGTCAATGCGCAGGCGTTCGCCCATGTCGTCGAACCGCTTGACTCGCGCACCATGATCACCTCGGAGCAGGAGGTGATCGACCTGCAGAAAGAGCTTCAGGCGCGCAATCTGTATACGGGCCCGATTGACGGGATTTTTGGACGCGGGACACGCAGCGCCATCCGTGCCTATGAAAGCCTGCGCGGCGACACCCTGACGGGCCTGCCGAGCCGCCATCTGCTGACGACGCTGATTACCGAAGGCGCGGGCGCGTCGATAGAGCACCAGAACGTGCGCGAATGGGCGGTCAAGCCGTTCGAGTAAGACCTTGACTCACAATTCGCCAAACGGCCGCCAGAGCCGCATCCGTTCTGATTAAACCGGGATGCGGCTCTATCTTTTTGATTTGCCCCGCAATTTGTCCGAAAACCGGTTCCCGCTTTTGCTGAAATGACCCTAGGTCGTCTCTTCGCCGGCGAGTTTTGTATCGATCACCGAAGAGGCCTCCAGCGTTCGGTGGACCGGACAGCGATCCGCGATCTCCTTCAGCCGTTGCCGTTGCTCCGCGCTAAGATCGCCGTCCAGGAACAGTTCCCGCTCGAAGCGGTCGATGCGCCCGCCCGGAGCATTGGCCTTGTCCTCGTCACTACAGGTCTCGCAATCCTCCGCGTGGACCTTTTCATGCCGTATGGCGACCCGCACGCGATCAAGATCGAGCTTCTTGCGCTCGGCATACATGCGGATGGTCATCGAGGTGCAAGCGCCAAGCGCCATATTCAGCAAGTCGTAGGGGGAGGGGCCGGTATCGAGCCCGCCATAGGCCGCGGGTTCATCTGCGAGCAGACGATGACGCTCGGACACGATCTCCTGCTGAAACTTGCCGTGCCCGGTTTCGCCAACGCTGACCACGCCTTTCTGACCGGGATAGTCCAAGCGGTACCCGCCTTCAGCCGCGCGGATGTAGCGTGACGCCCACGAACTCAACACCTCCGCGACGTATGCCGCATCAGCCCGTCGCGAGAGCAGGTGATCGGCATTGTCGAGCGAAATGTAACTCTTGGGGTGCTTGGCGGCGCCGAAGATGCTGGCCGCATTCTCCACGCCAACCACGTCGTCGACCGGGGAATGGAAGACCAGAAGCGCCTTTTTCATCGCAGCGATGCGGTCGGTCAAGGTGTGGCCCTTCACGTCGTCGAGAAACTGCTTCTTGATCGTGAAGTGCCGGCCGGCCAGTTCCACCTCGGCCAGGCCGTGTTCCTCGATTGTGTCGATATGCGCGCCGAAGTTCTTGATAACGTGTTCGGCATCCGACGGCGCGCCGATCGTCGCAACCGCCTTCACCTCGGGGATCTCGCCAGCGATGCCGAGGACTGCTGCGCCGCCGAGGCTGTGCCCGATAAGGACTGTTGGCGCTTCGTGCATCTGGCGCATGAAATCGGCCGCGTGCAGCAGGTCGGCCATGTTGGACGAGAAGTTGGTGTTGGCGAATTCCCCCTCGCTCGCGCCGAGGCCGGTGAAGTCGAAGCGGAAGACGGCGAAGCCACGGTCAGTCAGTTCGCTGGCAATGCGCGCGGCCGCGAAGACATCCTTCGAGCAGGTGAAGCAGTGCGCGAACAGGGCGCAGGCGCGTGGCTCGCCGGCGGGCAGGTCCAGCCGTGCGGCGAGCTGCGTGCCGTGCGAGCCGGGGAAGGTCAGTTTCTGCGAGTTAGCGGGCATGGGTGATCTCCTGCTGCGGATCGCGCTTTTCCCGGCGCACGATTGTCAGCAACCCGCGGTACGTGCAAGCGCGCAAGCCTCACGAGGCGTCAAAGCTGTGTTACCGCGCACCCGCGCCGTCGTCGGAGCCTTCCGAGAGCAGGCGATTCAGGCGGTCGCGTTCGGCCTGGCTCAGCGGCTGCGGCGCGCCGGCGGCACGCCCGGCGCGGCCGCGAAACAATTTCAACGCGAGCAACAGCCCGAAAAGGAGCAGCAGAGCCGGTGCCAGCCAGAGCAAGTAGGTGTGCGGCGCGAAGCGCGGCTCCAGTAGCACGAACTCGCCATAACGGGCGACGACGTAATCGACAACTTCCTCGTTCGAATCTCCGGCCTGCAGGCGGTCGCGCACGAGGATGCGCAGATCCTTGGCCAGATCCGCGTTCGACTCGTCGATCGACTCGTTCTGGCAGACGACACAGCGCAGGCCCTTGGAGATGTCCCGCGCCCGCTCCTCGAGTTTCGGGTCGTCCAGAACTTCGTCCGGCTCCACCGCTTGAGCGGCGGTCACCGGCAGTATCAGGACCAGGGAGAGGATGATCGCAAGACTGCGCATGGTTCCAAACCGTGTCATTCAGCCGGCGCCGGCGCAGCAGCCGGCCGCTGTCGTCTGCGCGGTACGCCGACCCGCAGCCGCCGGTCGGCCAGCGAGATGGCCCCGCCGAGGAACATGATACTGGTGCCCACCCAGATCAGCACGACGAGCGGATGGAAATACATGCGCACCGAATAGCCCCCGTCGTTAAGCGAGTCACCGATCGCCAGATAGAAATTGCCGGTCCAGAAGGGGTGAATGCCGACTTCCGAGGTCGACTGGCGCGGCGCGTCGTAAAGACGCTTGGACGGCGTCAGCGTGATATCCTTGCCCGCGCCGGTCGAGACCGTGAAGTTACCGCGTTCTTCCACGAAGTTTGGACCGCGCCACGGCGAAACCTCTTCCAGCGTCACCGAGGCCCCCGCAAACTGGACCGTGTCGCCCGGCTTCATCGCGGCGATCCGCTCGCTGGCCCAGGCGCTGACACCAACGATGCCGAGCACCATCACGCCGACGCCCAGATGTGCGAGCATACCGCCATAGTTCGAGGCGGGCAGCCCGCGCGCCCGTCGCCAGCTTTCGGCCAGCGGCGCCTGGAACAGCTTGATGCGGAAGGCTGTCTCACTCAGCGCCCCGACAATCAGCCAGACCGCCAGCGCCACGCCGATCGGGGCCAGGGTCGGGCCGCTCATGGTGAGGGAGAAGGCCGCAACGCCCGCCAGGAACGCCAGCCCGGCGGCGACCGCCAACCGCTGGCTTGCACCAAGGATGTCGCCGCGCTTCCAGGCAAGGAAGGGACCGTAAGGCATCGCCAGCAGTAGCGGCACCATGAGCGGCACGAAGGTCACGTTAAAGAACGGCGGGCCGACGGAAATCTTCTCGCCCGTCACGGCCTCAAGCGCGAGCGGATAGAGCGTGCCGACGAATACGACACCACACGCCGTGACAAGCAGCAGGTTGTTCAGGACCAGTCCGCCCTCGCGCGAGATGGGGGCAAAAACGCCGCCCTGGCGCAGCAGCGGGGCGCGCCACGCGAACAGGGCCAGCGCCGCGACCATGAAAAAGGCGATGATGCCGAGGATGAAGATCCCTCGGGTTGGATCGGTAGCGAAGGCATGCACGGATGTCAGGACGCCCGAGCGCACCAGGAAGGTGCCGAGCAGGCTGAGCCCGAAGGTCAGGATCGCCAGCAGGATGGTCCACACCTTCAGCGCCTCGCGCTTTTCCATCACCACCGCCGAGTGGAGCAGCGCGGTCCCCAGCAGCCACGGCATGAAAGAGGCGTTTTCGACCGGGTCCCAGAACCACCAGCCGCCCCAGCCCAACTCGTAATAGGCCCACCATGAGCCCATCGAAATGCCGATGGTCAGGAACATCCATGCCGCAAGCGTCCACGGGCGGACATAGCGCGCCCAGGCTGCGTCGATCCGGCCCTCGATTAGCGCGGCAACCGCGAAAGAAAACGCCATCGAGAACCCGACATAGCCGGCGTAGAGCATCGGCGGGTGAAACGACAGCGCCACATCCTGAAGGATAGGGTTAAGGCCGTTGCCCTCCGCGGGCGCCGGGTTCAGCCTCGCGAACGGGTTGGAGGTGACGACCATGAAGATCAGGAACGCCAGCGCGATCGAACCCTGCACGGCGAGCGCGTTCGCGCGCAGCGTCTCCGGCAGGTTCCGCCCGAAGGCCGCTACGCCCGCGCCGAACATGGCGAGGATTAGCACCCACAACAGAAGCGAGCCCTCATGGTTTCCCCACACGCCAGTGATCTTGTAGATCATGGGCTTTGCCGAGTGGGAGTTCATCGCCACGTTCGCCACGGAAAAATCCGAGATGACATAGGCGTGGGTGAGTGCGGCGAAGGAAATCAGGATCAGGCCGAACTGGACGAGCGCCGTCGGCCGCGCGATCTCCATGAACGCAACATTGCCCTTGTAGGCGCCCCAGGTCGGCACGAAAGTCTGCACGCAGGCAACGGCAAGCGCGAGCAGCAATGCGAAATGTCCGATCTCGGTGATCACTGGCTTATACCTTCCGCCGTGTTATTGCGCGTATGTCCGGTTCTCTGGATCCGCCGCCGGTGCGGCCTGCGCACTGTCGTCCACGTGCTGCCAGACGCCCTGGCGCTTGAGCGCGTCGGCGACCTCCTTCGGCATGTAGTTTTCGTCATGCCGCGCGAGCACGGTATCGGCCTTGAACACGCCCTCTTCATCGAGACGTCCCTCGGTGACGACGCCCTGACCTTCGCGGAACAGGTCGGGAACAATGCCTGAATAGGTCACGTCGACCGAACGGGCGGTGTCTGTCACGGAAAATCGGATTGTCGTGCCCTCGCCGCGCTGCACGCTGCCTTCCTTGACAAGCCCGCCCAGACGGAACCGCTCGCCGGTAGCGACCGATTTCTCCGCCACATCGCTGGGGCTGTAGAAAAACGTGATCTTGCTCTGCAAGGCCGTCAGCACCATGGCCGTGGCCGCCCCGAGGGTGATCAGGCCAAGAACGATAAGCACGCTGCGGCGCTGTTTCCGGGACATCTTCTTCCGTTCGCTCCAGGTTTCCCGTTATGATTTGAGGTCGAGCTGGCGCGCGGCGGCATTGATCCGCTCCAGCGCACTGGCATCATTTTCGAAGTTCTGCCGCGCCGACGCCGCCGCCTGCTTGGCCTCATCGGCCTTGCCAAGGACCTTATAGGCGCGCATCAGGCGCAGCCAACCCTCCAGATCGTTGCCATCGGCCTCGAGCCGCTTGGCCAGCCCGGCGACCATGTTTTCGATCATCGCTTGGCGCTGCTCGCGGCTCATGTTCTCCGCGGAGCGCATCGCCTCCGGCGAGAGCGCCGGCGCGCTGGCGCCCGACGGATCGAGCCGCTGCTGCACCATCGCAAGCCGGGTGCCGACCATGGCGCGCCATGGTGCTCCGTCCGGAGTCGCTTGCAGGATTGTCTTGTAGCCCTTCGCGGCTTCCTTTAGCCGGCCATTCTGCTCGTCACTGGCGGCAAGCCAGAAGCGCGCCTTGAGGCTGTTCGGGTTGCGATCCAGCGCCCGTTTGAAGGCGAGCCGCGCCTTGTCGCTGACGCGGCCGTTATCGCGCAGCACCATGGCCTCGCCCAGCCCCTCAAGACGCGCCGCATTCTCGCCGTTGAGGCGCAGCGCCCGGCGAAAGGCGAAGACGGCATCGTGATATTGCTCTTGGCGGAGGTAAACCGGCGCTATGACGTCCCAGCCTTCTCCGTCGTCGGGATGATCGCGCAGCCGATTCTCCACCCGGCTGACCATCTCCGCCACACGCTCGGCTTCGGGCGACTGCTCCGCCGTGGCGGCATGCGGCTGTTGGGGGAGTTTCGGTGAACCGAACACCAGGTAACCACCAAGAGCGAGCGCAGGGATCAGGACCGAGACCAGCGCCAGCGCTCGGTCATTCTGCTTCACGGTGGTGGTCGCTGGTCCGGCTTGGTCGTGCTTGCTGGCGGTGCGCAGCAACCGGCGGCTGATCTCGATGCGCGCCGACTCGGCCTCGCTGGCGGTGACCACGCCGCGTTTGCGTTCGTCCTCGATTTCGGCGAGCTGAGCTTTGTAGATTTCGGCGTCGGACTGTGCAGAGGCTGTCTGTTCGTCCCTGGGCCGGACGAGCGGCAGGCACACGATCGTGATCACAATCGCTGTCAGAACTGCCAGAAGTGCCCAAAATATCATCGCGCCTTGCTCATCCGGTCATCAGACCAGCATAAAATATGAAATGATCAGCCCGGCGCGCAAGGAAATCCGGACGCAATTCCGAGACGTGGCGGCGAAAAGACGCGTTGGGGCCAAAGGCCGGGCCGGCCTTGGCTGATAACGCTACCGAGACTGAGCTGGGCGGCTGGCCGGTTTAGCCGATTGCGCGCCAGCGGCCGTCGTCGCCGCGGCATGACGTGCCGCTCAGAACGTCGGGCTCGCCCTCGATGTAAATCGTGTGCTCATATTCCCGGCACAGGCGGCCGTCGCGCCGGAACTCGCGCGTCACGACCACCTCGCCGTGATGCCCGGATTCGGGATTGCGCCACTCTCGCCCGGTACCGACCGGCTCTTCTTCCAGCGCGTGATATTCTGCGGCGGCGGCACGGCGTCTGTCGGCTTCATCCATCTTGCGGCCGATCTCGCTACCCACGACGCCGCCGACCACCGCTCCCGCGGCCGTCGCGAGGACGCGGCCCGTCCCTTGCCCGACCTGGTTGCCGACGATCGCGCCGGTCACCGCGCCGATCAGCGCGCCGGACTCCTGGTTGCTCGCACAGCCTGCCACACTGATCGTCAGCATCGCCGCCAGCATCAAAACGATTGCTCTGCGCAAAATCTTACCCCCGCTCTCGGCTCGCCGTTGTCGCGCAATCACGCGCCGGTCATGATTTGTTCACGATTACTTCGGGAGCAAATTGCGATATTCTGGCATTTTTGCGGCGTGTCAGGCCCCCTGCGTGGCCGGCAGGATCAACACGGCCCGCACACCCCCAAGCGGCGATTCATCAAGGCGCAATTCACCCGCGTATTGGCTGCACAAGTCGGCGACGATGGACAAGCCAAGCCCCGATCCGGGCTTCGTCTCGTCCAGCCGAAGGCCGCGTTTTACAGCCTCGGCCCGCGCCTCCGGGGAAAGCCCCGGCCCGTCATCGTCCACGCAAATATGGAGCTGGGGCAGTGCCTCGCCGTCCGCGGCCGCGGAGACCGCGACAGAAGAAGCCGCCCACTTGCAGGCGTTGTCCATCAGGTTGCCGATCATCTCCTGGAGATCCTGCTTCTCCCCAAGAAAACGGAGTTCGTCGTCGCACTCGGCTGAAAGGTCGAGTTGGCGATTGCTGTAAATCTTGGCCAGCGCGTTCCTGGTCGTGACGATCACCGGTCTGACCGCAACTGGCCGCCTGATCACGCCGGATTGCGTTTGCGCTCGCGTCTTGTTGAGGTGGTGCTCCACCTGCTGGCGCATGATCTCGGCCTGCGTGCCCACGAAATCGGAAAAGGAGTCGTCACGGCTCCGCGCCTCGTTGGTGATCACGCTCAGCGGCGTTTTCAGCGCATGGGCGAGATTGCCGACATGCGTGCGGGCATTCTTGACGATCTTCTGGTTATCGAGGATCAGTTCGTTCAGTTCCGCCTGCAAAGGCTGGATTTCGCGCGGCAACTCGCCCTCCAGTTGCTCCGCCTCGCCAGAGCGGATCGCCGCAAGACCCGCACGAATGTCATCAAGCGGGCGAAGCCCGTAGCGCACCTGTATCAACGTGGCGATGAGCAGCGCCGCACCAAGCGCCGCAAAGGCCGTCGTCATTGTCACCGTATAGCTCCAGACCGGATCGTCGATCTGGCTTGCGGCGTCGAGCGTCACCATGAAGGTATAGCCCTGTTCCCTGTCATCGCCACCAATGTCAACGTCCTGGGCGATGACACGCAGGTGATTGCCAAATGGCCCGGTCATATTCCCCCAGACATACTGGCCCGTCGATTCTGTTCGGGCGGCGCGGGGATCGGGCATGCTCAGCGCTTCAGAGGCAAGCGAGGGTGACTTGAGCACGGGCTCATCGGGCGCCTTGCGCGGGGCGATCTGGTAATACCAGCCCTTCGCGGGACGCTTGAACAGCGGCTGGCCCAGTGACGGATCCTTTTCCAGGACGAGCCCGCCCCCGGTGGGCGACGGGCTGGCAATCAGGTCGTTGAGATGGTTCCGGAGCGTCTCATCCGCCATGCCCTGGAACATGCTGCGATGAAACGAAACCAGCAGGACGCCGGCGGGCGGCAGGATCAAAAGGATGCAAATGCACGCGGCGACGATCAGACGAAAGGCAAGGGAATTTCGCTTCATTTCTGTTGGTCGTGGCCCGTTGGATCCACAAGACGATAGCCAAGACCGCGCACGGTCTCGATCAGATGGGCCGGTATCTTCCTGCGGAGCCGACCAATGAACACTTCGATGGTGTTGGAATCGCGGTCAAAGTCCTGCTCGTACAGATGTTCGACCAGTTCCATGCGCGGCACGACGCGGCCCCGGTGATGCATGAGATAGCTCAGCAGCCGGAACTCCAGCGACGTAAGCCTGACGGGCGCGCCGTCACACGTCACGCGCGCGGCCCGCGTGTCCAGCCTCAACGGGCCGCATTCGATTTCGGAGGTTGCAAACCCGGCGTGGCGGCGTATCAGCGCGCGGATGCGCGCCAGCACCTCTTCCATGTGAAACGGCTTGGCCACGTAATCGTCGGCCCCGGCGTCCATGCCCGCGACCTTGTCGCTCCAGCTTGATTGGGCGGTCAGGATCAGAACGGGCATATCGCGCTTGCCGCGGCGCCAATGCTCCAGGATGCGCAATCCGTCCGTGGGGTTTGGCAGGCCGAGATCGAGGATCACGACGTCATAGGGTTCGGTGTCGCCGAGAAAATGCCCGTCCTCCGCGTTGAACGCGCTGTCAACGGCATAACCAGCGTCCGACAGGGCGGCCTTGAGCTGCCGGTTCAGATTCTCATCGTCTTCAACGACAAGGAGCCGCATGGCCGCAGAGCCTCCTGATATCGCTTCCACCTGCTCAAGTCACCCAGCGCACCTTATCGGCCGCATGACCTGCAGGCTTATCGCGCCCTGATGATAATGTCGCGCCGCGTGGCGCCGCCATTGCTTCTGGTCTTGACCCGGACGCGGAACCGGGCTGAGGCGCCGCGCCCGCACAACTGCACGCTGAGGATTTGCGCGTTGCGCACGCGCTGCTGTACCTCCGCACGGATCTGACTGTAGGACTTATACTGCGATTTTGACCAGGACGAGGTGCACCCTTGCGCATACGACGTCGCGCAAAACGCGGACAGCGCGATCACGAACACGGGGATCAGCAGAGTTTGGCGCAGCGTTTGAAGGCATCTTGTCATTTGTTGAAACAATGCTGGAATCATCGAGCTTGCGGAACAGAAGCTAACAGCCTCTAGGTGAACCAGCCATGAATGGTTGGCAAGTCTGCGCGCGGTGATCTAGCGGTTTGCGCGGCGCCAGCCCGCCGCGCGGGCCTGTGCCTCGGAGCAAAACCAGCGCTCGCCCTCGCGCTCGTTTATGCGGGTGCGCCCGTAATAGTATCCGCCGGGTACGTGATAAATGCGCTCGCCATCGCGGCCGATATTGCCCTTGATCGCGCAGCTGCGCGTGGCGATCCTCGCGCCAAGCCGCTCACCGCGCCGGGCGTCCCAGGGTTTGATGAAACGAGTCGCCCACACGCCCTTTCGCGCCTGCTTTGCCGCTTTCTCCTGCTCAATGTAGCGGCGCGAGTAGCGGCGATAGGCCAGCGCCCATCCCTCGGCCACGAGCCAGGCGTTCAGGCTGTCGCCGTCCACGCGGCAGATCGCGACGATGCGGCCATAGCGATCCTCATTGCGCTTGTCACAGACAACATTGCGGCGCCCGATCTTGTTGGCGAGGGCGAGCGCCGCCTTCTGGGCACACCGTTGACGTTGTCCCCCGGCAAGGCATTTCTGAGCGTCCTCCAGTGCATCGATACCATGAAGACGGATCGACTGCCCGCGAATTTTTATCGTGTCGCCATCGATCACCGAGGCGCGACCGATAAGCTGATCCGGTTTTCGTGGCAGGATGTCGCCGCGTTGGAATGGCGGGGTCTCACGCGGCACCAGCCCGTATGTGCCGGGGCGCGCGCTGGAGCCTTGTTCCTGGTCGCCGAGTCTGCTCACCAAGCCGGCCGCCACGCCGCCGACCACGGCCCCGATGATAACGGCTATCAGCAGCGATCTGAAAATCGGCTCTCATCTCCGTGCTGATGCCAGCGTCGAAGGCTGACGTCAGCCGTGAGCAAGCCTGATTCGCCCGCTCACGTCATGAGAGCCAGTGAAGTCTCTGTGGATGAACGCCGTCGGAGGGTTCGATCAGCCCCCGCCCGCCTCGCGCGCGCGCACAGCTGCCTGCGCCGCCGCAAGGCGTGCGACGGGAACGCGATAGGGTGAGCAGGACACGTAATCCAGCCCGATGCGCTCGCAGAAGCTGATCGAGGCCGGGTCGCCGCCGTGCTCGCCGCAGATGCCCAGCTTGATGTCGCCGCGCGTAGCCCGGCCGCGCTCGCTCGCGATCTGGACGAGTTCACCAACGCCCTCGGCGTCGAGCGTCACGAACGGGTCACTTTGCATGATCCCGCGCGACATGTAATCGCCGAGGAAGCTGCCGCTGTCGTCGCGGCTCAAACCATAGGTCATCTGTGTGAGGTCATTGGTTCCGAACGAGAAGAATTCGGCCGTTTCCGCAATGGCGCCGGCCCGCAACGCCGCGCGCGGAATTTCGATCATCGTCCCGACCTGATAATCGAGCGTGACGCCGGTTTCGCGGGCGACATCCCTCGCGGTGGCATCGATACGATCCTTGATCTGGTTGAACTCGCCCGCCAGCCCGACGAGCGGCACCATGACCTCCGGCACGACCGGCGCGCCCGTCCGCTGGCCCGCTTCGCTCGCCGCCTCGAAGATCGCCCGCGCCTGCATCTCGGGAATCTCCGGGTAGCTTATGGCTAGCCTGCAACCGCGATGCCCGAGCATTGGATTGAACTCTTTGAGTTGGGCCAGCCGGGTGCGCAGCTTCGTTTCTTCGACCCCGAGGTCCGCGGCCGTCTCGCGTATATCCTTGTCCTCGTGGGGCAGGAACTCATGCAGCGGCGGATCCAGCAGCCGGATGGTCAGGGGCAGGCCCGCCATGATCTCGAACAGCTCGAGGAAGTCCTGGCGCTGCATCGGCAGGATCTTCGCGAGCGCGGCGCGCCGTCCGGACTCGTCGTCCGCGACGATCATCTCGCGCATGGCCGTGGTGCGCTCGCCCTCGAAGAACATGTGCTCGGTCCGGCACAGGCCGATGCCTTCGGCGCCGAATTCACGCGCCTGCTTGGCGTCGCGCGGTGTCTCGGCGTTCGCGCGCACCCTCATGCGGCGAACCTGATCGGCATGGTCCATGAGCTGCCGGAAGTCTGCCCCGAGTTCAGGCTGCAGCGTCGGCACCTCACCCGCGATCACTTCGCCGGTGCCGCCGTCGATCGTGATGACGTCGCCGCGGCGAAGCATGGTCCCCGCCGCCGTCATCGTCTGGTTTTCGTAGTCGATCGACAAATCCTTCGCGCCCGACACGCAGGGCCGGCCCATGCCCCGCGCGACGACCGCCGCGTGGGAGGTCATGCCGCCGCGCGCGGTCAGGATGCCGGCCGCCGCGTGCATGCCGTGGATATCTTCCGGGCTGGTCTCGATACGCGCGAGGATAACCGGCTTCCCGAGATTGCGCAGGGTCTCGGCCTCATCGGGGCTGAACACCACCTCGCCCGTTGCCGCACCCGGCGACGCCGGCAGGCCCTTGGTCAGAACATGCTTCTCCGCGTCCGGGTCGAGCATGGGGTGGAGGAGTTGATCGAGTTGCTCCGGCTCAATGCGAAGGAGCGCCTCTTCCTTCGTGATCAGCCCTTCGGCGGTCATCTCGGTGGCGATTTTCAGCGCGGCTTTCGTCGTGCGCTTGCCGCCACGCGTCTGAAGCATCCACAGCTTGCCGTCCTGGATCGTGAACTCGACGTCCTGCATGTCGCAATAATTGCGCTCCAGCTTGAGGCAGATGTCACGCAACTGCGCGAACGCATCGGGCATGACCTGTTCCAGCGAGGGCTTGTCATCTCCGGCGGCGGTGCGGGCGGCCTCGCTGATGTATTGCGGCGTACGGATGCCGGCCACGACGTCCTCGCCCTGCGCGTTCACGAGGAATTCGCCATAGATCGCGTTATCGCCCGTGGACGGGTTGCGCGTGAAGGCGACGCCGGTGGCACTGCGCTCGCCCGTGTTGCCGAACACCATCGCCTGCACATTCACCGCCGTTCCCCACTCCTCGGGGATGTTGTGCAGCCGGCGATAAGTGACCGCGCGCGCTGTATGCCAGGATTCAAACACCGCGCCGACGGCGCCCCACAGCTGTTCATGAATGTCCTGCGGGAAGGGTTGGCCGAGCTTGTCCTGAACGATCTGCTTGTATTGCGCGATGAGTTGCGCCCAGTCCTCGGCGGACAGCTCCGTGTCGAGTTCGAACGCGTTCAGGTTCTTGTACTGTTCTAGCGCCTGCTCGAAGACATGGTGATCAAGCCCCAGCACCACGTCCGAATACATTTGTATGAATCGGCGGTAGGAATCGAATGCAAACCGGCGATCATCCGCGCGGCGGGCAAGCGCCTCGACCGTCTCGTCATTGAGGCCGAGATTCAGCACCGTGTCCATCATGCCCGGCATCGAGACACGGGCGCCGGAGCGCACCGACACGAGCAGCGGGCTCTGCGTGTCGCCGAAGCGCGCGCCGACCGCCTCGCCTATGAACGCCAGCGCACCCTCGACTTCCGCCTTAAGACCGGCGGGGAACTTGTGGTCGTTGGCAAAATAGGCCGTGCAAACATCGGTCGTGATCGTGAAGCCGGGCGGCACGGGCAGGCCGAGCGAGGCCATCTGCGCGAGATTGGCCCCCTTTCCGCCCAGCAGGTCGCGCATCTCTGCGCCGCCGTCGGCCGTGCCAGCGCCGAAACGGTACACCTGCTTTTGTCCGGCGGCGTCAGCGGGGCCGTGGTCGTCCGTCGTGATCGTGTCCGTCATTTGCGTTTTCTGCGGTTGTTCATCGGGAAGCGCCGGCATCATGATATTCCAAAGGCGTGCGTGAAACGCTAACCAGCGGCAATGCAGCTCGATTGCGCTCGCGAAGATGGCCGTCACCCTACGCAGGGACATCCCGGTTATCGTCTCATCAAAAATTCGGCTGTCCGCAGCCCATTCACGTCGGTGTGAGCGCTCAAAACCTCTTATTGGTATATGAAACGCCGGGCGATCTCAACCACAAGGCGCCCGCGGAAGATCTCGGGCCGTCTTACCGCGCCCGCCCGCGTTCATGACATAACACCAGGCGTTGATCCAGCGTCCGGCATTGCCTGCGCACAGCCAGACCGGGACACGCTGGCGCACATAATCGGGCGGGTCTTCATGGCACCCCTCGTAGAGATCCAGAACCCGCCAGACACGCCGGCCGCCCGTGATTTCGAAGACCTCTCCGCCGACCCAGCGCGCATCCGATCGCAAGCGTAACGCGGGATAGGCGCCCAAGCGTTCGATGCTGCCGCGGATCGCCGCGGATCCCAGCCACCGGCCGTTATGCGCAAGCGCGCGGCTGATAGGGTGTCCCCCACCCGGGCGGATGGTACCGTAGACGAACAGACGTTCGCGCCCGTGTCGCTCTGCCTGGAATCGCATCACCGCTCCCGATATGTGCCTAGTTATTACCCAACGGCATTCAGGGGTTGCCCGAAAACGTTTTGGTCCGCCCGCAGATCATTTTTTTGCCACATCGCCACTTGCACGTGGTAACAGATCAACGCAATCGGTCGTATCGTCTTACGTGATGGCCCGACGGTCCAGCGTGCGGGTTTCTTCGGGGCCTGGATCGGCAAAAAAGGCGCATGAGCCTTGATGCTGGGGCATCTGCCGGGAGCCTTCGTTGCCGCTCACGCGCTGTCG
The DNA here is from genome assembly GCA_964346065.1 of uncultured Hyphomicrobiaceae bacterium. Classification (GTDB taxonomy): domain Bacteria; phylum Pseudomonadota; class Alphaproteobacteria; order Rhizobiales; family Rhodomicrobiaceae; genus Dichotomicrobium. Next base: position 26,496 of record CAYFTI010000009.1, read on the forward strand.
GCGAACCAATCCGTTTTGACGGCGCATGAGCAGCCGATTTCGCCTAAGCCGTAATGGCGAGGCGTTTATAATGTGGGCTAGACGCGGGAGCAGATCTCTCATGAAACGCCGAACCTTTCTTACCGCTGGCGCAGCGGCGGCGACCACCTCGGTCGCATCGCCAGCCTTGGCGACCGGAAAGCGCGACTTGAAGATGGCTCTGGCGTGGCCGATGAACTACCCCGGCTACGGCACGAGTGCGCAGATCCTGGCCAAGAAGATTACCGAGGCCACGGGCGGCAAGCTTACGGTCAAGCCATACGCGGCCAACGCGCTGGTCCCCGTGCAGGACATGTTCGACGCCGTCGCCGAAGGCGAGGTCGATATGTACCACGCAATCGAGTATTACTGGGCGGACAAGGATCCCGCCTTCAACTTCTTCGCCTCGGTCCCTTTTGGCCTCAGCCCCATCGAGATGGATACCTGGCTCAACAAGTACGGCGGCCAGGAACTGTGGAACGATCTTTCCGCGCGCTACAACATCAAGCCGCTGGCGGCCGGTAATACCGGCGTGCAGATGGGCGGCTGGTACAAGAAACGGATCCGCTCCGCGGCGGACCTGGAGGGACTGCGGATCCGTGCTACGGGACTGGCCGCCGAAGTCTTCAAATCCTTTGGCGCCGAGCCCGTCGTGGTACCGGGCGGCCGGGTCGTCGAAGCACTGAACGCCGGCGAAATCGAGGCCGCTGAATGGGTCGGCCCGTGGAACGACATGGCTCTGGGGCTGCACAAGGCGGCGCGCTATTATTGCCATCCGGGTTTTCACGAGCCGGGCACGCAAATCAGCGTCGGCATGAACCTCGATCTCTGGATCGGGCTCTCCGAGGGCGAGAAGGAACTCATCAAGATGGCTTGCCGCACCGAAGCGGTGCGCATGCTGGCCGAGTTCAACTCTCGCAATGCCACGGCCATCGCCCAGCTTGCTCAGAGCAAGGAACATGACATCGTGTCATTCCCCGACGATCTCCTGAATGATTTCGGCAAGGCGTCCAGCCGGGTCGCCATGAATCTGGCTGAGCAAAGCGAGCAGGCTAAGGCCATCTTCGAGAATTTTGTCAGCGCGCGATATCAGCTCCTGCGCTGGACCAAGGTTGCGGAGGATGCCTTCCTGCGCGCGCGCCGCCTGCCCTTCGCCTATGACCGTTCCGAGGCGCTGGGCCTTGAGCGCGAACCACCGCGCGACGGCAGTTCCGGCACCCAGCAGCCTTCGCGCCAGGGATCGCGCGAGGTGCCGGGCGAGATGCGCAGCTCGGGAGGTGGGCAGCCCAGAATCATTGATGTTCAGCCAGGCGACAATTAGCAGCGCACGCGCGCAACGGGCAAAAAATGTTCAAGGGAGTCTCATGAAGCGTAGAGCGTTTATCGGCGGTCTGGCGGCCACTTCTGCGGCGGCTGCGAGTTTTCCGCGCCCCGCGCTTTCTCAGGGCAAACGCCAGTTCCGGCTAGCCTGTCCTTATCCTGCGGGAGCACGTGGTCTTTCCACCGGTTTGCGCCGGCTTGTCGAGCGTATTCGGCTGGTGACCGATGGACAAATCGATATCGAAATATTCTGGGCGGGAGAGCTCGTCGAGGCGTTCGACAGTTTCGATGCGGTGTCACGCGGCGACGCTGACATGTATTTCGGTTCCGAGCACTACTGGTTCACAAGCAAGTCGCCGGGTTTCGGCTTCTTCGGGTCCATGCCTTTCGGCATGACAATCACCGAGCATGAAGCCTGGATGGAATATCTTGGCGGCAACGAACTGTGGCGCGAACTCTCGGCGCGCTATAACATCATGCCGCTGAACGCGGGCGACACCGGCAACCAGATGGGCGGCTGGTTCAAGCAGGAAATCAATTCACTAGCTGACTTCCAGGGGCTGCGCTACCGGGTGCCCGGCGTATTTACCCCGGTCATCGACAGGATTGGCGGAAAAGGCGTCAACCTGCCGGGCAGCGAGATCGTTCCGGCACTCGAAGCGGGCGAGATTGACGGCGCCGAGTTCGTCGGCCCGTGGACGGACCGCGAGTTAGAACTCCACAAATATGCGAAATACTACTATTGGCCGGGTGTGCACTCTCCGGTGGACCTTCAGGTGCTGGGTATCAACATGGAGGTGTGGAACAGCTTCACCCCGGAGCAGCAGAAGATCATGGAGATGGCCTGCTTGCAGGAGCGCCGCGATATGCCGGGTGATTTCTACAGTTTCAATGGCCTGGTGCTTCAGCAGCTCATCAAAGAGGACGGCGTGCGCATGCGCCAGTTTCCTGACGAGGTACTGACCGGCATTGGAAAGGCCGCAGGCGAAGTTATCGCCGAGCAAGTGCAGGGCGACGAGTTACTGTCGCGAATCTATGCCAGCTTCATGAATGCCCGCAAACGGCTGATGCGGTGGAGCTTGTACGGCGAACAGAGCTTTCTGGTGGCGCGCCGGCTGCCGTTCCGCTACGGGCCGGGCAACGATGTGGAACTGATCCGGCCAAAGCCGATTGACCCGCGTTTCCTGCCTTCGGGCGAGAGCGACCAGATGCCGACACCCAGTGCCGAGCCGGTCATCACCAACATGATCACGCGCATATAGACGGTTTGCGTTGGGGCAGCGGCAGGGCGCTGAGTTCTGATGTTCACGCTCGCTCACTTGTCCGATCCACATCTCGGCCCGCTCCCTCCTGCGCGCTTTCGCGAGCTTCTGAACAAGCGGCTGTTCGGCTACCTGAACTGGTACCGCCGTCAGGGCATCCACCGGCCTGACGTCCTCGAAGCGCTCGTTGCCGACATGCGAACGCACGCACCCGACCATATCGCGGTCACGGGCGATCTCGTGAATATCGCCCTGCCGGAGGAATTCACGAGGGCGCGGGCGTGGCTGGGCACGCTGGGGGACTCGGCGCATGTGAGCGCCATTCCCGGCAATCACGATGCCTATGTGGCCACGCGGCGCAGCGAAGGTGTCCGTCTCTGGGCGGATTACATGACCTCGAACGAGGCCGGCGCCGACTTTGCAGGCGCCGCTGATACGGATTTTCCCTATGTTCGGGTGCTCGGCGACACCATCGCGCTGATCGGAACCTCGACCGGGCGTGCAACTGCACCGTTCATGGCGGCGGGGCGACTGGGCCGGGGGCAGCTTGCGCGGGTGGCCGAAGCGCTTTCCGCCCTTGGATCCACCGGCCTGATCCGCGTCCTTCTCATTCATCATCCGCCCCTTCCGGGCATGGCGAACTGGCGGCGCGGCCTTCACGATGCCGGCGCTCTTCACGATGTCCTCAAGCGGCACGGCGCCGAGCTCGTACTGCATGGGCACGAGCATCGCTTTACGCTCAATTGGCTGTCCTGGTCCGGCGGTACAGTCCCCGTTGTCGGAGCGCCCTCGGCGTCGGCGGCCGCGTCGGCCACCCGGCCAGACCCAAGCCACAAACCTCCCGGCGCCTATCACCTGTACCGGTTTGCCCCCGGAGCCAACGGCTGCGTGATCAAAATGACACGCCGGGGCCTCCTTCCGGTCAGCGCGCGTGTCGGCACTCTTGGCGAAACCTGCCTTTCCCCACCGCCTGGACGCACGAATACTCCGGAATTTTTGCGCGAAAACGACTAGTCCCCAGCTTTTCCAGCACCTGTCAAACGCCGCGGACTAACCCGGGAAGGCCACCGCGAATCGCCCTACAAACATCATACGGCAGCAGCGGCCAGTGTCGCCGCGGGACACAAGACTTCGTGGAAACAAGGGGGAGGCACTACATATTGCTATAAGAAGTGCGAATACGTACCAAGCCTTGACTTTGAACCCCGACTCAGATCAGTGTTCCAAGGTGCGCGGCAGCGGGGTGCCGTCGCGCTGATGCATAATGACAGCGTATCTTCATTGGCGGACGATGCTGGCCCGAGAGCCTTTCGGCGTTGGCATGATTTCCCGTGTGCGCGTTCTCTCCTAGTTTCTCGTCATGTAATCGCGTTGCCATGCCTTCAAAAAAAGGTATTGGCTGGGGCGTGTTTGCGTTTGCGTACTGGTTCCTCGCGTAATTCTCCAAGATCTAAATTTCAAAATCGCTGTGAGACACGGCGAAACCTTGAGGGATTCACAGATGCGGATCGAACGGCGCTTTACCAGAGAAGGGCAGTCACCCTACGCAGATATCGGCTTTCGCAAGGCCAGCAGTGAAATCCGCAATCCCGACGGCTCGGTCGTCTTTCGGCTGGACAGCCTCTCGGTGCCAGCGAATTTCAGCCAGGTCGCGGCCGACATTCTCGCGCAGAAATACTTCCGCAAGGCCGGGGTGCCTGCGCGGCTGAAGCGCGTAGAGGAGAACAGCGTCCCCTCATGGCTGTGGCGCTCGGTCCCCGACGAGGCGGCGCTCGCCGAACTGCCCGAGGACGAGCGCTATGGCAGCGAAACCGACTCGCGCCAGGTCTTTGACCGGCTAGCGGGCACCTGGACGTACTGGGGCTGGAAGCACGGCTACTTCACCGAGGAACATGACGCGCGCG
>CAYFTI010000010.1:0-30780 GCA_964346065.1 uncultured Hyphomicrobiaceae bacterium
TCCTCGATGGTCTGGCCGACAGCCGCGCGCACGCAGGCCATGTCGGTTTCGCCGGTCCAGTAAAAGTCGGGCAGGTCGTTGTCGGCCTCGAAGAAGTTGACGTCCGCATAATCCGGCATTTTCAGCCAGTAGATGCCGCGGATGTATTCGCGCCAGCCCAGGATCTGCCTGATATAGCCCTCCACCGCATTGAGGGGCGCGCGCCCGGCATAATATTCGGCCTCGGCGCGGCGGCACATCTCTAGCGGGTCGAGCAGCCCGGCGTTCAGATAGAGCGAGCAGACACTGTGGAACAGGAATCTGCGGTCCTGCAGCATCGCGTCCTGATAATCACCGAAGGAGGGCAGGGCGTCTGTCAGGAAGCTCTCGAAGGCGGCTTCGGCGTCTTCGCGCGTCACGGCGAACCAGAATGGTTCCAGATCGCCCACGTTGTTGCCGAACCGAGCGCCGACGAGGTCGAGCACCGCGCGGGTCGTCGCGTCCGGCGCGAAGTGCGCGGGCTGCGGCATGAACAGGTCGTCATCCGCCGGCTTGCGGTTCTCCGCGTCGAAGTTCCAGCGGCCGCCTTCGGGTTCGTCGCCATCCATCAGCAGGCCGGTCCGGCGGCGCATGTCGCGGTAAAAATACTCCATGCGCAGACTCTTGCGGCCCTCGGCCCACGAAAGGAAGTCGTCGCGCGAACACAAGAAGCGGTCGTCGTCCAGAATTTCGACGGGAATGTCGAAACGCTCGCGCCAGTCGGCAAACATCTGCGCGACGCGCCATTCGCCCGGCTCGGTGACGATCAGACGCGCGGGCTGGTGCCGCGCGATTGCGCGTTCGACCTCGCCGCCGAGCGAACCGGCGTTCTCCGGGTCGTCCAGCTCAGTGTAGTCGACCGTCCACCCGCGTGCGCGCAACGCCTCGGCGAAATGGCGCATCGCGGAAAACATGAAGGCGAGCTTCTTCTTGTGGTGCGGGACGTAAGTCGCCTCGTCATGGACCTCAGCCATCAAAACCACGGCATTTGCCGGCCCGGTCGCACGCAGGCTGCTGAGGCCATGCGACAACTGATCTCCCAGCACGAGGACGAGGTCGCCTCCCGCGTTATCTGAACGCCGCTTGGTCATGCCTGGCTTAGTTGGTTTGTGCTGCGGCCAACTGCTGCTCGATAGCCTCGGTCACTTCCTTGGCCTGCGGCTTGGTGCGGGTGCTGAACGCGCCGACGAGCTTACCGTCCGCCGAGATCAGGTATTTATGGAAGTTCCAGCGCGGGGCGAGCTTCTCGCCACCGACGTCACGCGCCCACTGGTAGAACGGATGCGCCTCCGGCCCCTTCACATGCACCTTCTCCGTCAGCGGGAAGTTGACGCCGAACGCCCCCTGGCAGAAATCCTTGATGTCGCCTTCGCTCTTTGGCTCCTGATCGCCGAAATCGTTGGAGGGCGCACCGATCACGACAAGTCCGCGATCACGGTAGTCCTGCCAGAGCGCCTGAAGCCCCTGATATTGCGGCGTGAAACCGCACAACGAAGCGGTGTTGACGACCAGCAGCACCTTGCCGGCGTATTGGCCGAGGGGCATCGGGTCGCCGCCGATCGAGGTAAACGCGAAGTCGTGCGCCGAGCGCGTCTGGTTTTCCGATGCGATCGTCGCCGCCGGTGACGCGGTCATGACGCCGATCAGGGCAATGGCTGCAGAGAGTTGCTGCTTCATCGCTAGGATCCTGTTTCCAATTATCGCGTTCAACATACGCAGCTTCCGCCCCGCCGGTTCGTTTTCGCGTCAGCGGCGCACCATCGCGACAGCTACGCCGTCATGACCCTTGTCGCCGACCATCTGCGTCACGATCGCCTCAACGCGGTTGTTCGTGGCGAGGGCATCGTTGAATGCTTGCACACCCTGAACCATCGAATCGCTGGAGCCGGGATCGAGGACGCGACCGTTCCGCACGACGTTATCCGCGATGATCAGGCCGCCCGGGCGCGTAAGTTCGATCGACCACTCAAGGTAGTTAACGTAGTTTTCCTTGTCGGCGTCGATGAACACCATGTCGAAGGGCGGCTCGCCGCGTTCGTTGAGTTCGCTCAGCGAAGCCACGGCATCGCCGACAACGATTTCGACCCACGGGCCAACGGCAGCACGATCAAGGTTGGCCCGCGCCACGCCGGCATGTTTCGGCTCGTATTCAAGTGTGACCACGCTGCCGTCCTCTGGCAGGGCCCGCGCCAGCCAGGTGGTGCTGTAGCCGCCCAGCGTCCCGATTTCCAGGATGCGACGTGCGCTTATCAATTTGGCAAGCAAGTACAGGTATTTTCCCAGCACTGGTGAGACAGCGATGTCGGGCAGGCCTGCCGCCTTTGCCGCGGCGGTGGCTGCGTCGAGTGCCGGGTCATCGACGATGAAACGCTCGGCGATGTAGGCGTCGACGTCCTTGAACATTTCGGTGTCGGTCATTTCTCCTCCTGGCAGACGAATTTCTGACTCCCTGGTCGCAGACGGGCATCACCGGGCCGACAGCCGCGGCAGATGGGCCTTCCAGCCACTGTCAAACTGCCATAGTCTAACACTCAACCTGCAGCAAACGTTGCAAAATCCGACCGCCGGGCATGAGCCGGATGATACTGGAGGGAAGGACATGGATCCAATCTGGCTTGACAGCTATCCGTCAGGCGTTCCCGCCGAGATCGATCCCGACAAATACCGCTCGATCGGCGACATGTTCGCTGAAAGCGCGGCGCGGCACGCGGATTACCCGGCGTTCGCCTGCATGGGCAAGACCTACACCTATGCCGAGATCGATCGGCTGTCACGCGCCTTCGCCGCCTACCTCCAGGGCGATCTGGGCCTGCCACATGGCGCGCGCGTGGCCATCATGATGCCGAACGTGCTCCAATACCCGATCGCAATGCTGGGTGTGCTGCGCGCGGGCTACACGGTCGTGAACTGCAATCCGCTGTACACGCCGCGTGAGCTGGGCGGGCAATTGGCGGATTCCGGCGCGCAAGCGATCGTCATCGTCGAGAACTTCGCGCATACGCTGGAGCAGGTGCTGGACCGGACGGATGTCGAGCACGTGATCCTGACCCGCCTCGGCGACATGCTCGATTTCCCGAAGGCAAATATCGTCAATCTGGTGGTCAAGCGGGTAAAGAAGATGGTCCCGAAATGGGACATTCCAGGCGCGCTCTGGTTCAAGGACGTGCTGTCGGCCGGGGCGAAGCGGGCTTATCAGCCTGTTGATGTCGCGCCCGAGGACCTGGCTTTCCTGCAATATACTGGCGGAACGACCGGGATTCCCAAGGGGGCGATGCTCTCCCACCGCAACATGATCGCCAATCTCGAACAGGCTCATGCCTGGATCAAGCCGCATGTGCGCGAGGGCCGGGAAGTCATCGTGACCGCGCTGCCGCTGTATCACATCTTCGCGTTGCTGGCGAACTGCATGACCTTCATGAAGATCGGCGCGAAGAATGTCCTGATCACCAATCCGCGCGATATCCCGGCTTTCGTCAAGGAGTTGGGCCAGACGCCTTTCACCGCGCTGACCGGGGTCAACACGCTTTTCAATGCCCTCCTGCACAACGAGGATTTCCGCAAGCTCGACTTTTCCGCACTTCGGCTCACGCTTGGCGGCGGCATGGCAGTCCAGAAGAGTGTTGCGCAGGACTGGAAGGCCGTGACCGGTACGCCTCTCGTCGAGGCTTACGGGCTTACGGAGACCTCGCCGGCGGCGACGATCAACCCGCTCGACATCAAGGAGTATACCGGCTCGATCGGACTGCCGATCTCCTCGACCGAAGTTTCGCTCCGCACGCCGGAAGGCGAGGAAGTGCGTATTGGCGAGCCTGGCGAACTGTGCATCCGCGGGCCGCAGGTGATGACAGGCTACTGGCAGCGACCGGATGAAACCGCGCTGGTGTTCACCGAGGACGGGTTTCTGCGCACCGGCGATATGGCCAAGATGGATGATAAGGGCTTCGTTTACATCATCGACCGCACCAAGGACATGATCAACGTGTCCGGCTTCAACGTGTATCCCAACGAGATCGAGTCGGTGATCGCGTCCCATCCCGGCGTGGTGGAGGCGGGCGTTGTCGGCATTCGCGACGAGCAGTCGGGCGAGACGGTCAAGGCCGTCATCGTCAAGAAGGATCAGGATCTCACCGAAGACGACATCATCGCCTTCTGCCGTGAACAGATGACGCCCTACAAGGTCCCCCGCCAGATCGAATTTCGCGATGAACTGCCGAAGACAGTCGTTGGGAAGATCCTGCGGCGTGAACTGCGCGAGAACGCTTGAGCTGTCGCAATTTCGCCACAGCTTGGGCGAAAGCGTGCCGCCGCCGGTGGACGTCGGACTCTGCCCGGGTGTACCATAAACTCTGAGATATATTTTCAGGGCATGCGGCTTGGTCATGAATCGGCGTTTAATTGGAAGACTGGCGGATCACCTGCCGGGTGTTGTCGCCGCCGCCGCGGTCGTTATCGCGCTGTGGCTTTCCGCAGGGCCGCTTTCCGCGACTGGGCCCGCGGTTGCTCATGGCGTGTCCGAGCCAACATGTCCAGCGCACAAGCTCGAAGGGCCGCATTCACCTCACAGCTGTTACAGGGCAATCCGGCCAACGGGGGTGCAAGTCCAACCATCGCCGGGCACGGATGCATTGGTGCGAACGGTTTGGGCAGCCGAACCGGGGACACTTTCCGGCCTTGGCTGCAAATGGCCGGGGGATGAGGCGCAGGCCGATGTCTGCGCGACGGGCGTGATGCTTGTGGGCACGGTGCGGTTACTGAATTGAGGCTCAGCCGCCGCGTGGTGCCATGCGAACGCCGCAGGCCCGCGCGGAAAGACCTGCGTAATTTCTCGTTGTTAGTTTCGGGCTTCCGGCTTGCGGTGCCCGCCGCAGTACTCAAAAGGTGGCTTCAATGAAAAAGACCTTGCTCTGGCTTGCAGCCGTTGCATTTTGCACCGGTGCATTCGCGACGGCGCCAGCCGTCAACACGCCCGTATCGGCGCAGTTCTCCTCGTTTTTCTCGTTCGGCTCGGCATCGGGCCGTCAGACCGTTTCGTTTTCAAAGCGCTACGCTCCCGGCACGATTATCGTCAGCTTTGGTGATCGGCGGCTGTACCATGTGCGTCGCCGCGGACGCGCGATGGCCTACCCCATCGCCGTGCCGCGGCCGGAAGCGCGCTGGTCCGGTGTCTTGCGCGTATCGCAGAAGAAGGTGAATCCGGGCTGGACCCCGACCGCGCGGATGCGCCGAGAGAACCCAGAATTGCCGGCTCATGTGCCCGGCGGGCATCCGCGTAATCCTCTTGGCAGCCGTGCCCTGTATCTCGGCGGCACGCTCTACAGAATACACGGGACGGACGCGCCGCAGCTTATCGGCCGGCAGGTGTCCAGCGGATGCATTCGCATGTTTGACTCGCATGTCCAGGAGCTTTACCGGCAGACGCGGGTTGGCGCCCGCGTGATCGTGACGGTGCGCCGGTTCAGCACATCGACCGTGGCGAGCGCAGCGCCGAGCCGCAGCACAACTTCGTCGTCAAGCAGCGGCAGCAGCTTCGAGTATCCGGGCTTCAGTCGCTGATCTTGTGGCATCCGGCGGGCCGTCTCCTCGGGGTGGCCCGCCGGTCCTGCGTCGTGAACTTCCGGCAATCTGTTCGCAGGCTCCCGCGTCTCGAGAGAAATGCGTCACCCCAATTTCGTCGCAAGCTTTGGCTCCGGCGCCAGCTTTTCGATCACCTTGGCCGAACTCAGCACCCCGGGCATGCCGGCGCCCGGATGCGTGCCCGCCCCGACCAGATAGAGGCCCTCCGGCCCCTCAGCCCGGTTATGAAACCGGAACCACGCTGACTGGGTGAAGTGCGGCGCGACAGAGAAGCCGGCGCCCGCCTCGCTCAAATAGTCGTGCTTGAAGTCCTGCGGCGTCATGTAGAAGTCCGCCGTGATATGCTCGTTGAGCCCGGGCAACATTGTCTGATCGAGGGCGTCGACGATACGCTGTTGCAGGCGCGGTCCCTCGGTTTCCCAATCGACATCCCCGTCAAGGTTCGGGACCGGGCAAAGCACGTAGAACGAATCACAGCCCTCCGGCGCGAAGCTGGGGTCTGTCGCGGTCGGACGATGAACGTAAAGCGAGAAGTCATCCGCGAGCTTCTTTTTCTTGAAGATTTCGTCGAGCAGTTCCCTGTACCGCTCGCCCAACCAGATCGTGTGGTGCGCAACATCGGGATACTGCTTCGTCGTGCCGAAATAAAGCACGAACAGTCCCATTGACTTGCGCATGTATTTCGTCTTCAGCCGCGCGCCCCAGCGGCGGTCCGTGTCATCCAGCATGTTCCGATAGAGGTGCAGCGGGTCCGCGTTGGATACCACCACCTCGGCCGGCGCGGATGCGCCGTCTTCCAGCCGCACCCCCGTGACGCGACCGCCCGCCGTCTCGATTTTCTGGACCGTAGTGTTCAGTCGGACCGTGATGCCCTCTTCCTCCATCAGCCTGTGAAGGGCATCGACAATTGCGCCCGTCCCGCCCATGGCGAAGTAGACGCCCCACTTGCGCTCCAGGTAATGGATCAGTCCGTAGATGCTCGTGGTGTCGAACGGGCTGCCGCCAACGAGCAGCGGCTGGATGGAGAAGGCCTGGCGGATCTTCTCATTCTTCAGATGCTTGCAGATGGCTTGCCATACCGTGTTGTGGCTCTTGAGGCGCACCAGGGTCGGGATCTGGCGGATCATCGTGAGCGGATTATGGAACGGCTGATCGGCCAGCCGCGTGAAGCCGGCATCGAACAGCTTTTCCGAATGCTCAAGCAGCCTGAGGTAGCCATCCGCGTCCGCCGGCTCGAACCTGCGGATTTCCTCAAGCGTGTCCTCGACCGTGCCGCCGTAATCGAACGTGCTGCCATCGGGAAAGCGGAATCGATACCACGGATAGAGCGGCACGAGCGTCAGGTAATCCTCAAGCCGTTTGCCGAACAGCTCGAAGAGTTCGCGAAAGAGGAAATCGGCGGTGATGACGGTCGGCCCCGCGTCATGGCGGAATCCCTCGCGCTCGAAGACCTGCGCCCGTCCGCCACAGCGCGGCGCGCGGTCGAACAACGTGACGTCATAGCCCTTGGCGCGCAGGCGCAGCGCCGCTGCCATGCCGCCGAAGCCCGCGCCGACCACCACCGCCCGCGCCCTGTCGCCTTCGCTTGCCGGGGGCGTGTCGAGCACATCCGCACTGCTACCATTCACCCGATCCGTCACAATATCCATGATGTCAGCCTCCTTCCGGACGATGTGCGCCCGGCTCCCCCGGTGAGATTAAACGCGCCTGCCTGAGTTCGGCGAGATTGCGGCTGCCCGTACAGAAGCAGGCCACGCGGAGCGCGCCAATGATGCCTTCGAAGTGTTTGATGACGGCGTCAACGGATGTCAACGCGGCATCGAGTACCCCGGCGGCCGTTCCGGCGATGTCCGCGCCCAGCCGGATGGCGCGCGCGACGTCCAGGCCGTGACGGATCCCGCCAGAGGCAATGATGGTGGCCTCGGGGCAGAGCCGGCGCGCATCGGCGACTGCGTAAGCCGTCGGGATGCCCCAATCGGCGAAGGGCTCGGCAACCGCTCGGGCCACCGGATCCTTGCTGCGCGCGCCCTCGACCGCGGCCCAGCTCGTACCGCCGGAGCCGGCAACATCGACCGCCGCAACGCCCGCATCGGTGAGCCGCCGCGCCAGCATACCGGAAATCCCGGCGCCGACCTCCTTCACGACGATCGGCACATCAGCCATCCGCGCCAGGGTCTCGATTTCGCCGAGCAAGCCCGACCAATCCCGGTCGCCGCCGGGCTGCAATGCCTCCTGCAGCGGGTTGAGGTGAATGATGAGCGCGTTCGCATCAATCATCTCCACCGCACGCCGCGCGGCATCCATGCCATCCCACTGCTTGAGCTGCGCCGCTCCGAAATTGGCCAGGATCGGAACCGCGCCAGCCTTGTCGCGCAAGCTGCGGTCAAACCCGGCGGTCTGCCCTGTATCAAGCGCAACGCGCTGCGAGCCAACGGCCAGAGCGATATTCAGCCGCCCGGCCGCCTCAGCAAGATTGCCATTGATCTGCGCAGCCCGCTCGACACCGCCCGTCATCGAGCTGATGAGCAACGGCGCGCTCAACTCATGCCCAAGAAACGGTGTGGACACATCCACGTCGTGGAGGTCCATTTCCGGCAGGGCGACATGTTCGAACCGCACCGCGTTGAAACCGCTCGACCCCGGTGCGCCGGTCACCGCGCCGCTCATTACGATATTGAGGTGGTCTTCCTTGCGTGTGACTATGTCGGCCATGAGCTTTCGGCGAACTGTATGGGCTGGCGCGCTGGCCCCAGGTTCGAACACGGGGTGCGGCTCGTGCCACGGAATGAACTGATGGTCTGCTCTTGGCGTTAATACGACGGACATTCTCTGGCGGTTCCCGGCCATTATGATTACAACGAGGGTTGTGCCCGCATGGGCTGGACGGGAGATGGCCGCCGAAGGCAGTGAAATGCACCAACACATTCATAACGTCGTTTCGCAGATCGGCAAAGAAATCGACGCTGCCCTGGAGCGGGCGGTTCCCGAAACGAGCGGCCCGGCCGATGATCTGACCAGCGCGATACGGCACAGCCTGCTGGCGCCGGGCAAGCGTGCGCGCGGTGTGCTGCTGATGTTGGCTGCCGGACACGGGCAGGCGGAGCGGCGTGAGGCGTTTGCGCCGGCTTGCGCGATCGAAATGGTGCATGCGGCCTCGCTGATCTTCGATGACCTGCCGGCCATGGATAACGCCACGCTGCGCCGGGGCCGTCCGGCGAACCACTGCGCATTCGGCGAGGCGACGGCTATTCTTGCGGGGATCGCCCTCCTGAACGAATCCTATGCGGTCATCGCGGCGGAGAGGCGTCTGGATGGCGACTGCCGCGCCGAGTTGGGCGGTATGCTCAGCCATGCTATCGGATTGAATGGATTGGTCGCCGGGCAGTTCAGCGACCTGCACGCGAAGACGCCCATGGCCGAGCGCGAGATCGAGGGGATCCATGCGCGCAAGACCGGCGCGCTGTTTGCCGCAGCCGCACAGATGGGCGGACGGGTGGCCGGGCGGTCCCGCGACGATATCGAGGCGCTGCGCGATTTCGGCATGACGATCGGCGTGGCGTTCCAGACGTTTGACGATCTGATCGATGCGCTAAGTTCGCACGAAAGCGCCAGCAAGACGGTCGGCCACGACGGTGAAAAACCCACGCTTGTGCGTGCGCGCGGCATTGAGGCCGCCGAGGCCGAGGCGCGCGCGGGCATGGACCGTGCGATGATGAGGGTCAGTGAACTCGGGCCGGATGGCCGGCTACTGGCGCAATTCGCAGGCGAACTCGCCGATATCCTCTGCGCCAAGATGAAACAGCGTCCCGAGGACGGGACCACGACCGCGAGCATGTCCTGAACGTGTCACAACGCCAAGCCGATCTGGTTGCGAGAAGGCCGGCCGTCGACGCCGCTGAGCCGATCACGCAGCCGCATGAACCTCCGATGGCTGGTGAGCAGCCCGCTCCTGACGCGCGTGGTACGCAAGCGCCTGCGCTGTTGCGGGTTGAAGACGCCCACTACGCCTATGGCTCACGCGCCGTACTGCGTAGTGCCGACGTGACAGCGTCGGCCCACGAGATCCTCGTGCTGCTCGGGCGCAACGGTGCCGGCAAGTCAACGCTGGTGAAGGCGATCACCGGGCGGATTGCGTTATCAGCGGGGCATCTGACGGTTTCGGGCAAAGATCCGCGTCGCACCCCGGCGGCGCGCCGGGCGATCGGCCTCGTGCCGCAACAGCTGGCGATCTATGAGAAATTGACCCCGCGTGAAAATCTCACGGTGTTCGGCCGGCTCATGGGCGTGGCGCCTGATCGACTTGGTGCGACGGCGCAGACGCTCCTGGAGCGGATCGGACTTGCCGAGCGGGCGGATGAGCCTGTTCGCGCGCTGTCTGGCGGAATGAAGCGGCGCGTGAATATCGGTGCGGCGCTGATGCACGGGCCCGAACTGCTGATTCTCGATGAGCCCACGGTCGGCATCGACACACGCGCCCGTGAGGACATCTGCGAAATGCTGCGCCAGCTACGCGATGACGGGCTGGCGATCCTGTTGACGACCCATGACATGCAGGAGGCGGAAACGCTGGCTGACCGCGTGGCGATCATGGTGGATGGCCGGATCATGGCGAGCGGCGCGCCCGACGCGCTGAGGCGCCAGTATTTCGGCACACGCATGGAGATTTCCGTGACGGCGGACAGGCCGCTGGGCGCAGCGATGCAGGCCGATGAGTGCGCGGCGCTGAGGGCGGCGGGCTTCACGGTCGATCCGCGCAGCAACGCGGTGCGCGGGCTGATCGAGGTGAACGGCGATGATCTGCCGCGCGTGTTCCGCACCCTGCTGGCAGACGAGCCGGAGGCGCGGGAAATCCGCGTGCGCCGGCCCGGACTCGACACCCTGCTGGATTACTTCGCCGACCAGGACAAGCAGCCATGAGGATGGCAGCGTTCCGCGTGATGCTTCTGAACCTGATCCGCGACCGGGGTGCGCTCGCTTCGGCGTTCGCCCTGCCGGCGACGGTCTTCGTCATTTTCGCGGTGATTTTCGCAGGCACCACGGGCGGGGCAATCAACCTCAAGGTGGCCGTGGCGGACGCCCGCGGCAGCGAGGCATCAACCAAGTTCGTCCAGGAAATCTTCACGTCGCCCAGCCTTGTGCGAATGCGCGCAAATGATTCGCTGGAGGCTGCCGATGTGCGCGAACTCGTGCGCACGGGAGCGGCCGATGTCGGCTTGGTCATCCGCAGCGAGGGCGGACAACTCGACAAACCTGGCGAAAGCACCGTGCCAGCCTTGCAGATCGTTACGGACCCGGCCCGCCAGATCGCTGTGTCGATTTTCGAGGGCGCGCTCAACGAGGCCTATTTCACGGCCTTCCCGCGCGCGCCACTTCGCAGCGCCGCCGAAGAGCTAGGGCGCACCGTGCTGCGTCTGTCTGACTCGCAGACGCAGGAGCTCGGGGCACGGATCGACGCGGCACCCGTTCCGCCTGAAGGGCAGCGCGAGAGCTTCCGCATGCAGCCGGGAATGGAGACGATCGCGGTAGCGGGCACGGTCGGTGTGGCGAGCGGGATATCCTATTACGCCGGGGCGGTGGCCATCCTGTTCCTGCTGTATTCCTCGGTGGTCGGGGCGATCTCGCTGCTGGAGGAGAAGGAGTCCGGCCTGTTCGACCGGCTGACCTACGGGCCGGGTGGTGTCCGGGCGATCGTCGAGGGCAAGTTCGCCTTTCTCGTCACCCAGGGGGTTCTCCAGGTTACGATCATTTTTCTGGTTGCGTGGCTGGGGTTTGGCGTCGATCTGCCGGGCCACATCCTGCCTTGGGCGGGCACAACGGTCGTGAGCGCGCTCGCGGCGGCGGGGCTGGCCCTCGTATTCGTGCTCCTGTGCCGCAGCAAGCAGCAGGCGCAAACGCTGACCAACATTGTCGTGCTGATCGTCTCGGCGATCGGCGGAAGCATGGTGCCTCGCTTCCTTATGCCGCAATGGATCCAGGATATCGGATGGTTGACGCCAAATACCTGGGCGTTGGAGGCCTATAACGAAATATTCTGGCGCGGAAGCGGGATTGACGCGGTGATCCTTCCGTGGATCGTCCTCGGGGTGACCGGCGCGGTCGCGCTGGCTTTCGCCAACCTGCTGGCGAACCGGCACGCGACCTGAGCAACAAGAGGCTGACGATGCAAGATGTGATTTCCCAGGTCCGTGAAAACCTCAGCGGGGCGGACAAGCAGCGCACGACAGTGATCGGGCTGGGGCTTGCCATGGGCGTGATTGCCGCGTGGCTGGCCCTGCATGTCTATGCCCTCTTCTTCGTCGATCTGGCGGCGATCAATCCGGTGCTGGCCGTCGCTATCGTCGCGGTCCAGTGCTGGCTGTATGTCGGCATCTTCATCGTCGCGCATGACTGCATGCACGGCACGCTCGCACCCGGACGGCCGGGCGTCAACCGCTGGTTCGGCCGCGTCTGCCTGTCTCTTTACGCGGCGTTTGATTTCGACACGCTGAAGGCCAAGCATCGCGACCATCATCGTCACGCCGGCACCGAGCACGACCCGGACTTTCACGAAGATGACCCGGACTCCTTCTGGCTCTGGTACGCGCGGTTTTTCCGGGAGTATTTTTCCGGCCGTGAACTCGTCATCATTTTCGCGGCCGTTCTGATTTACGTGCTGCTCCTCGGGGCGCCGCTGCTGAATGTCTGGGTCTTCTGGGCGCTGCCGGCGATCGTGTCGTCGCTTCAGCTATTCTATTTCGGAACCTATCTGCCGCACCAGCCGGGGCAGGAGCCTTTCGCCGACAGCCATAACAGCCGGACAAACAGTTATCCGCACTGGCTGTCTCTGCTGACCTGCTTCCATTTCGGGTATCACCACGAGCATCATCTGTTCCCGTATCTGCCGTGGTGGCGCTTGCCCAAGGCGCATGACGCGCTGCGCCGGGCGGAGGGGCAGGTCTAGTGGAGCGAATTTGACATTTGAGTCCCGCGTACGGCTGGGCTCTCGATCAAATGTCAGCTTCAAAAGCTCCACTAGATTCAATAAGTTGCTAGTGGTCCTTATGATCAGGCATTTGCTCGGGCGGGTGCTGCGACGGGAGGCAAATGCCTGAATCGGACCACTAGACCCGTTCGTCGCTCTCGATAAGGCTGGGCTTGGTCCAAAGGGCGCCACGCGGACGTACGGGCCGGAACGTCGAAAGGGCGTGGACGCCAATAGCATCCAGGCCGCCGAGACCGAGGCTGCCGAGCTTGCGTGCGGCGCCCGTGCTGACGCGATGGTCCCATGCCTGCGAGCCGCGGGCCTGCACTTCCTGACCAATCGAGCGGTAAATGCGGCTCGCCGCCGCGATCGTCCACGCCGAGCGGATCGGGAGTTCCGCAATGCCCTGGCGGGCCGAGAGATAGTAGGCGTCGGCAAGATCCAGCAGGCGAGAGACAACGCCAGAGACCTGCTCGCGATACGCCGGATCGCCGACCCTGTCGTGCGGGACGCCGGCCTGGGCAAGCCATTCCGTGGGCAAGTAGACGCGGCCGTCCTGGGCATCCTCGATCACGTCGCGCGCGATGTTCGTCAGCTGGAAGCCGAGACCGAGATCGCAGGCGCGCAGCAAGGTGGGGCGGTCGCGCACGCCCATGATCATGGCCATCATGACGCCGACCACGCCGGCCACGTGATAGCAATAATCCAGCGTGTCCTCGATCGTCGCGTAACGACGCCCCTCGACGTCCATCGCGAAGCCGTCGAGAAGCTCCAACGGGTGCCGGCCCGGAATGTCATGCTTCGTGGCGACGCGGGCCAGCGCCTCGAAGACCGGCTCTTCCGCGTTGCCGTTCAGCGCGGCCTGGGTCTTGGACCGCAGCTCAGCCAGCTTCGTCTCGCAGGCGACCGGTTCCGACGTACAGGCACGGAAGCCGAAGTCTTGTCCGTCAATCTCGTCGTCGCAATAGCGGCACCATGCATAAAGCATGTAAGCGTCATGCCGGGTTGCGCGCGGAAACAGCTTGGCGGCAGCGGCGAAGCTCTTGGAGCCGCGCTCGATGCGCCGTTTGCTGTCGCTGACGATATGATCTCGCGGCATTTGGGTCATGCGGGTTGGACGCCGGAGTCTTTTTCTTGGCGAGCGATTATGCGCTTTTCGCGGTTGCCGGGTGATTCACCCAGATATTCTGAAGGGCTCTGGAAATCGGTACGGGCGGGCGGCCGATCAGGATCCGTGCCTTGTCCCATGGTTTGAGGCGGCAGGCATAGAATCTTTCAATCAGCGGCTCGGGCAGGGTGTAGAACCGCTCCATCACACCCGCGCGCTTGTCGGGTTCGGCAGCGAAAAACAAAAACCGATTGAGCACGCGGAAAAAATCGCGCTGGCGCCATGTGGCGATCGAATACCGCTTGGCCAGCGCGTGCGCCTGCTCCGTCGTTTTCGGGCGTTTGGCAGCGAGCAGATCGGCGAAGCGCACCGCATCGGGCAGCGAGTAACCGGTCGTCGGATGAAACAGCGCCGCGCGCATGCCCGCGCGCGGGATACCGCCGGAGGATGCCCAAAAGCCCTTGATGTCGCCGGTCAGCACGATGGGCAGGACACCGCGTTCCTCGCGCACGACCTCGCAGACCTCGAAACCGCGCCTTTCGGCATAAGCGTCGATTTCGGACGTGAGCATGCTGTCGTCGAGCTCCGGGCCGTCGCTGTAATAGGTATCCTCGACGAGGATGCGCGTTTCATCCATCGGCAGAGTGTAAATGAAGCGGTAGCCATCCTGTTGCGGCACGGTCGCGTCCATGATGATGGGCACACGCTGACCGTGAGGCTTTGCGCAGCGCACTTCCTTGCCAATGAACTTCTGGTAGCCCAGCGTCAGGTTGTCGTCGCCGCGCACGCCCCGCCCGTCAATGACGCAGTCGGCTTCGATCGTTTCTCCGTTTGAAAGTGTGACGCCTCGCTCGGCGATGGCCTTCACATCCCGGCCGAGCAGGAAACTGTCCGGGAAGGTCCGAGCAGCAACACGGGCCAATTGCTCCGAGGTCGCGGAATGATAAGAGGTTCGCAGTTCGCGCCGATAACCGGGAAAACGCACCTCCTGGCTTGGCCAGTGATTGGCCACGAAGGGCTTGAGCCAGTCATGCTGACACGGTGTCAGATCGGTGCCGTGGAATGACCAAGTGTGATTGCCGCCGATTTGCGATGCACGCTCGACGATCGCGATCTTCACGGAGGGGTCAGTCTGGCGCAAGCGGTAAGCTGCCAGCGTGTTCGCAAGCCCGCCACCCGCAAAGACATAATCGTATCGCAAATCACCCCCTCTCGGCCCGGTTGAACGGCTCCGCCACCTCAAAAAGATAGGGCGTTTCTAGCGCAGCACAACGTGCTGGCGCCAGATCGGGCTTGGCTGTGGCCTGCCGGCTGTTGAAATCAAACCGGCTCCACCTCGGTGTCCGGCGTATCCCTTTCGCCGCCACTCAGGTCGGGCAGGTTGCGGTCGGTCTGTGGCGACCGGCTGAAATACTCCCGGTATCGCTTGGAGAAGTGTGACGCGGAAACGAAGCCCGAGGCGACCGCGACCTCGATGATCGGCAAGTTGGAGTGACGCAGCAGACGCCGGGCGCGCTCCAGACGCACCTCGAGGTAATAGCGCGCGGGCGAGCGCCCTAGATGGTACCGGAACAGCCGTTCGATATGCCGGCGCGAAATTCCCGTGGACTGGGAAATCTGCGCGAGCGAAACCGGCTCGGCGATGTTCGCCTCCATGATCTCGATGATCGTGAGCAGACGCGGATTCTGGATGCCCAGCCGTGAGCCGATCGGCAGGCGCTGACGGTCATGGGAAGGGCGCACGCGGTCCATCAGGCAGACCTCGCAGACCTTCTTCGTCATCTCGGCGCCAAACCGCAGGCCGATGAAATAGAGCATCATGTCGAGCGCGACCGTCCCGCCCGCGCAGGTGAAGATGTCGTCGTCCACCTCGAAAAGGCTGGACTTCACGTTTGCGTCCGGGAAACGCTCGGCAAAGCTGGGGATCATTTCCCAGTGAATGGCGCAGGTGCGATCCTCCAGAAGCCCGGCCTCGGCAAGTATCCAGGCGCCCGTGCACAGGCCGCCGATACTGACGCCGCGCTTGTGCATGCGCCTGAGCCAGTTGAAGACCGGCCTGTGATGGAAATGTTCAACGTCCACGCCTGAACACACGATCACCATGCGCGAGTCCTGGGAGTCGCTGACATCATTGAGAACCTGATCCAGCGAACAGTTGGCATTCACGACAGCGCGGTTGCTCGCCTCGACGGGTTCGCCGTCTTCGGAGATCAGCCGCCACTCGTAGGCCGTCCGCCCGAGGGCACGGTTTGCCAGACGCAACGCTTCGATCGCCGAAGAAAAGGCGATCATCGAAAAATTGGGGATGAGCAGAAAATGGATTTTCTGGCGATCCAACGCGCGAGGCTCCATCGCACGTCCTCCAAAGCACACCGATCAGCCCGGAAGGGCGCCAAAGCCGAGCAAATCTCTCAGCTTGCTCAACCATGCTTGTCACGTCGCACATGGCATACAATCGGAAATAATCATCCAAAACCCGCTTGTCCACAAGAGGCAGGCTTCTCAAGCCGTTACACACTTGGTTGAATACCCTGTCCAGTCACCCGCCGGGCGCGGCGGCGACGTGCGCGAAGCGGCACTTTTCACACTTGCCGGGCATGTCGCTATGGGACAAGGATGGGCCGACGCTGAACCGCGATAATCCGCGTTTGCTCGGCATGATGCGATCGACAAGAGGAAAGGTCTGTCCCGGTTCTTGTCACGGAAAAAATATGGGCTGCGGCGATGACGTTTCCGTGGAACGCCGGACACGCCGCGCGCCGTTACCTGTCAGGTTCTCTGCACAATCGAGGAAGCCGCCATGTTCAACGCCGAGGGCACACCGGACACCACTGCCGCCACGTCCGCCAAGAAACCTGATTCGGATCTGGAAATCGCGCGGGCCGCCAACCTGCGACCGATCTCGGAGGTTGCCGGGCGCCTCGATGTGCCTGAAGACGCGCTTTATCCGTTCGGCCATCACATCGGCAAGATCGAGGACAGCTTCCTTCACGGGATAGATGACCGGCCGGACGGCAAGCTGATCCTCGTCACGGCGATCACGCCCACCCCGGCAGGCGAGGGCAAGACGACGATGACGATCGGGCTAGGCGACGGCCTCAACCGGATCGGCGCGCGCACCGCCATGTGTATCCGTGAGCCCAGCCTCGGGCCGTGCTTCGGCATGAAGGGCGGCGCGGCCGGCGGCGGTTACGCGCAAGTGGTGCCGATGGAGACCATCAATCTGCACTTCACCGGCGACTTCCACGCGATCACGGCGTCGCACAATCTGCTCGCCGCGATGCTCGACAACCACATGCACTGGGGCAACGCGCAGGACATCGATCCGCGCCGCGTAGCGTGGCGGCGGGTTCTCGACATGAATGATCGCGCGCTCAGGAACATGGTGATCGGCCTGGGTGGCCCGACCGAGGGCGTCCCGCGCGAGGACGGCTTCGACATTACCGTTGCCAGCGAGGTCATGGCGATCTTCTGCCTTGCGAAGAATTTCGAGGACCTGCATGAGCGGCTTGGCGCGATGGTCATCGGCTATCGCCGCGACAAGTCGCCAGTCTTCGCCCGCGATGTCGACGCGCCGGGCGCAATGAGCGTCCTGTTGCAGCAGGCCTTCAACCCGAACCTCGTGCAGACGCTGGAGAACAACCCCGCCTTCGTGCATGGCGGGCCGTTTGCCAACATCGCGCATGGCTGCAACACGGTCCGGGCGACGCGCGCGGCACTGAAGCTGTCGGATTATGTCGTGACCGAAGCCGGCTTCGGCGCGGACCTCGGCGCGGAGAAGTTCTTCGACATCAAGTGCCGCAAGGCGGGCCTGACGCCGAATGCCGCGGTGGTCGTGGCGACGGTACGCGCGCTCAAGATGCATGGCGGCGTCGACAAGGGTGAGCTGGGCCAGCCGAATGTCGAGGCCGTGCGCGCCGGCGCGGTCAATCTGGGCCGCCATATTGACAACCTGCGCAAATTCGGCGTGCCGCTGGTCGTCGGGGTCAACCGCTTCGGCACGGACACCGATGAAGAGCTGCAGGCCGTCGTGGATTATTGCGCTGAGCAAGGCGTCGAAGCTTATGTCTGCACCCACTGGGCCGACGGCAGCGCCGGAAGCGAGGCGATCGCCCGTCGCGTGCGCGAACTGGCCGATGGCGAGACCTCCAGCCGCTTTGCCCCGCTGT
This sequence comes from uncultured Hyphomicrobiaceae bacterium, assembly GCA_964346065.1. Taxonomy (GTDB): domain Bacteria; phylum Pseudomonadota; class Alphaproteobacteria; order Rhizobiales; family Rhodomicrobiaceae; genus Dichotomicrobium. The sequence goes on from CAYFTI010000010.1 coordinate 17,831, forward strand.
ATGGCGAGGACCTGTCGATCGAGGACAAGATCCGCTCTGTCGCCACGGAGCTTTATCGCGCCGGTGATGTCGTGCTGTCCGATGCCGCGCGCCAGGACATCCGCCGGCTGACCAAGCTGGGCTATGGCGACCTGCCGGTGTGCATGGCAAAAACGCAGTACAGCTTCAGTTCCGACCCGGCATTGCGCGGCGCGCCGGAAGGCCACACGCTGGAGGTTCGCGAGGTGCGGCTTTCTGCCGGGGCGGGTTTCGTCGTCGTGGTTTGCGGAAGTATCATGACCATGCCGGGATTGCCCAAGGTCCCGGCCGCCAACGCGATGTATGTCAACGAGCAGGGACAGATCGAAAATCTGTCGTGATCGGCGGCTCGCGCGCAGCGATCCGCTCAGGAGGTGCCGCCATGGAAAAGTATTCCGCCTTCCGACTGTTCCGAGAGGGGCTGCGCGGCCACAAGGGCTGGCGGCCTGCCTGGCGCGATAGTGAACCCAAGGACAGCTACGACGCGGTCGTCATTGGTGGCGGCGGTCACGGGATGGCCACGGCCTACTATCTTGCCTCGGAGCACGGCATGACCAACATCGCCGTCGTGGAAAAGGGCTGGATCGGCGGCGGCAACGCCGGGCGCAACACGACGATCATCCGCTCGAACTATCTCCACGACGAGAGCGCGGCGATCTACGAGCACGCCCTCAAGCTGTGGGAAGGCCTCGACCGCAAGCTCAATTTTAACATCATGATGAGCCATCGCGGCGTTCTGAACCTCGCGCATGAAGACAACGAAGCGCGGGCTCTGAAACGGCGCGTCGAGGCAAACCGGCTCAACGGCATCGACAGCGAGTATCTCGACGCCAAGCAGATCAAGGAGTTTTGCCCCCCGATCGACATTTCGCCGAATGCGCGTTTCCCGATCGTGGGCGCCTCGCTGCAGCGCCGTGGCGGCGTGAACCGTCACGATGCCGTTGTCTGGGGATATGCCCGCGCGGCCTCGGCGCTCGGCGTGGATATCATCCAGAACTGCGAGGTTACGGACATCAAGACCGAAGCGGGCGCGGTGACCGGTATCGAGACGACGCGTGGAACGATCAAGACCCCGCGGGTCGCAAGCGTAACCGCCGGGCACACCAGCGTCATCGCGAAGATGGCCGGGGTTCGCCTTCCGATCGAGACGCACCCGCTGCAAGCGCTCGTCTCCGAGCCGATCAAGCCGGTCATGCCGTGCGTGACGATGTCGAACACGGTGCACGCCTATTGCAGCCAGTCCGACAAGGGGGAACTGGTGATCGGCGCTGGTATCGACGCCTACCTGTCCTATACCCAGCGCGGCGGTATGGACACCGTCGAGCATCAGATCGCGGCGCTGCTGTGCATGTTCCCGCGCTTCTCGCGTCTGCGGATGCTCCGCCAGTGGGGCGGTATCGTCGATGTCTGCCCGGATGCCAGCCCGGTCATCACCAAGACGCCGGTCAAGGGCTTCTACATCAACGGTGGCTGGGGCACGGGCGGCTGGAAGGCAACGCCCGGCTCAGGTCACGTCTTCGCCGATCTGATCGCCAGGGACGAGCCGAACTCGATCGCCGCCCCCTACACGATGGAGCGGTTCCACACAGGCGCGGTCGTTGCCGAGCACGGTGCGGCAGCGGTTGCGCACTAGGTCCCCCGTGAGAGGATAGGCCATGTTCATCATCAACTGCCCCTATTGCGGCCCGCGCGATCAGAGCGAGTTCTCTTATGGTGGTCAGGCGCATATCTCTCGCCCCACCAATGGCGAGGACCTGAGTGATCAGGAATGGGCGGAGTTCGTCTTCATCCGCGACAACACCAAGGGCCTGTTCGCTGAGCGCTGGAACCATTCCGCGGGCTGCCGCAAGTGGTTCAATGTCCTGCGCGACACCGCGACCGACCAGATCTATGCCGTCTACAAGATGGACGAGCCGCGCCCGGAGATTGACGCGCCGGGCTTGAGCACGCCGGCGGGCGAGCCGCCGATCGGTTCGGGCAATGATGGCACCAAGATCGCCGTGGATCAGACCGCTGAAAAGGAAAGCGCATGAGCGGACCGATAGCCAAATCGCGCCAGCCTTACCGGCTCGCGGCAGGCGGGCGCATCGACCGGCGCAAGACGGTCAGCTTCACCTTCGACGGCAAGACCTACGAGGGTTTTGCCGGCGACACGCTGGCTTCGGCGCTGCTGGCGAACGGCGTGCACATGATCGCGCGCAGCTTCAAGTACCATCGCCCGCGCGGCATCCTCGGCGCCGGCTCGGAAGATCCGGCCGCGCTCGTGCAGATCGGCACCGACCCCGCGCGCACCGACCCCGATACCCGCGTCACCGAGGCCGAAATCTACGAGGGGCTGCAAGCCGGCGCGCAGAACTGCTGGCCGTCATTGGGGTTCGATATCGGCGCCGTGAACGACCTCGCGCACCGTTTCATTCCCGCCGGTTTCTACTACAAGACATTCATGGGCCCGCCGGGCAAGTGGTCCTGGTTCGAGCCGGCGATCCGCAAGGCCGCCGGTCTCGGCAAGGCGCCCGGTGCGCCGGATCCGGATCGCTACGAGAGCATCAACAAGCATTGCGACGTCCTCGTAATCGGCGGCGGCGCGTCGGGCCTGATGGCTGCGCTGTCGGCTGCACGTTCCGGCGCGCGCGTGATTCTGGCTGAGGACACGTCGCAGCTTGGCGGGTCGCTGTTGTCGATGAACCCTGGCGACACAGGGATCAACGGACAGCTCCCGCACGAATGGGTCGCCCAGGCCGAGGCCGAACTCGCGGAAGCGGCCGAGACGATCGTCCTCAAGCGCACGGCGGCAACCGGCTATTACACGGACAACCTGGTGCTGTTGCACGAGCGTATCCACGATCACCTTCCCCAGGCTGAGCGGGACGACAGTCAGCCGCGCCAGCGGATCTGGCGGGTGCGCGCTAAGCACGTCGTCCTGGCCACCGGCGCGATCGAGCGCCCGCTCGTCTTCGACGGCAATGATCGCCCCGGCATGATGCTGGCGAGCGCGGTACGCACCTACCTGCACCGTTACGGCGTGTTGCCGGGAGAAAAGGCGCTTGTGTTCACCAACAACAACACGGCCTGGCAGACGGCGTTCGACCTCAAACGCGCTGGTGCCGAGGTCGCGGGCGTCGTCGATCTGCGCCAGGACATCGAGCCGGCGCTGCGCCAGACCGCGGCTGACCTCGAAATTCCTATCCACGCTGGTGCGACGATAGATGGCACACGGGGGCGCAAGCGCATCCAGAGTGCCGGCATCCAGCCCATCAACGCCAACGGCGCACCGTGTGGCGAACCCAACGACATCGAATGCGACCTTCTGGCGGTCTCCGGGGGCTGGTCGCCGAACGTGGCGCTGTTTTCGCAATCGCGCGGGCAGTTGCACTATGATGAAGAGCTCGCGGCGATGCGGCCCTACAAGTCCTGGCAGGCCGAGACCTCGACGGGGCGCTGCAACGGCGACATGGAGCTCGCCGAGCGGCTGAAGCAGGGCGCCCGCGCCGGCGCGGAGGCAGCGCAAGCGGTCGGTTTCGAGGCCAGCCCGGCCGAGGCGCCAGCGATCGACACGCCGGCGGTCCGGGCGTTGCCCTATGCGATCCGTGCGGCATGGTCCCCGATATCGGCCAAGCCCGCCCACAAGCAGCGCGCTTTCGTCGACCTCCAGAACGACGTGACGGTCAAGGACCTGAAGCTCGCCGTGCAGGAGGGCTACAAGTCGGTGGAGCACGCCAAGCGTTACACGACGACCGGCATGGGCACCGATCAGGGCAAGGTGGTCGGCGTCAACGCCTTCGGGCTGCTGGCCGACACGCAGGACAAGGCTGTCGCCGACATCGGCGTGACCACCTATCGTCAGCCCTGGAAACCCGTTCAGCTTGGCGCTCTCGCAGGCCAGCACACGGGGGATTTTTTCGAGCCGCGCCGGACGGTGCCGGCCCACGATTGGCATGTCGCCAACGGGGCGCAGTTCGAGATCGTCGGTGACTGGCTGCGCCCGCGCGTTTATCCGCGCGCCGGCGAGAGTTTCCACGATGCTCTCCAGCGTGAATGTCATGCCGCGCGTACCGCCATCGGCGTGCTCGATGGCTCTACGCTCGGCAAGATCGACATCCGCGGCAAGGACGCACGCGAGTTCCTCAACCGTGTCTACACCAATAGCTGGAGCAAGCTTGCACCGGGCCGAGCCAAGTATGGCCTCATGCTCGGCGAGGACGGCATGGTGAGCGATGACGGTGTCAGCGTCTGCCTTGCCGATGACCACTTCCACATGACCACGACGACCGGCGGCGCGGCGAAGGTGTTGAGCACGCTGGAAGACTACCTGCAGACCGAGTGGCCGGAACTGGACGTCTACTTGACCTCGGTAACGGAGCAGTGGGCCGTGGCCAGCATCTGCGGCCCGCATTCGGCCAAACTGGTCGGGGAGTTGTGCCCGGACATCGATCCGGATCCCGCCGCCTTCAAGTTCATGAGCTTCAAGGACACGCATATCGACGGCATCTCCGTGCGGGTGTTCCGCGTGTCCTTCACCGGCGAGTTGTCCTACGAGATCAACATCGCCGCGGCTTACGGCAACTGGCTGTTCGAGCGGATCTTCGCGGCCGGGGCGAAGTACGGGGCGACCCCTTACGGCACGGAAGGGATGCATCTGCTGCGCGCGGAGGTCGGTTTCATCATCGCCGGGCAGGACACCGACGGCACCGTAACGCCGCATGACCTCCGCATGGACTGGGCCGTCAAGAAGAAGGGCGATTTCATCGGCAAGCGATCGCTGTTCCGTGAAGACACGGCGCGGTCGGACCGCTGGCAACTCGTCGGCCTGTTGAGCGAGAACCCGGACGATGTGCTCGTCGAAGGCACACATCTTCGTGACCGGGCAGACGAGGGCATGCCGCCGGTCAAGAAGGCGGGGCATGTGACCTCGGCCTATTACAGCCCCGTCCTGAAACGTGCATTTGCGCTCGGGCTTGTCGCGCGCGGCGGCGAGCGCATCGGTGAGACACTTTATGCGAGCTGGGGCAAGGGCCCGGTCAAGCGCGTTACGATCACCGAGACAGATTTCCTGAAGGGCTATACGCCGCCGGAGCCCAAACCGGTCGAGGACAATCCCGCGAACGCCCCGCAAGCCCCGTCCGCGCCATATTTGCGGGGACCGCTTGCGCATCGCGAGGCGATTTCCGGCGGCGGCGGTGCGGCGGCCCTGACGCCGCTCGGCGGCGTGCGTCGTTTCATTCTGCGCGGTAATCGGGACGTGCTCAGCCCGAAACTGGCGGACCTGGGCATCGTGCTGCCCGAGACCGCGTGCACCATGGCCAATGGCGAAAAGGCCCGCACCCTGTGGCTTGGCCCGGACGAGTGGATGATCCTCGCTGCTGACGGGCATGGCGCAACCCTCGGCGACACGATCCGCGAGGCGTGCGCCGACACGCATCATCAGCTTGTCGATGTGTCCGACTACTATACCGAGATCGGGGTATCAGGCGCCCGCGCCCGCGACCTGCTGGGCAAGTTGACCACGCTCGACATGCATCCCCGTGCGTTTCAGGCCGGAGAGGTGAAGGGCTCGATGTTCGGGCGGGTCCCGGCGAGCCTTCGGCTGGAGCCCGACGCTGTGCCGGAAGCGTTCACGCTGACGATTCGCTGGTCCCATGCCGACTACCTATGGTGCCAGCTGGCGCTGGCGGGTCGTGAATATGGGCTGCCGGCGCAGGAGCCGATCGGGCAGGTCACGCTGGCTTATCCGGAGTGACGCCGCACAACGCAGCGCCGGACAGTGATGAACCTGGGTCGCCGGCGGGGTGGCCGGATCGGAGGCGTCGACGGCGCCTGCCGCCGAGCCTCCGGCTTATTTCAGCCTGAAGGTTGCATCCAGAGAGACCGGTCCCGAGGCTTCGGCGCGCCCGTTTTCCGTCAGGTGCTCAAGGTGCGCAAGCACTGAAAGCTGGGCGGCACGGGTGAGGTGTTCCGGCAGGCCGGTATAAATCTGTTGTGTCACCTCGGGCACCGAACGCGCGCCCGGTTTCAGGCTCTCGACGATTTCGCTTTCGCGCCAGCGCCGATGCATGATGAAAGCCTTGACGAGTCGTTGAGGCTGGTCCACGCGGCCACCGTGGCCGGGGAAGTAGGCGGCGTGGTCATGCTCCAGAAGCCGGTGCAACGAATCGAGATATGCGCCCATATGCCCCTCGGGCGGCGCGATGACGCTCGTGTTCCAGCCCATAACCTGATCCCCGGAGAACAGCGCTCTGGCCGGAACATAGTCATAGCACAGATGATCCGGCGCGTGACCGGGCGTGTGCAAGGCCTTGATTTCCCAGCCGTCGCCCGACAGGACATCGCCGTCGCTCAGCGGAATGTCCGGGGCGAAAGCCGTGTCGGCGAAGCTGCGCCCGCCGGGCCCGAGCGTATCCGTGGTTCTCAGGCCCCGGGAGCCGAAGCCGGCCGTCCGGGCGCCGGTGGCGGCTTTCAAGGCAGGCATACCCGCGCAGTGGTCAAGGTGTGTGTGGGTGAGCAGGATATGTGTGACGCTTTCGCCTCCTTCGGCGAGCGTGTCGAGAAGAGCTTGCAGATGGTCCTGGCTTTCCGGCCCGGGATCGATCACGGCGACGTGGCCACGGCCAATGATGTAGGTGTTCGTCCCATTCTGCGTCATCGGCCCGGCATTTGGAGCGACCAGCCGGCGCACGCCGGGGGCGATGTCTGCCGCCACTCCGTAGGTGAATTCGATTTCCTTTTGAAACGGGATGTCATCGGCCATTGGAGATCCTGGCTTGGTGGTTTCAGGCCGCGCGGTCGGGCCGGGCCTGGAGACCGCCGCAAAGCGGGCGCGGCGCGCCTGTTGTACCGGGAAAGGTGAGAGGCAACCCGCGCAGGCTGCGCACCGCGAGGAATGCAAAGGCCTGTGCCTCGATGAACGTGCTCTGCCAGCCCAACCCGTCCGCGCCGCGGAGATCTCCCGGCAGCGTTGTCTTGAGGGCGTCCATGATAGCCGGATTACGTGCGCCGCCCCCGGTCACGATCCATGTTTTCGGCTGGGCGGGCATATGCGCGACACTCAGGGCAAGGGTCCGCGCCGTGAAGGCGACCAGCGTCGCCGCGCCGTCTTCCGCCCGCAGAGGGGGCATGGCGGCGGCGGCATTAGCGAAGTCCAGCCGGTCCAGCGATTTGGGCGGCTGTTGTGACAGGTAGGCGCTGAATTGGCTTTCCAGCGCGGATAACGCATCGGTGTCGACTGTGCCGGCTCTTGCCATTTTCCCGTCGCGGTCCATCACGTCCCCGGTATGACGCCACACCCAATCGTCCAGCATGGCATTGCCGGGACCGGTGTCGAAAGCGATCAGCGTGCTATCCGGCCCGACCCAGGTGACGTTCGCCACGCCTCCTATATTGAGGACCGCGACGGGCAAGTCCAACCCCGCTGCCGCGACAAGGGCCTGATGATAAGCCGGTACAAGCGGCGCGCCCTGTCCGCCTGCCGAAATGTCCGCGCCGCGCAGATCATGGATGACTGTTAGACCGCAGCGCCGGGCCAGCGCATCGGCGTCGATCAACTGGACGGTGAGTTGCTGCTGCGGGCGATGCAGGACCGTTTGACCGTGGACGCCGGCGACAGCGACGCCATCTGGGGAAAGGTTGTGGCGGGCGAGGAAATTCTCAATGGCCTCTGCATAGGCGTCGGTAATCATCGCTTCGGCCTGCCCCAGACCGCCGGGACGCGATCCCCGGTTGCGCAGTGTCCTGGCGTCCTCGAGCGCGCCGCGCAAAAGCGTACGCTCCTGCGCGGTGAAGCGCCGCTCGCCCACCGCCCCGAACTGCTGGACCGTGGTGCCGTCTGTCTCGATCAGGGCGATGTCCACGCCGTCCATTGATGTCCCGCTCATCAGACCGAGGGCGGTTACCGGTTCATCGTACTTGTGCGCGTGCATTTTCGATCCGAACCTGTTAGGTCTGAGACCAATCCCGGACAGGAAAGATGGCTGGCAAGTGCGTGAAGTGTTCGCGCATTGCCGTTAATGTCTCGGGGCCTTTGCGCCCCGCCAGATCGGACGCAGGACCATGAGCGAGACAAGACCCGCGCAGAAATCCGCCTCAGCACCGAAGAAAGCAGCGTCCGGGCGGACTTACAGATCCGATTTCCTCGAAACGCTTCACGCGCGCGGTTTCATTCACCAGTGCACCGACGAAACCGGGCTGGACGCGCTCGTCTCTTCAGAGCGTATTACCGGTTATATCGGCTTCGACCTGACGGCGCAAAGCCTGCATGTCGGCAGCCTGACCGGCATCATGACGCTGCGCTGGCTGCAGAAGTGCGGGCATCGCCCGATTGTATTGCTCGGCGGCGGGACGACAAAGATCGGCGATCCGTCCGGCAAGGATGAGACGCGCCAGTTGCTCAGCGAAGAGCAGATCGCCGCGAACAAGGAGAGCATCGGCCGGATTTTCGACCGCTTTCTGGATTTCGGCGATGACGGCGCGCTGTTTGTCGATAATGACGAGTGGCTGAGCAATCTCGGTTATATAGAGTTCCTGCGCGACTATGGCCGGCACTTCACTATCAACCGGATGCTGAGCTTCGATTCGGTGCGCCTGCGCCTGGAGCGCGAGCAGCCGCTGACCTTCATCGAATTCAACTACATGCTGCTGCAGGCTTACGACTTCGTCGAGCTTTACAACCGCTTCGGCTGCCGGCTGCAGATGGGCGGCTCGGACCAATGGGGTAATATCGTCAACGGCACGGAGTTGGGCCGGCGCAAAGGCACGCCTGAACTCTACGGGCTGACGACGCCGCTGCTGACGACCGCCTCCGGCGCGAAGATGGGCAAGACTGCCTCAGGCGCGGTGTGGCTCTCCCCCGAGATGCTGAGCGCTTACGACTATTGGCAGTTTTGGCGCAACACCGAGGACGCGGATGTCGGCCGCTTCCTGCGGCTCTATACCGAGTTGCCGCTCGACGAGATCGCCCGGCTGGAGGCGCTGGAGGGCGCGGAGCTGAACGAGGCGAAAAAGCGCCTGGCGGATGAAGCGACCGCGTTGGCGCATGGCGCGGAGGCCGCGCGCGAGGCCGCGGAAACCGCGCGGCAGACTTTCGAGCAGGGCGGGATCGCCGGTGGGCTGCCGACCGTGGAGGTCTCGCGCGTGGACCTGGAAAGCGGGCTCGGCATCCCCGGCGCGTTCGTGCTGGCCGGCCTGGCCGCCTCGAACGGCGAGGTCCGCCGGGGCATCAAGGGCGGCGCCGTGCGCGTGAATGGCGAGCCAGTGCGCGACGAAAAAGCGCAGCTCGGCCCCGCCAACGTTCACGATGGCGTGATCAAGCTCTCGATGGGTAAGAAGAAACACGCGCTGATGAAGGTGGTTTGACGCGGCGGGCGGCGAAAAAAAGCGCGGTGGGGAGGCCGCACCGCGCCGGAAGTTTTCGCAAAGACGCCTGGCTGATTAGTCGCCTTCACCGGGCTCGGGTGAGAAATGCTGATCCTTGTCCTTCGCATCGGCCATTTCCTCGGCCGTGGGGAGCGGATCTTTCTTGGCCGTGATGTTGGGCCATTTCTCCGAATACTCGCGGTTCACCTCAAGCCATTTCTCCAGACCCGGCTCGGTGTCGGGCTTGATGGCTTCGACCGGGCATTCCGGCTCGCAGACGCCGCAATCAATGCATTCGTCCGGATGAATGACGAGCATGTTCTCGCCTTCGTAGAAACAGTCGACCGGGCACACCTCTACGCAGTCGGTGTACTTGCACTTGATGCAGGCATCGAGAACAACGTAAGTCATTCGGTTCCTCCGCGCACACGACGTACGTGTCTGTCTCGGCGTGTGTTTCCAACAGCTGCGGGGAAAATGCAAGCTTGGCCGCACGTCCCCGGCGATAAAACCAACCACAGCACTTGGTTAAATCAATTTGGCGACGGGATCAAGCACGCGCGTCAAAAAGCGCATTCGATTTCATTCAGGTGTTATTCCATGACGATGCGCGGCTGTGCCGTCTGCGCCTTCGCCCCGCCGGTCAACTCGGCCCAGGCTGTTGCGGCGATGTCGCGATAGACCTGCGCGTGCGGACTGTCCGGCTCGCTTGCGACAATCGGCTGGCCGCTGTCGGAGCGCTCGCGGATCGACATGTGCAGCGGTATCTCGCCCAGACATGGCACGCCGAGCTTGGACGCTTCGTCTCGCGCGCCCCCGGTCCCAAAAATCTCCGCGCGGTAGCCGCAGCTCGGACACAGGAAATAGCTCATGTTTTCCACGATGCCGAGCACCGGCACATTCGTCTTGCGGAACATGTTGAGGCCCTTGCGCGCATCGATGAGCGCGAGATCCTGCGGCGTCGAGACGATCACCGAACCGGCGAGCGGCACCTGTTGCGCCATCGTGAGCTGAGCATCGCCGGTGCCCGGCGGCATGTCGACAACCAGCACGTCCAGTTCGCCCCAGTCCACATCCCGGAGCATCTGCGTCAGGGCCTGGATGACCATCGGGCCGCGCCAGATCATCGGCTCGTCCTCGGCGATCAGAAAGCCCATCGACATGGCCTTCAGCCCGAAGGCATACATCGGTTTCAGGATGTTGTTGTCGTCGACGTCCGGCCGTCCGGTCAGGCCGAGCAGGCGGGGGATCGACGGGCCGTAGATGTCCGCGTCGAGGATGCCGACCTTCAGCCCATTGGCCGCAAAGCCGAGCGCAAGGTTCACCGCCGTGGTGGATTTGCCGACGCCACCCTTGCCCGAGGCGACCGCGATGATGTTCTGAACATTTTCAATGCCGCGCAGAGTGCCGCCGCCGGCGCGGGCCGGCCCGGCTCCGTTGCCGCCGCTGGTAGCGGATTGCTGCTGTGCGGGCGCCGATTTCGGCTGGGTGGAACCAGGCGCCTGCTCGGCGGTCAGGGTGACGGTGGCGTTCTCCACGCCGGGCAGTTCCTTGACCACGACCTCCGCCGCCTGGCGCAGCGGCTCGAGCTCTTCGGCGCGCTCGGGTGGCACCGCGATCGAGAAATACACCTTGCCCTTGTGGACGACGACCTCGGAGACGAGGCCGAGAGCGATGATGTTGCTCTCGCCATCCGGTCCCTTGATCCGTTCCAGCTCTTGTTCGATGCGCTCTTTGGTCGGTGCGTCTGTCATGAGTTCACGGACCTGTCGGACCTGTTGTTTGCAACTTCTCAGAATTTGTGTAATTCTGTCAACTTATCAAGCGATCCAGAGCGGTCGCAGAGGATCAAATTAGCGCACGTCAATGTTGTAACGGTGGGGCAGAGAGAACGGACAAGATTTCTCTGCGTTGCCGGTGCGACCTTCACGCGTGTTGTCCACTGGCACGAGCAAAAAGGCTTTTCAGCACTATTGCTGCCGTGCTAGGAGAGAGCGCGCGTAGTGCTTGATTCGAAAGCGCTAACTCGATGCTAGACGGGTTTGTTAAAGATCAACCAACACAAGAGACACGGCGAAAAACCATGGGTAAGACAACCAGAACTGTCTCCTCTGAATACGATAATGTAGGCTCAGAATTGCCGGGAGAGGGGTTAGGGGGCTAGTCTGGTTGCGTCATCGTTTTTTGGTCGTATCCCCCCAAAACGTCAATTCATAACCTACGTCGCTTAGCGGGACGGCATCTCCTGTGAGCGCCCAACGTGTGGGTATGCTCGGCTCAAGCCTCTTGAGTTCGAGTCCCGGGGGTTTGTCGCCTGTGTTGCGGCAATCCACATGGCCAAGCTTTTCATCGAAGCGCCATTCAGCGTAGAATTCGCCTATGGCTTCCGTGCGGGTTCGGTTGCTCCATGTATGAGAGGCGCATCCTGACTGGAGCAACTTCAAGAAGCTTCCTGGCCACTCATAATAAAGGGTGAACGAACGTGTTTCACCGGGCTTCAGAAGCGGTAAGAAGTAGATGACAAACTCCTTGCGCAGCGGTTCGTCCCGGAGGGGCAGAAATAGCAGATCCGTATCCTTGTCGCCAGCAATCACCCGGGGATGCATGTCTTCCCAGTTTTCGAGCGGTATGCTTTCTGGGTCACCAAAAGCTTTGAAAGTCCATAAGAAACCTTCTTCTTCGTGCGCCTTTACGACGACATCTTTGTGCACTTTAAGGGTCCCGTCTGCGGTGACATAATAACTTGCGCGTTCAGATTTGAAGTCTAGGCGCGGTTTGTCGTCATAATATAACTTCTTATAAATTGTTCTTAGAATTTCCATGTGTGTTTGGCGCATATCCTCTAGGCGCCGTATTTTTGCGTTCTTTTCCTGAATAAGAGTATCGTCGAAGGTGGTAATCTCGGCGCGGGGCGCCGGATACAAACGCGATACTCTGCGACGACTGAACGCGCGCCGCGCAAAAAAAATTGTTGTGAACGTCGCAAATAAAACCAACCCCACCGCAACACGCGCAAAGTCCTTATCGAGTACGAATGTAACGTCTGTATTGGAGGGCGGATTTAAAACATGTACATGATCAATGACGAATGTGCGGAATGATTCCGTCATGGAATCGAAGAAAACGTAGACTGGGAACAGCGTCACTCCCAAGAAGATGGCGAACTGGACAAACTCCTTGTAAAAGTTTGTCGGCGTGGGCGGCGGTGGCAGGGCTTGGTTCTGCTCATCGCAACTGTCGCTAAGAACGCTTATGTCGGAGGCTTCATCCTTCGGATTGAACTGATCCATCGCAAACTGATCCCCTCAACACAGGAGATGGGCAAAGGTGTCCCATCAGTCGGTACGAATTTTCGGGTTGGGGTTGAAGAAACGGCGCTTGCCAATTGACGGCTCAACGGAAAATGCCTGCGCCGCCATAAAGGTTTTTCGGGTAATGGCGCGCCTTCGAAGCGTTCGACATCCAACACACCTTGAAAACGGCTGAGCCAAGCGATCGAAAGCGGTTGCGGTACCCTTTGCATTGTGTGCAAGTTTAGCACAATTCCAAAGTATTCGCCAGCCTTCTGAAGCGCGCGCGGATCGCGC
>CAYFTI010000011.1:0-30523 GCA_964346065.1 uncultured Hyphomicrobiaceae bacterium
AGCCGTCGGTCGGGAAGTCATCCGGCAGGTTGTAGATGTCCTTCCACAGCTTCTGCACCTTCACGACATGCTCGCCGATGGCCGTCGGCGCGCCCAGCTTGCTCTTGATGTATTGCGCCGCCGAGAAGTGGTCGGCGTGCGGGTGGGTGTCGAGGATCCAGACGACCTCCAGCCCGGCGTCCTGAACATATTTCAGGATCTCGTCGGCGTTCGGCGTGCAGACTTGTCCCGCCTTCTCGTCATAGTCCCAGACCGGGTCGATGATCGCCGCTTTCTTCGTCGCCGGGTCGGACACGACATATTGCGCGCTGCCGGTTTTCGGGTCGTAGAAGCCTTTTACGTTGGGTTTCGGGTCGCTCATGTAGGCGCCTCCTTGAAGATTGAGGCCCGGCCCATTTGGACCGGGCCGGGTAAGCGTTGCCCATTAGTTTACCGAGAAGGTTGCCCGATCCAGCCCTGTGCTGCCGTTGGCCGGGTCATAGGCGTAAACCACGGCTTGATAGGCTCCTGGCTCGGAAATTTCGAGTTCCGTCTCGAACTGGCTCGCCGTGCCGGCATAGTCGAGCGGCACGGTCCGCACTTGCTCGCCGTCGCGCATCAGCATTGCGGCGATCTCATATGTGTCCGCGTCCCAAAGCCCGCCGGGGGTTATCGGGCAGCCGCACATCATGAAAACATTGGCGGTGAGCGTGAGCGTGACGGGTCCCTCGCCGGCCTTCAGCGGCGTCTGCGGCGCGACAACATCCACGATGAAGCCGGGCAGCTCCAGCAGCCAGGCATCGCCGCCGGTCACGTCCTTGCCGGGCACGACCCACTGCGTCGAGGTGACGGTGACGGCGGACTGGCGCTGCGCCACCGGGCCATAGGCCTCGACACGCACGAGCCGCGGCGTTTCCAGATCGAGCGTCGCGGTATATTTTGCCGAATCCTCGGTCGAGACTGGCGCGCCGCGCGGATGCTCGGTTTTCATGATCTTTTCGGTGCTGCCCGTGCCGCCACTGGTCTGCCCCTGGGTCAGAATCTCGCTGGTGTTGGCGTCGCGCAGGGTGATTTGTACGCCGCCCATGCTGGAGCCGACAAACTTCGCGCCCTTGCTGATCACGCGAACAGTTACGTCGGTCGGTTCGGCGAGCGCAGCGCCGGCCGAGACGAAACCGGCCACCGCGAGGGCGCCAAGGCCGGCAAACGTTGTGCGAAATGTGCTCATGATGATTTCTCCAATGCTATGAGATGAAATTCAACGTCATGCACATAACGCTACAAGCGCCCGCGCGTTTCAGTGACGTGATCACGCAGCCTTCTGCTCGCGGGTCGGCGGCGCCATGAACTGGGGGCCGATCGGATCGGTCACGGTCTCGGCAAGGATCGCATCGATATCCCGCATGGTCTGCGTGTCGACGTGAAAATCCTGGATCCCGCCGACTGGATCGAGCTGATCCGGACGGCGCGCGCCCCACAGCGCGACGCTCACGCCGGGCCGGTCCAGCAGCCAGCGCAGGGCCAGATGGATAACCCGCTTGCCGAAGCGCTCCCTCGCGAGCGCATCGAGGCGCGTCACCGCCTGCAGGTATTGCATGAAGCGCGGATTCTGGAATTTCGGGTCAACCTGGCGCAGATCGTCGCCCTCAAAGGTCTGGTCCGGCGTCATCTTGCCCGACAGCAGCCCGCGGCACAGCGCGCCATAGGTCAGCGTGGCGATGTCGTTTTCGCGGCAATAGGGCAGCACGTCATCCTCAATTTCGCGCTCGAACAGGTTGTAGGGCGGCTGCAAGACATGCAGCGGGCATTCGCCACGGAACTGCTCCATTTGCTCGACAGAGAAGTTGCTGACCGCCACCGCGCGGATCTTGCCGGCGTCGTACAGCTCTTTCATCGCCCCGGCAGTCTCCTCGATCGGCACCAGCGGGTCCGGCCAGTGGACATGATGGATATCGATAACGTCGACACCGAGACGGCGCAGGCAGTCATCGATCTCGCTGGTGATGCGCTCGCACGTGGCGTTGCGATAGGGCTGGCGGCCCTGCCATTCCAGCGCGGTCTTCGTCGAGATGACCAGCTTGTCACGGTCCGTTTGCGCGATGGCCTTGCCAACGATCGCCTCGGACTCGCCCATGCCGTAGACCGGCGCGGTGTCTATCAGCGAAATGCCACGGTCGATGGCCGCGTGAATGGTACGGATGGACTCCTGCTCGTCCGTACCGCCCCACATCCAGCCGCCGATCGCCCAGGTGCCGAGCCCGATGCGGCTGGGTTGGAGGTCTGTGCCGGGGATATCTGTGGTTTCCATCTGCTATCCTCGTCTGCTTTGAGGTTCAGTTCGCTTGACCGCTCCGAGGGATGTGACGGCGCACCAGACCCGCATCAAGCCGCCGCAGGGAGGCCCGCCAGCACTGCGCGTTGCACGACGGGGGTGTTGTACCGCCGCTGTAGCATCCCACGTCCTGCATGAGGGTCGCCAATTCGAACCACGAGTGCGCGCCCGGCGTTCCATCCCGGCGCCGAAGACGCGTAAGGCTATCGGACGAGGCAATTCGATGAGTGAGGAACAATCACAGGACCAGCACCGCCAGCGCCAATGGAACATCATCTTCCTGATCGTTGCGGTCGTCGGCGTCCTCACCGCGCAATACGTTTACACCCAATATCAGCAAGTTGCGCAAATCCCTTACTCGAAGTTCGAGAGCTACCTCGATGAAGGCCGCATCAAGAGCGTCGACGTTGGCAGCGAGACGATCCGGGGCGAATTTGATCAGCCTGTTGACGGGCGGAGCTATTTTGTCACCCGCCGCGTTTCGGATGACTTTGCGCAGCAACTCCGCGACAAGAACGTGACCTATGACGGAACGCTCGAAAACACATTCTTCGAGCAGGTGCTGTCTTGGCTTATCCCGATCGGGATCTTCCTCGCCATCTGGTATTTCCTCATCCGGCGCATGGCGCGCGGCGGCGGCATTGGCGGCGGACTGATGCAGATCGGCCAGTCGAAGGCGCGCGTCTACTACGAAGAACAGACAAGCACTGATTTTGATGATGTCGCGGGGATCGACGAAGTCGAGGAAGAGCTGAAGGAGATCGTGTCGTTCCTTCGCTCGCCAGAGGAGTACCAGCGCCTCGGCGCGCATGTGCCCAAGGGCGTGCTGCTGGCCGGGCCGCCGGGCACGGGCAAGACGCTGATCGCGCGGGCTGTCGCCGGCGAGGCGAATGTGCCGTTTTTCTACATCAACGGGTCCGAGTTCGTGGAGATGTTCGTCGGGGTCGGCGCGGCGCGCACGCGCGATCTGTTCAAGCAGGCGCGTGAGAAGGCTCCGGCCATCATCTTTATCGACGAGCTCGACGCGCTTGGCCGCGTGCGCGGCGGAGGCGGCGCGATGCAGGGCGGCGGCCACGACGAGAAGGAGCAGACGCTCAACCAGCTTCTCTCGGAGATGGACGGCTTCGATCCGTCAGAAGGCCTCGTCATCATCGGCGCGACCAACCGGCCGGAAATCCTCGACCCGGCGCTTATGCGCGCTGGCCGCTTCGACCGGCGGGTGATCGTCGACCGGCCCGACAAGATCGGCCGCACCGAAATCCTCAAGGTGCACGCCAAGAAGGTGAAGCTCGGCGAAGATGTCGATCTGGAGCAGGTCGCGGAACTGACGGCGGGCTTCACCGGCGCGGACCTGGCGAATCTCGTGAACGAGGCCGCGCTGCTCGCCACGCGGCGCGATGCCGAGGCGGTGGAGATGCGCGACTTCAACAATGCGATTGAGCGCGTCGTCGCCGGCTTGCAGAAAAAGAACGCGGTGCTGTCCGACGAGGAGCGGCGGCGCGTGGCCTATCACGAACTCGGCCATGCGCTCGTGGGATTATCGCTGCCCGGCACGGACGAGGTGCACAAGGTCTCGATCATACCGCGCTCGGTCGGCGCGCTCGGCTACACGATCCAGCGGCCCACGGGCGACCGCTACCTGATGACGCGGCAGGAGCTTCTGGACAAGATGTGCGTGCTGCTGGGCGGCCGCGCCGCGGAACGTGTCTTTTTCGACGATATTTCAACTGGCGCCGCGGACGACTTGCAGAAGGTGACCGACATCGCACGGTCGGTGGTCACGCAATACGGCATGACCGAGCATCTCGGCCAGATCACCTATGAAAAGCAGCAGCAGTCGGTCGGTGGGCTGCCGATGGCCGGGCAGGAGCAGAAGAATTATTCAGAAGAGACCGCGCGCGAGATCGACACCACAGTGCGCGGGCTGGTCGACGAAGCATTCGAACGCACGCTCGATATCCTGGAGCGGCATCAGGACAATCTCGATCAGGCAGCAAAGGCGCTCCTCAAACAGGAAACGATGAACGCGCGCGAACTACGCCGGTATTTCGAACTGCCCGAAGAACCGGAAAAGAGCGAAACCGAGACGGAAACGGCATGAGGCCGCTATCCGCCCTTGCGGGCGGTGAGCGCTATATTCTCGTGGGCCTTTGCCAGATGCACCCGCACCAGCGCAGCAACGAGGCGCGGAAAATCCTTCCGTTCGACCATACCGGCGAGGGTCGCTGTGTCCTGCGCCAGGGCGATGCGCTTCGCTGACGCCAGCGCGGCCTTGTCGGCGTACGGGTATAGCTCCGGCCATGCAAGCTGCGCCTCGCGGAAGAAGATGTTCACGCCGACATCTCCGATACCCTTGAAATCCTTGAGCAATTGACGCTCCCTCGACGGCCTGCGTTCAGCCGCCTCGCGCAGGTTGCGCAGGTCTCCGCCGTATTCGGACAGCAGCAACTCCGCGGTATCGCCAAGCATTCGCGATGTGCTCTCGTCGTAGCGTGCATACCCATTGGCATTCAGGACCTTGACCCGCTCATCCCATGTCGCGTCGGCCATTTTCCGCGGCGTCGACCATCCTTCCGCGAACAGCGCTTTCAACGCCTGAGTCGCCGCATCTGCCCGGATCCGCGCGCTGTAAAGCAGGGATGCGCAAAGCAGTCTGAAAAGCGGGGAGGGCGTGTTCTTCGCGATGTCGATGCCGAGTTCGGCGCTAAAGGTCTGCCCGTAACGGTCGAGGAGCGCGCGCAGCATCCGGTCCTGTGCATCAACCTGTGCCATGACTGCTCCCTTGTTGTGAGTGCGAAGAGTCCATCAGCGACGCGCTGGCGCCGCCTTAACCTCAGGCAAACGCGACGTCGAGAAACATCATCACGACCAGCCCGACGGTGAGGCCGACCGTCGCCTCGTTCTCGAAGCCGTGGCTGTGCGTCTCCGGAATGATCTCGTGGCTGATGACGTAGATCATCGCGCCGGCGGCGAAGGTCAGCGCCCAGGGCAGCAGGAACTGTGAGACGCTGACAGCATACGCCCCCGCCAGACCAGCGACGGGCTCCACCAATCCGGTCAGCGTTGCAACGGATACCGCATAAATCCGCGAATAGTTATAAGACAGCAGCGCGACGGCGACGGCCAGCCCTTCCGGCGCGTTCTGAAGCCCGATGCCCGTGGCCAGTGTCATGCCCTTGGCGATGTCGCCGCTGCCGAACCCGACGCCGACGGCCAGCCCTTCGGGCAGGTTGTGGATCGTGATGGCGAAGATGAACAGCCAGATTTTCGCCAGCCCTCTGGCCTCCGGCCCCTGGTGGCCGAGCTGGAAGTGCTCATGCGGTATCCAGCAGTTCAGCCCAGCCACGAACCCGACGCCGAGTACAACACCGATGACTGCGATGCCGGCAGCGATGGCGGCATAGCCGTACTGATCCTGGGCGATATCAACGCCGGGAATGATCAGCGAGAAAAACGAGGCGGCCAGCATCACTCCGGCCGCGAAACCAAGCAGCGCATCGTTGAACCAGCGCGGGATCGTCCTGCCAAACAGGACGGGCAGCGCGCCAAGCCCGGTGAAAAGCCCCGCCGCGAGGCTTGCCAGAAACCCGATCGTGACGAGGTCCATAAGTCAGGCTCCTTAAGCGTCGCGGAACGTGATGCACTGATCATTGTTAATGCTACAACAAGGTCGGCGGAGGCCACATGGGAAGCTGGACGAAAAGGCGGGGCCGGTGGTGACGCGCCAACGGATAGCGCGATCAGACAGCCATAGCCAGTTTCGAAAGCGGAACAGCTCCGGTGAACCCGAAAGCGAGTGAGGCGGCTGGTATATGAAGAACATCTTCGTGATCGGCCTGGAGCCGTTTAACCTCGCCTTGCTGGAGTCGATGGAAGGGGCGCGGGATTACAGTTTTCATACCCTCTTGACCCACGAGGAGGCCGTTTGTCCCAGCGACGGCCATATCCAGTTCGATAATCTTCTCAGCGCCGCGGAACAGCGGCTTTACCGGTTTGACGGCAGCGTGGATGCCGTCATTGGCTATTGGGACTTCCCCGCGTCCGGACTGGCGCCAATCCTTCAAATGGAGTTCGGGCTGGCTGGTCCCAGCCTGGAGGCCGTGGCGAGGTGCGAGCACAAATATTGGTCGCGCTGCGTCCAGCGCGAGGTGCTGCCGGATCTGGTTCCACCTTTTGTCGCGGTCGATCCGTTCGCCGAGGACCCGCTGAGCCGGATCGATCTCAGATACCCTTTCTGGATCAAGCCGATCAAGGCGCACTCGTCGTACCTTGGTTTCGAGATCAAGGACGAAGCCGATTTCCGTAAAGCGCTGCCGATCATCCGGGACCGGATCGCCAACTTCGGCGACGCCTTCAATGAATTCCTTAAGCGCGTTGATCTTCCCGCCGGGATTGCCTCCATCGGCGGGTATAACTGCATCGCCGAGGAAATCATCTCCGCCGGGCGTCAGTCCACGCTCGAGGGCTACGCGCATGATGAGGACGTGGCGGTTTATGGCATCGTCGACTCGGTGCGCCACGGCGAGCGCCAATCCAGCTTTTCACGGTATCAGTATCCTTCAAGCCTTCCAGACACCGTGAAGGCCAGGATGGCGGACGCCGCGTGCCGGCTGGTCAGGCACATCGGCTATCG
Organism: uncultured Hyphomicrobiaceae bacterium; assembly: GCA_964346065.1. Taxonomy (GTDB): domain Bacteria; phylum Pseudomonadota; class Alphaproteobacteria; order Rhizobiales; family Rhodomicrobiaceae; genus Dichotomicrobium. Next base: position 6,945 of record CAYFTI010000011.1, read on the forward strand.
CAACGCGCCGTTCAACGTGGAGTTCTATTGGGAGACGGGCACCGACCGGATCTGGTTGCTTGAGATCAACGCGCGCATCTCCAAGTCGCACAGCCCGCTGTTCAAGCTGGTGGATGGTGAGACGCATCAGAAACTGGCGATAGATCTGGCACTTGGCCAAAGACCCTCCATGCCTCACCGGCAAGGGCCCTACGCGTTGGCCGGCAAGTTCATGATGCGGATCTTCGAGGACTGCATCGTTACGCGCCGGCCAGCGCGGGATGATCTGGGGCGGATCAAGGCGCAATTCCCCGAGGCAATGATCCGGCTAATGGTCGAGGAAGGCCAGCGCCTCTCCCACCTGCTTTACCAGGACAGCTACAGCTTCGAGATCGTGGAGGTCTTTCTCGGCGCGGACAGCGAAGACGAACTCTTGGCCAAATACGATACGGTTTGCGGCATGCTGCCGTTTGAATTCAGCACGGTGGATGAGGCGGAAAATGAAGGTCGCTGAAGACCTCCCCGTTGAGGTTATGGAGGAGAAAAACGTCTTCATCCGAATGCCCGACGGCGTGCGGCTGGCTGCACGCGTCTGGCGCCCCCGAGGCTCCGACGACGCGCCCGTCCCCGCGATCCTCGAATACATCCCGTATCGCAAGCGCTTCGGAACGGCCGTCCGCGATGCGATCACCCACCCCTACATGGCCGGGCACGGTTATGCCTGCGTACGCGTGGACCTGCGTGGCAGCGGTGAATCCGACGGCGTGCTCACGGATGAGTATCTGGATCAGGAGCTGGGCGATGGCCTGGAAGTTATCCAATGGCTGACCGAGCAGCCGTGGTGCGACGGCAATGTCGGCATGATGGGCATCTCGTGGGGCGGCTTCAATTCGCTGCAGATCGCCGCGCTCCGCCCGACGGCGCTCAAGGCGATCATCACGCTCAGTTCCACCGATGACCGCTATGCTGACGACATCCATCACATGGGCGGATGCATGCTGGGCGATAATCTGTCGTGGGCGTCCGTGATGTTCGCCTATAACAGCCTGCCGCCCGATCCGGCGATCGTCGGCGAGCGTTGGCGCGAGATATGGCATGAGCGGCTCGAGGGTAGCGGGTTGTGGCTGGCGAAATGGCTGGAACATCAGCGCCGCGACGAATACTGGAAGCATGGCTCAATCTGCGAGGATTACAGCGCCATTCAGTGCCCGGTCTTCGCCGTAAGCGGCTGGGCGGACGGATATTCCAACGCCGTGTTCCGCCTGCTGTCCAATCTGAAGGTGCCGCGCAAGGGGCTCATCGGCCCGTGGGGCCACCGCTACCCACACTTCGGCGTTCCCGGCCCGGCGATCGGGTTTCTTCAGGAGGCGCTGCGCTGGTGGGATCACTGGCTCAAGGGTGACGACACCGGCGTCATGGACGAGCCGATGCTGCGCGTGTGGATGCAGGATAGTGTGCCACCCACGACCAGCTATCGGGAGCGTCCCGGTCGCTGGGTCGCAGAACCGGACTGGCCGTCCCCGAACACCACCGACACCCGTTGGACCCTCATCCCCGGCGGACTGGTGCCGGAAACACAGCCGGACATGCCGCCACGGCTTGAGGAAACAAGGCTGCCGATCCAGTCGCCGCTCACGGTCGGGATATTCGCGGGCAAATGGTGCTCCTACGCCTCCGGGCCGGACCTTGCGCACGATCAGCGCCAGGAGGACGGCGGCGCGCTGGTCTTCGAGAGTGAGCCGCTGGACGAGACGTTTGAAATGCTTGGCGCACCGGTCGTCGAGCTGGAGGTTTCGGCAGATCAGCCGGTGGCCATGATCGCGGCGCGTATTTCCGACAGCCGGCCAAACGGCGAAGCGACGCGGGTGACCTATGGCCTGCTGAACCTGACACACCGCAACCGCAGCGAGGCTCCCGAGCCGCTGGAGCCCGGCCAGAAGTACCGCGTGCAAGTTCGACTGAATGAAATCGCCCACTCATTCCCGCGCGGTCACCGCATCCGGCTGTCGCTTTCGACGTCTTATTGGCCGCTGGCATGGCCGCCGCCCCGGCCGGTGCGCCTCACGGTATACCTGAACAACTGCCAGCTCACGCTTCCCAGGCGTCCGCTGCGCCCAGCCGAGGACGAGGCGCTGCGCGCTTTTGAGGAAGCCGAAGGCGCACCACCACTCAAGCGCACCATGCTGCGGCCAGAGGAACACCGCTGGACCCTTCATCGCGACTACGAAACAGATACCTCGGTGCTGGAGGTCGTGAACGACAACGGCACATACCGGATCGACGACATCGATCTCGTCGTGCAGACGAAAAGCGAGGAATGGTACCGCTCGCGCGGTAACGATTTCGACTCCGTCCGGGGCGAAACGCTGTGGCACCGCGGCCTTCAGCGTGGCGACTGGTCCGTGCGGACCGTCACGCGCACGGTACTGACCTCGACGCCGGAATACTTTCATGTCCGGGCGGATCTTGACGCTTTCGAGACCGACGCTCAAGGCGAGCACCGGGTTGTCTGCAAGAGCTGGAACCGCTGGATCCCCCGCGACAATGTCTAAGTTCCGCCTTGCGGTATAAGGCCGAGCCAACTAAAAGAAATGTTGCAAGTTTTAACATAGATCAATGCGCGATCAGTGCGCGCAGTTCACGGTTCCGGCAGCTAGCTGGCGAAGTCCTTCCGTCTCAACCGCGGACGAGCTCCCATCAGCGCATCCCCGGGGAGCAAGGACGAAATGCCAACTGTCCCAGAACACGCGAACATCCAAACGCTAGGAGCAGGAACATGGCGAGCGAATACAAGCCACAGTCCGGTAACGGCAATCCGTTCGGTCAATTCTCGAATATGATGCAGCCTTCTCCGGAAGTGTTCACGCGCATGATGCAGCCGATGCTTTCGGCGAGCGCATCGATGATGGAGATGTATTCTAAGCTGTGGCACACCGCCGCAGACGCGAGCCGGGAGTACTGCGACTTCGTGAGCAAGCGTCTGGAAAAGGATGCACAGTTCATGGAGCAGCTTCGCACCAGCCAGAATCCGCAGGCGTTCATGGACACCTGCACGCAGTTCTCGCGGCGCATGGCGCAGGACTATCAGGAGGAGTTGAGCGAGCTGTCGCGCATGTCCAGCAAGGCCGCTGGCGGCACCAGCGAAGTGATGCGCCAGGCCACTGAAAACATGAGCTCCTTGTCAGGCGAAGGCACAAACTCCTAAACTGGCGCGGAAACGAAGCAATCGATAACACGCTCTCGTCGCCAGTTCGGGAAGGTTTTGCCATGATCTCATTGTTGCGGACCCTCGCGGGGTCGGAAGGCTTTCCGCGTGTCAGCCTGTATATACCAACGCACACGACGTACCCGGATTCCCAGCAGGATCCGATCCGGTTATCGAACAGGCTGAAAGAGGTCGAACGGCAACTGACCGAAACGGGCTGGCGCGAGAGCGATGTGGCCGAGCTGGTCGCCGATGCCGCGTCACGGGGCAAATACGACGTGTTCTGGCAGTACCAGGACGAAGGGCTTGCGGTGTTCATCGAGCCCGGCAACACGCGCTGGGTGAAGCTGCCGCAAACCGCGCCCGAATTGACCGTTGTGGCGAACCGGTATCATATCCGCCCGCTGATCCCCATCCTGCGCGACAAGGGCCGCTTTCACGTTCTCGCCGTCACCGAAGACAACGCACGCTTTTTCAACGGTACGCAGGAGGATTTGCGGCAGGTTCGCATCGAGGACATGCCGGAAAGCGCCGAGAAGGTCTGGGAGCGTACAACCTTCGAGCGGGACGCGGGTTTCCACTCACGCGACCGCGGGCGACAGGTCGGCGGTGCCGCAGAGCCAAAATACGCGGCGCTGGGCGAAAGCCCGGAGGACTACGAAAGTACGGTCCTGGAGCACTACACCCGTGACATCGCCAAGGCGGTGGACGCGCACCTGGCGGATAGCGAGGCCCCGTTGGTGCTGGTTGCTCTGCCGCGCACGCTGGGCTACCTGGCCCAGCATCTCGAGTACCGCCATACCGCGAGCGAGCACGTCACGGTCGACCCGGCTTCGCTGAGCGCTGAGGATCTGCATCAACGGGCCTGGGCGGTCGCGGAGCCGATCCTGACGGAAGAACGCACGGCTCTGCGCAATCGGCTGCGCGCCCATGTCGAAGGGGAGATGCCGGACTACACCCGTAACCTCGAGGGCATCATCAAGGCCACCGAGGAAGGCCGCGTCGATACCCTGTTCGTCTCCTCCGGGGAGAGAGTCTGGGGTGTCTATGACCCTACGTACCGCGTGATCCGGATCGACCGGGTCGCGGACGCGGAAAACGAGGACCTTCTGAACCTGGCGGCTCTACGGACGCTCGGCCAGGGCGGAGACGTCCGCACCCTGCCGGAGGATGTGCGCGGGGACCTCGGTCCCGTCGCGGCGCTGTACCGGTACTGAGGCGCGGCACCGGGCCGGAACGACCGTATGCCAGCTTATTTGGTGCAGTCGGCTGCAGCCCTTGGCGGGTGATCGGCTGGACAGACGCGTCGTCAACGGTCTGGAACGTCGCAGGGATGGCGCTTTTTGCCGGTAACCAATGGATGTCGTTTCGGGAAGGGACAATTTGCTCACACGTGCAATCTATTGATATGCTTCGAAAGCGAGGAAAGGTGGATTGCAGAGCGCCTGCGGTTTGCGCGGGTTTGCTGGCTGAGCCAGATTGGAGGAGAACCATGAAGTCATTACTTTACATGTGCGCCGCGCTGCTGGTGGCAGCCGGCTTCGCAACGTCTGCGTCCGCAGCGACGTATGAAGATACGCAGAACCTGGTGGCAGCACCTGCCGTGAAGAGCGAGGCAGCCGCGAGTGAACACATCAAGGTCGCCGACGGCTTCGGCGCCGGTCTGGTAACGGGCATCATCGGCTCGGTGGTCGTTGGCAAGATCATCAAGCACAAGCGGCGTCACGGCTACCGTTATCATCGCTCCCGCCATTACGGCGGCTGCAGACATTGGAGCCGTCGCTGTGCCCGTAACTGGGGTTATGGCGGCAAGAACTATCGCGGCTGCATGCGCTATCATGGCTGCTACTAATCGCTGAATTTCGGCTGCGGCCCTGGTATCTTGCGGGTTACCGGGGGCGCAGCCGGCTCCTCGCCGAACGCTCGCCTGCTTTCCGATTAACAACGATTATTGGCTGAAACGCCCGCCTCCCCTATTCGTGATTGCGAGATCATTCGGGATGCGAGGTATCAAGCCATGAGCGACGACTACAAGGTAAAGCAGGACGTCATTGACGAGCTGGACTGGGAGCCGGAAGTCGAGGCGTCCAGGGTTGGCGTCGAAGTGAGTGACGGCGCGGTCACACTCCTCGGCGCTGTCGACACCTATCGCCAAAAGCAGGCCGCCCACAGCGCGGCGAAACGCGTTGCGGGCGTACGCTCGCTCGTCGACAGGCTGGAGATTGAGCTTCCCATCCAGCATCGCTTGAGTGACGAGGGCCTGGCAGAGCGCATCGCCCATGTTCTCAACTGGAACGTTTCCGCCGACGCGAAGAACGTGCAAGCCGAGGTGCAAGACGGGGTTGTGACCCTCACGGGCGAGCTCGACTACAACTTTCAGCGGAAGAACATCCTCAAGAATATCGAACACGTGTCGGGCGTCGTGAACGTCGTCGATCAGATGACGGTGAAGCCCAAGGTGTCCGCTTCGGACGTCGAGGACCGTATCAAGGGCGCGCTCAACCGCCATACCGAGATCGAATCCGAGAATGTTTCCGTCCGCGTACTCGACGGCGTCGTCACACTGGAAGGAACGGCGGAATCGCTGGAGGAGATGGACCGTATCGAGCAGGCAGCCTGGGCCGGTCCCGGCGTCGTCAACGTGATCAACAATCTGCGGCTGGGCTAGCCCGCCGCCTTCGTGGAGCGCAATCCAAAAAACGGGAACCGGTTTTCGGACAAATTGCGCGGCAAATCAGAAAGATAGAGCCGCATCCGTTCTGATCGAACCGTCATGCGGCTCTGAGCGTTACCAGAGCCTGGTCAATGAACTCGCAGCCGCGGAACAGGACGACACCCGCCGTTGTCACGTCAAGACCCGCCATCCAGATCGCGGATCACCACACGCCCGGCGATCGCTTCGATATCCTCCAGACCGCCGGTGCCCAGCCCGTGACGGGTCGTGTTGACAGCCCCCGCCGCCGCGGCCAGGCGCAGCGACACATCCGGAGCGAGACCCCGGGCTTGCGCCAATGCCAGGGCCGCCGTCATCGAGTCACCGGCGCCGCGATAATCCAGCGGACGGAAGTGCGGCGGCTCCACCTCGACGAGCCGACCGTCCAGCATTGCGATGGCCGGCTCGCCGGCGCGGGAGACGACAATATTGCGCGCGCCTGAGGATTGCAGCGACCGGATGCCTCCGATAATCGCGCTGCGCTCGGAGCTGCTGCAATAGCCAGCTTCGATAAGCTCGGTATGGCTGATGTTGAGAAAGCTGATACCGCCGCTGAGCGCCGTTAACGGCTCGCAAAGGATCGGATGTCCCCCGAGATTGACGATCATGCGGGCAACCCAGAAGCCTTGTCCGCCCGCGTGGAGATAGATGTCGTCTCCGCCGGGCGAACTCTGCTCGATTGTCACCGTTAAGATCGGCCAGGGCCCAAGAACACAAATCATGTCCGCGCCCGCGCGCGTATCGAACTCTGCCGCATCAGCATGCGTGGCGTGATCCGTCAAGTCGGTTCACCAAGCCGTTGAGGGGACACCGGACATCCGCATGAGCTGATCCCCTCGAGCTTAACCCGTTTCAGCGAAAGGCCCAATATTGCGCGCTGCTGAACAGCGGAATGATCCGGAGCGTTACAGTTTTCGTCCGGAGGGAATACCCGAGAGAAACAGGCGATCTGCCGCACGGGGGAACGATAGGCGCGCCGATCGCATTATTTGGTCGCTAGGTACGGACATCTGGTAATGGCGCCGCGGACGTCTTGGCATACATGCGACGAGAGGCTTATGGTGAAGTATCTCCAGGTTATCTGGACAAGAATTGCGCGCATGGTCAGCAGGCTGAGGGGCTTTGACCCACGTCAATGCAACGACGGCCAAGTTGGCTATGATATGCAGCATCTTCAGGAGAGCGGGGCTGACGGGCCAGACTTTGATCCGCACGCCTCGCGGGACAGCGCAATCGTCGAACACCAGCGCGCGAACGAAGCGAAAGTCGGGAAAGATCTTCGGGATCACTACGATCGGCTCGTAGACGAGAACCTGCCCCACTACATCTTGGAGACACTTGCTGATCTGAACCAGCGTCTGAATAGACGGGATGGCGATTGACTCCGCCGTCCAACGTGTTGGGAGTCGAGAAAATGCCGGTTCGCAGTGTACTCAGTTCCAAATCACCCTCCAAAGAGCTACTGGAACACACCTCTCATCTTAGAGCCTTTGCGATTTCACTTTGCGGCGATCGAGATTACGGTGACGACCTCGTACAGGAGACCCTCCTCAAAGCGCTTGCCAATATTGACAGCTTCAGGCCGGGAACGAACATGCGATCCTGGCTGTTCACCATCCTGCGTAACACCTACTTCACTCAGCGCCGGCGTGCCCGGCACGAGGTCGAGGATGCCGATGGGGCCCTTGCGGCGACCCTGAGTTCGGCGCCGGAGCAGGAACCGCATCTCAATTTTCGGGATTTTCAGCGGGCGCTCGCCTTCCTCAATGACGAACAGCGTGAAGCCCTGATCCTGATCGGAGCAGCGGGCTTCTCCTATGACGAGGCGGCGGAAATCGTCGGATGTTCCAGCGGCACCGTAAAGAGCCGGGTCAACCGGGCTCGCGCGAAGCTGGTGCAGATACTTTCCTCCGAAGCGGAGACCTCCCCGTTAAGCACCAGGGAAGCGCCGCAGGCGGAGGCGCAGGGCTCAAGCCAGAGCCTTCGCTTGAGGTGAAAAATGGCCGTGCTCCGTGGCGCGGCGCTGGCCACTGGCCAGATTTCGTCGGGCTTCTTTGCACGTGAAGCGCGTCGCCGCGCCGCGGACACGTAACTCGGCGCGACAAGGCTTTGACATCGCACCGGCAGGCGACCGCGCCTCGCCGGAGTCGCGGCCCTGCGTGGCGCCCGGCCCTTTGGATCCTCACTCCGGGAAAAACGCGCAGGATGGAACATTTCGCGGCGTTTCGCGTTACCTCCAAGAGATTCCGGCTCGTGCTCACAGCCTCGATGTTTCGCAGAATCAAGCGCGTTGGCTGCCAACGAGAGGCCTCGGGTGAGTGCTATGGGCAACCGTCTACTGTGGCGCGAATGCCTGATGCTTGGAGCCAAAGAGGCGAGGAATTCCGTATACTGAATTTTCTTGCGATACGGACATGTGTGCACCAAGTTTTGATCAATGATTTACTAGATGGGCACAAAAGGGCCTAGAGTCATGGCGATAATGAATTTCTCGATCTGACATATTGTCGAACATCGAGGGGGGCAGGCGACCGGCCATCCCGGGTTAGTCATCAGTCGAAGCGGAGAGCATTATGTCATCTATGATCGATCAAGCCACCCCTTCGTGCCGCGCTTCGCGCGCAGACTTTGACCTCGCGCGGACACCGGACCAGCAGACCAACGCATTGACGCGCGAAAACGGGACGCCAGCAACCGATCAGACCGTGACCCGGAACGCGCTTCGCTTTCTGCCTCGCCGTGTCGCCGCCGGAACCGACATTGTCTCCGAGGGCGGCTACAGCGCACCGTGCCTGATCGTCACGCGTGGTTGGGCCGCGCCCTACAAGCTCTTGCGCGATGGCCGGCGCCAGCTTCTGGATGTCCTGATGGAGCATGACGGGATTCGCATCTGCCGCGACTCCCGGCACCAAGCCTTCCACTCGATCGTCGCGCTCACGGACGCCCATGTCATCGAAGGCAGCGCCGAGGACCTGGCACGCCTCGAAGCGATCGGGATCGGCGGCCTGTCTCGCCCGGACGTGCTCTTCGCCGAGCAGCAGGGGCGCATGATGAGCCGCATGGCCATTCTCGGGCATGGCCGCGCCGCGGAGCGGCTGGCCTCGTGCCTGCTTGATCTGTGGCGTCGCCAGGAGGCCCGCGACAAGGTGGACGAGACGGGGGCCTGTCCCATTCCGATCCGCCAGAGCGATCTCGGCGACGCCGTCGGCCTGACTGCCGTTCATGTCTGCCGGACGTTGACCTTATTCCGCCGGCTCGGACTGCTGGAATTCGGGAACGGACGGCTTCGGATGTTACATCCCGAAAAGGTCGCGTTCATCGCCGGGACGGAAAGCGAAGGGCAGCCTTGCAGGATGTAAACTCGCGCGGTGCAGCAGCCGCGGATGCGCGCCAGCGCGATGGGTGGATCACGGCAATCGAAGGCAGCGTCGTCGACGCGACGTTGACCGGTGACGTCCCGCCCGTTGGTGCGGTGCTGGAAACGCTTGACGATGCACCAGCCATCATCGAAATCGCCAACATCCTCGGCCCTCAGCGGGTGCGCGGGCTGGTGCTGAACCCGGAAGCCTATCTGGCCTCCGGCGCCGGCGTGCGCGTGCGCGGCCCGCTTGAGTTTCCGGTCGGCGAGGGCGTATTCGGCCGGATGCTGAATATTTTCGGCGAACCGATTGACAGGGGTGATCCGCTGAGCGCGGTCGAGACCAGACCGATCCGTCAGCCACCCGTGCCGCTGGCCAAGCGCAAGGCGGGCGAAGAGGTGTTCCTTACGGGCATCAAGGCCATCGACCTGCTGTCGCCGGTTGAGCGCGGCGGCAAGGCCGGGCTGTTCGGTGGCGCGGGCGTCGGCAAGACCGTGCTCATCATGGAAATGATTCACAACATGGTCGCCGCCTACGAGGGCGCCAGTCTGTTCTGCGGGATCGGCGAGCGCTGTCGCGAGGCGGAAGAGCTTTACCGCTCCATGAAGCAAGCCGATGTGCTGAAGGGCGCGGTGCTTGTGTTTGGCCAGATGAACGAGGCGCCGGGTGTGCGCTTCCGCGTCGGGCATGCCGCGCTTACGGTCGCCGAGCACATCCGCGACGTGATGGAGCGCGACGTGCTCGTACTGATCGACAACATCTTCCGCTTTGTGCAGGCGGGCGCGGAGGTCTCGGCGCTGCTCGGGCGCATTCCGTCCCGCGTGGGCTATCAGCCGACGCTGGGCAGCGAACTGGCGGCGCTGGAAGAGCGCATCTGCAACACCGCCACCGGCTCGATCACCTCGATCCAGGCCGTCTACGTGCCCGCCGACGACTTCACCGACCCGGCGGCGACCCACACCTTCGCGCATCTGTCCGCAACGATCGTCCTCTCGCGCAAGCGCGCCGCGCAGGGGCTTTACCCGGCCATCGACCCGCTGGAGTCCGGTTCCAAGATGCTGTCGCCCGGCATTGTCGGCGAGCGGCATTACCGCGTCGCCAGGGAGGTGCGCAGCGTGCTGTCCGAATACGAGGAGCTGAAGGACATCATCGCTATGCTCGGCATGGAGGAGCTGTCCGAGCAGGACCGGGCCACCGTCGCGAAAGCCCGCAAGCTCGAACGTTTCCTGACGCAGCCTTTCGTGACGACCGAGCAGTTCACCGGCTACGAAGGCCGCTTCGTCGCGCTGGAGGACGCCATCGACGGCGCGGAGCGGATCCTCGACGGCGAATTCCGCGATCGCGGTGAGCGCGCTTTCTACATGATCGGCGGACTGGACGATCTCGCGCCGCAGCAGGAGGAAAGCGGCAAGGAGGCCGCAAATGTCTGACGCCATGCAGCTGCATGTGTTCTCGCCTGCCGAGACCGTCTTCGATGGTGAGGTAACGGCGCTGACCGCGCAGGGGCATGACGGGCAATTCGGCATCCTGCCGCGCCATGTCGACTATACGGCGCCGCTCGTGCCCGGTATCCTTGCGTTCGCCAATGCCGACGAGACCGAAGGCTTCATCGCGGTCGATAGCGGCGTGTTGCTGAAAATCGAGGCCAAGGTGCGCGTCGCGACGCGCCGGGCCGTGCGCGGCGATGACCTGGCCGTGCTGCGCGAAACGGTCCGCCGTGAATTTCTCGCCCTGAGCGAGCACGAGCGTGAAGCACGCAATGCCGTCGCCCGGCTGGAAGCCGGCATCATTCGGCGCTTTATCGAGATCGAGGAAATGGGGTAGGGCACACTTGAGCAACAGCGGCGGGCAACCCGAGAGCGACGAGTCGACGGACGAGATCACGCGCAAGGTCGATCGCCGGATCAGGAAGCGGCGCGAGGGCACGCGCGGTGTCTGGTTCGGGCTTGGCATGTTCGGACTGGTGGGCTGGGCGGTCGCGGTGCCGACGCTGATCGGAATCGCGCTGGGGCTGTGGCTCGATGAGGTTGCGCCGCAGCCATTTTCGTGGACGCTGGCGCTGCTGCTGGCCGGTGTGGTGCTCGGCGCGCTCAACGCTTGGCTGTGGGTCGAGCGGGAGCGGCGCCGCGACTAGCCACGGGGGACAATCCATGCAGATCGCCGCAATCATGATCGGCCTTGTTGCCGGTGTCGCCGTCGCGCTTGTCTACCTCCTGCTGCTCTGGGTTTCGGTTTCCGCCGCGATCCGGCATCGCTCGCCAACGCCGCTCATTCTGGGAACCGTGGCGCGGCTTGGCTTGTTGATGTTGCTGGGGGCCGCGCTGTTCTGGTTGCGGCCCGAAGCGGTGAGCGTGCTGGCCGCCGCGCTTGCCTTTCTGGTCACGCGCACCCTTGTCATCCGTCAGGTGCCGAGCCTGCCGGACGGGACGTTCAGCAAGGACGCCTGATGGAAATTACGCCGGACAACATCATCGTCACGGAAATCGGCGGCATCCCGCTGAACGCCACCATCGTGTGGACATGGGTGGTGATGGCGATCCTCGCGCTGATTTCGTGGCTCGCCACCCGCAACATCCGCGACGACCTCGTGCCCTCGCGCTGGCAGAACATGCTGGAGGCGATTGTCGAGGAACTGCGCCGCCAGATCCGCGACATCAGTCAGCACGATCCGGGCCGGTACCTGCCTTTTATCGGGACGCTGTTCCTGTTCATCGCGATGGCGAACGTGCTGACAGTCGTGCCGGGGTATTTCCCGCCCACGGCCTCGCTCTCGACCAGCGCGGCGCTGGCGCTGTGCGTGTTCATCGCCGTGCCGGTTTACGGCATCGTGGAGCGCGGCGTGGGGGGCTATTTCGGCAATTACGTGCAGCCGACGCCGTTAATGCTGCCCTTCAACATCATCGGCGAGCTGTCGCGCACGCTGGCCCTGGCCATCCGCCTTTACGGCAATGTGATGAGCGGCGCGGTGATCGTCGGCATCCTGATCTCCGTCGCGCCGTTCGTGTTCCCGATCCTCTTGCGGCTGCTGGGGCTGCTGACGGGGCTGATCCAGGCGTATATCTTCGCCGTGCTGGCGATGGTCTATATCGCCTCGGCGACGGCGGGGCGCGTGGGCAACGCCGGGACCGTCAATAACATCTGAACAGAAAGGCACCGTCACATGGAAGGCGCAGACCTGATTGCGATGGTCTCGATCATCACCGCCGGCCTGACGATCGCCATCGGCTCGATCGGCCCGGCGCTGGGCGAGGCGCGCGCGGCCGCACAGGCGCTGGAGGCGCTCGCGCGCCAGCCGGACGAAGCGAACACGATCACGCGGACGCTGTTCGTGTCACTCGCGATGATCGAGTCCACCGCGATCTACTGCTTCGTCGTCTCGATGATCCTGATCTTCGCCAATCCTTTCTGGAGCCCGGGCCAGGTCGGAGGCTGAGATGCAGGTCGACTGGATCACGGTCGTAGCGCAGATCGTCAACTTCCTCATCCTGGTCTGGCTGTTGCACCGCTTCCTTTATGGTCCGATCACGCGGGCAATGCAGCGGCGCGAGAACAGGATCAAGACGCGCCTGGACGACGCCGCGCAAGAGCGGGAGAAGGCCGAGGCCAAACAACAGGAGCTGGACGAGACGCTGCAGGAGCTCGAGGACCAGCGCGAGCAGAAGCTGCAGCAGGCACGTGAGGAGGCCGAAGAGCTGAAGCACAAGCTGGAACGCGAAGCACGCGAAGAGGTCGACCGCAAGCGCGAAGCGTGGCTGGAGGAGATGCGCGAGGACCGGGAAGACTTCATCAACCAGCTCCGCGAGACAATGTCCGGGGGCTTCCGCGACCTTGCCGACGAGGCGCTGCGGACACTCGCTGCCAGTAACCTGTCCGAGCGTATGGCGGCCGTCTTCCTCGACCGTCTGCACGATCTTCCCGAAGAGGATGCGGCCAGGCTGGCTGAAGGCGCCCGGGATACAGGCTGTGTGATGATCGAAAGCGGCCAGCCGCTGGACGCCGACATGCGGCGCAAGCTGAAACGCGCGGTGCATGACCTGATCGGTGACAAGGCCGACGTCGCGTACGAGGGCGATGTCGCCGGACTGGTCGGCATCCGCCTGCGCGCGGGCAGCGCCACCATCGAGTGGTCGCTGGACGAATATCTCGACAGGTTCGTAGACCGGCTGAACCGGCATTTCCCCGCCACGCCGGCTGATGCCGGGGATGAGCAGGGGCAGGGAGAGGAGACGCGGACAGGCGAGCGGCAAGGTAAATCATCCGAGCCCGTCCATGATTGAACGCCTGAGCGATCTCGCCGCTGATTTCGCGGAATCGACAGAGCGCGCCCGCGAAGAGCTTGAGCCTGTTCCGCGCGTCCAGCAGATCGGCAAGGTGGTGAGTGTCGGCGATGCTGTCGCGCGGGTGGAAGGGCTGCGCAATGTCGCCGCCGACGAGATCATCGCGCTGCCGGGCCGGCTCATGGGTATCGCGTCCAGCATAAGCGAGGAGGGGCTGGGCCTGATCCTGCTGGGAAATGCCGGCGAGCTCACGGTCGGCGCGCCCGCGCGGCGCACTCACAGGGTGGTCGACGTACCGGTGGGTGACGCGTTCCTGGGCCGGATCGTGGACGCACTTGGCCGCCCGCTGGATGGCGACCCGCCGCCACGCGCCAGAGGGCGCCACCCGATCGAACAGCCCGCACCGGCGATCATGGATCGCGCACCCGTGGCGACGCCGCTGCAGACCGGGATCAAGTCGGTCGATGCGGCCATACCGATCGGGCGGGGCCAACGCGAACTGATCCTCGGCGACCGGCAGACCGGCAAGACGAGCATCGGGCTGGAGGCGATTCTGAACCAGCGGGACACCGGCGTCGTGTCGATATATTGCGCGATCGGCCAGCGCGCCTCGGCGGTCGCCCGGGTGATCGATACACTCCGGCGGCATGACGCGCTGAAACGCACCGTGGTGCTCGTCGCATCTGGCGAGGACGCGCCCGGCCTGCAGTTCATCGCGCCGTACGCGGCGACCACCATCGCCGAGCATTTCATGCATCGCGGGCAGGACGCGCTGATCGTCTATGATGACCTCACTCGCCATGCCCGCGCCTATCGCGAACTCTCGCTGCTGCTGCGCCGTCCGCCCGGGCGCGAGGCATTTCCGGGCGATATCTTCTTCATCCACGCGCGTCTTCTTGAGCGGGCGACCCATCTGATCGACGACCAGGGCGGCGGCTCGCTGACAGCGCTGCCGATCATCGAGACGCAGGCGCAGAACGTCTCGGCGTACATCCCGACGAACCTGATCTCGATCACCGACGGGCAGATCTATGTCTCGCCCGAATTGTTCCGAGCCGGCATGATCCCGGCCATCGACATCGGCAACTCGGTCTCGCGCGTCGGCGGTGACGCACAGTTGCCCGCCTATCGCGCGGTCGTCGGCGATCTCAAGCTCGCCTATGCACAGTTCGAGGAGCTGGAGGCGTTCTCGCGCTTCGGCAGCCGGCTGGACGAGGATACGCGCCAGCAACTCGAGCGCGGGCGGCGCGTGCGCGAGGTGCTGAGGCAGGACGAGCACGATCTTGTCCCGGTCATCGAGCAGATCGCGGTGCTTTTCGCGACCACCACGGGATTGCTGGATGCCGTGGCGTTGGATCAGGTCGCGAAGGCCGAAGCGGTTATTCGCCAGCGTGCGCGGGAGGAACTTGGCGGGCTGGCCCGGCGTATCGCGGAGGGCGCACGGATCGACGACGAGGCGCGTCAGGCGCTGACCAGCACGGCGAAGGCGGCGCTGGAAAGCCATGACCTGATCTGAGCGGACAATGGCGACGACACTGGAAAGCCTGCGCAAGCAGATCGAAAGCGCCCAGGACATGCAATCCATCGTCCGGGTGATGAAATCTCTGTCCGCCGTGTCGATAACGGCTTACCAGCGGGCAGCCACGCGTCTGCGGCTTTACCAGGAAGTCATCGACCGGGGTTTACACGCGGTGATGACGAGCGGCGCGATCCGCCTGGAGTCTGAAGGCTCCGAGGACGGACCATCCGGGTTGGTCATGTTCGGCTCCGATCGCGGTCTGTGCGGCGGATTCAACGAAATCGTGGTCAAGAAGGCGCGCGACTGGCTGGCAAGCCAGGATGGTGACGTACCGGTTCTGGTCATCGGTCAGCGTGGCGCGGAACGCCTGGAAGCCGAGGGTCATGAACCGCATCATGTCTTCATGCAGGCGGGCTCGGTCTCCGGCCTGTCACAGCTCGTCGAATCGATCCTGCTGACCGTCGATGACTGGCGCGAACATCGCGGCGTTGTCCGCGTGGTCACGATGTTCAATTTCGAACCTGCGCGCGGGAGCATACGGCCCAACACTGAGACGATCCTGCCGGTCGACCGCGACGAATTGCAGCGCATCGCCGGACTGGACTGGCCGTCCAATCAACTCCCCACTTTCGACGGCTCCGCCGATACGGTTTTCTCCGAGCTCATCCGCGAGCGTCTCTATACCGCTTTGATGCGCGCAGGCGCGGAGTCTTTGGCCGCGGAGCACGCCAAGCGGCTCTCGGCCATGCAGGCGGCCGAACGCAACATCACCGAGAAGGTGGAAGAACTGGAGTCCGCGTTCCGCCGCCAGCGCCAGGACGCGATCACCGCCGAGCTGATGGACATCGTAGCGGCCTACGAAAGCGTTTCTTCCGCTGAGCGGTGAGGCGACTGCGCGGAACGATGCTCCGCGCGAGTCGTTGTTTAGGCGGGCAGCAACACACACTCCGGGTGGAAACAGATGAGCGATCAAGAGCGCGTCGCCGTCGTAACCGGCGGCATTCAGGGGCTCGGCGCGGCAAGTTGCCGGTCGCTGGCGGAGCGCGGGTTCAATGTCGTCGCCACGCATCTGGGCGGCGGTGACCAGGCCAAGGCCTTCGCTGACGAAACGGGCTTCCCGGTCTATGAGTGGGACGTTTCTGATGTGGGCGCCTGCGAAGAAGGCATCGCGCGCATCCGCGAAGCCCATGGAGCCATCGACGTGCTCGTGAACAATGCCGGGGTGAACCGCGACAAGATGTTTCACAAGATGTCGCGCGAGGAGTGGGACGCGGTCATGAACGTGGATCTTGGCTCGATGTTCAATGTGACCCGCCAGGTGATCGGCGACATGCGCGAACGCGCGTACGGGCGGATCATCAACGTGTCATCCGTCAATGCGCAAAAAGGGCAAGCCGGCCAGACCAATTATTGCGCGGCAAAGGCCGGGGTTATCGGATTTACCAAGGCGCTGGCCCGCGAGAGCGCGAACAAGGGCATCACCGTGAATGCCCTCGCCCCGGGCTACACCGACACGCCAATGGTGGAGAAGGTCCCCGACGATATCATGGAGAACATTCTGAAACAGGTGCCCGTCGGCCGGCTGGCCGAGCCGCACGAAATCGGTCGTTGCGTTGGGTTTCTCGCGTCGGAAGATGCGGGCTTCATCACCGGAGCGACGATCTCGGTCAATGGCGGGCTCTACATGGACTGACGCCGCGCGGCCCGGACCAGCGCGGCGGTATTGCAATTGGGAGCACGATCATGGAAACGCGGACGGACAAGAGTACGGCGCTGGCGCCGCACCTCCAGAAGAAGCAGGAGGTTGAAAAGGTGCCGAGCGGCGAAGAGCGGCTGTCGCTGGCTGCGCCGGAGTTCATAGCCGAAGAGCGTTTTCCGCTGCCGCGGCGTACGACCCATGCGTTGGATCGCGGGTTCAAGGCTCATCTGGCGCGCGCGACGTTCAGCATATCGCCCGCTGCGCTGGCGTCGGACACGTTCAACTGGCTTGCGCATCTGGCGATATCACCCGGCAAGATGCTCGAAGTCTACGAGCATTCGGCCATGCGTTATCTGCGGTTCCTTACCTATCTGCCGCAGAGCCTTCAACCCGGCGGCGGGGATCCGTGCTTCCGGCCCCTGCCGGATGACGACCGGTTTGACGGCGCCGGATGGCAGAAATGGCCGTTCAACATCATTCACCAGTGGTTCCTGCTGCATCAGGAATTCTGGCACGACGCGACGAACGACGTGGAAGGCCTGCCGCCCGGCAAGGAAAAGGCTCTGTCCTTCGTGGCACGCCAGATCCTCGACCATTATGCGCCGAGCAACTTCATCATCACGAATCCGGATGTGATGCGCACCACGATGGAAGAGGGCGGCACCAACCTGATCCGCGGCGCCCAGAACGCGATGGAAGACTGGCAACGCTTCATCGAAGGACGGCTGCCTGTCGGCGCGGAAAACTTTCACCTCGGGAAGGACCTGGCGGCGACGGACGGCAAAGTGGTCTATCGCAATCACCTGATCGAGCTGATCCAGTATACGCCGAAAACCGACCAGGTAAGGGCCGAGCCGATCCTGATCACGCCCGCCTGGATCATGAAGTATTACATCCTCGATCTGTCGCCGCACAATTCCCTTGTCAGATACCTCGTCGAGCAGGGCTTCACGGTCTTCATGATTTCGTGGCGCAACCCGACAGCCGAGGATCGCGACCTCGGTATGGAAGACTATCTGAACATGGGCTTCTTCGATGCCCTGCGCGCGGTCAACGCGATCGTACCGGGCGAGAAGGTTCATGCGGTGGGCTATTGCCTTGGCGGCACGCTGCTGACGACGGCGGCGGCCGCGATGGCGCGCGATGATGACGAGCGGCTCAAGACCATCACGCTGCTTGCGGCGCAGACTGACTTCACCGAAGCCGGGGAGATCATGCTGTTCGTCAGCGAGAGCCAGGTTTCGTATCTGGAAGGGCTTATGTGGGACCAGGGCTATCTCGATAGCCACCAGATGACGGGCGCGTTCCAGATGCTGCAATCGAACGACCTGATCTGGTCGCGATACATCCGGGAATACCTGATGGGCAGGCGTGGCAAGATGATCGACCTGATGGCGTGGAACGCGGATGCCACCCGGATGCCTTACAAGATGCACTCCCAGTATCTGCGCCGGCTCTTTCTCAACAACGAGCTGGCGCAGGGCCGCTTCGATGTCGGTGGCGAGCCGGTCAGCCTGACGGATATACGCGCGCCGATCTTCTGTGTTTCGACGACCAAAGACCACGTTGCCCCATGGCTCTCGGTCTACAAACTGCACCTGCTCGCGGACACCAACGTGACATTCGTTCTCGCAAACCGGGGGCATAACGGTGGTATCGTAAGCGAGCCTGGCCACGAAGGCCGGAAGTACCAGATCCGCCGCAAGATCGAAGGTACGAAGTATATTCCGCCGGATGAATGGCGGGAGACGACCCCGGTGGTCGAAGGATCCTGGTGGCCGGAGTTGGTGGAGTGGCTGGACGAGCGCTCCGGCGAAATGCGCGAACCTCCCGCCATGGGCGCACCATCGCGTGGCTACGAGCCTATTACGGATGCGCCGGGCACTTATGTCCACCAGCGCTGAAGGAGGTGCCAGCCAACCTGAACCACCACGCCGAGGACCGGAAGCATGGAACGGGGCGAGCAGGACGAAACGGATGACCATGTCGAGATGTCGCCGACGGATGCCCGTCAGGGTGAGCCGGACATGCCTGTGGTTTATGTTCTCATCGGCCTGATCGTCGGTACGGTTCTCGCCGTTGGGGCTGTCTTCGCGTATTTCTTCTGATCCGGCACACGAACAGGCTTTCCCAAGCACGCCACGCCCGCGCCATCGGCGAGCGGAGGGCGGCGGCTCGCGCGAATGCCGGCTGACAGGCCGCAATGAACCCGTTACGAAACGGTGTGCGCGTCGTCTCGGCGGACGGCGTGCGTGGTGATGAGGGAGGCGCGGCTTGCGCAACGCATTCGCGAAATCGGGGGAGGAGGTCCTTCAGGCGCTCGAGGTCGATGCCGACCGGGGGCTTTCCGCGCGCGAGGCCAAGCGTCGTCTCCAGCGCTACGGCCGCAACAAGCTGGCCGAGCACCAGCGTCGCGGCATGTGGCAAATCCTGGTCGATCAGGTGAAGAGCCTGGTCGCCGCGCTGCTGTTGCTCGCCGCGCTCATCTCCTTCGGCTTCAGCGAGATCGTTCAGGGGATCGCGATCCTCATCGCGCTGCTCCTGAATGTCGGCATTGGCTTCTTCACCGAGCTACGGGCCACCCGCTCGATGGAGGCGCTCAAGCGCATGGAGCGCACCGAGGCCACGGTCCGGCGCGACGCCAAGGCGAACCGCATCGAGGCCGCAGGCATCGTGCCCGGCGACATCGTGGTCATGAACGCCGGCGACATCGTTCCCGCGGACCTGCGCGTGCTCGAAGCGGGAAATCTGACGGCCGACGAGTCGAGCCTGACCGGGGAGTCCGTGCCGGTTATGAAGTCCGCCGACAAGGTGGGGGAAGACACGCCCCTGGCCGAGCGCGCCAGCATGATGTTCAAGGGCACGGCGGTCGCAAGCGGCAGCGGAACGGGCGTGGTCGTCGCGACGGGCAAAGGCACCGAACTCGGGCGCATCTCCCAGCTTGCCGAAGAGACCGAGGAGACGCGCACCCCCCTGGAGCAGCGACTCGACGAACTCGCGCTCTGGCTCATCATCGTGATCCTGATCGTCTCGGCGGCCGTGAGCGTGATCGGTATCACGGTCGGCCGGGATCTCTACCTGATGGTGGAAACCGGCATCGCGCTCGTGGTTGCCGCGATCCCGGAAGGGCTACCCGTCGTCGCCAGCATCGCCCTGGCGCGCGGCATGTGGCGTCTGGCGAACCGCAATGCCCTAATCGAACGGCTCGAAGCGGTCGAGACGCTCGGCTCGGTCAATGTCATCTGCACGGACAAAACCGGCACGCTGACCGAGAACCGGATGGCGCTCGGCGCCCTGGAGATGGCCGATGGGCCGGTGCAGTTATCGGGCCCGGATTCGACGAAGCTGACCCGCGACGGCGAGCCGGTGGAAATCGACGACCACGGACCGTTGCGGGCTGCCCTGGAGGTGGCTGCGCTCTGCAATGCCGCGGGCATCGAGGACGACAAATACACCGGCGACCCGATGGAACGCGCGCTTGTCGCTGGAACTTCGGCTGTGGGCTTAAACCGCAGCGCGCTCCTGGAAGCCATGCCGGAAGTGCGCAGGGTGGAATTCGGGTCCGACACGCTGATGATGGCCACCATTCACGAGACAGAGCAGGGCTACCGCTTTGCCGTCAAGGGCGCACCAGAGGCTGTTTTGTCGGCATCGAGCAGCGTCCTGACCCGCGAAGGCGTCCGTGATCTCGGTGACCCGGACAAGGAGGACTGGTCGCGCCGTAACGAGGACATGGCCGCGGAAGGGCTGCGCGCACTGGCGCTGGCGCAAAAAGACGCGCAAGACAAGGACGCGGAACCATACACCGACTTGACCCTGCTTGGCCTTGTCGGGCTGATCGACCCGCCGCGCGAGGGCATCCGCGAGGCGATCGAAGCCTGCCGCAACGCCGGCATCAATGTGGTGATGGTGACGGGCGACCAGCCCGCCACGGCCGTCGCCATTGCCGAGCAGGTCGGGCTGGTGAGTGCCGATGAGGAAGCGCGCGTGATGAAAGGCGCGGACCTTCAGCCCGTCGACGATATGGACGACACAGCGCGAAAGCGAGTCATCGATACGCATATTCTGGCGCGCGTTGAACCGGCGCAAAAGCTCGACCTGATCGATATCCACCAGAGCGCCGGCGCGATCGTCGCGATGACCGGCGACGGCGTGAATGACGCTCCCGCGCTCAAGAAGGCCGACATCGGCATCGCCATGGGCCAGCGCGGCACGCAGGTGGCCCGCGAGGCCGCCGACATGGTCCTGAACGATGACAGCTTCGCGACCATCGTCACAGCCGTCGCGCAGGGGCGGGCAATCTTCCGCAACATTCGCCGGTTCATCATCTATATGCTGTCCGGCAACGCGGGCGAGATCTTCGCCGTCTCGGCGGTGGCGGTCATCAACGCGCCGCTACCGCTGCTGCCGCTTCAGATCCTGTACATCAACATCATCTCGGACGTGTTTCCGGCCCTCGCACTGGGCGTTACCCCCGGTGGCCAGACAATGGAGGAAGCCCCGCGACGCACGGACGAACCCGTGCTGACACGCCGGCACTGGCTGACGATCGCGGGCTACGGGCTCGTGATAGGCGGCTCCGTTCTGGCGGTCTTCGCCTACGCGCTGCTCGTGCTTGACATGAGCGAGACGCGTGCGGTCGCCATCTCCTTCGCCACCTTCTCGCTGGCGCGCCTGGTGCACACGCTGAACATGCGCGAGCCGGAGACGCCGGTGCTGGCGGACCCGGTCGTGACCAACCGATATGTGTGGGGTGCGATCGCGTTCGGGGTCGTGCTGCTACTGGCAGCGTTGTACGTTCCCTATGTGTCGGACGCGCTCCAGACGGTCGATCCGGGGCTTGACGGCTGGATCCTGATCGGCATCGGCAGTGTGGTGCCGCTCATCATCGGTCAGCTGACAAAGCTGCGCGCGGTGCGCCGGCTCGCCGCGCGCCTCAGGATCACACGTTGAACTCAGGAAATTTCGTCGCGCACCTGTGCGTAGCTGAGCAGGCCGAACAGCACCGTGCCGCCAACAACGTTCCCCGCCAGCGTCGGCAGCAGGAACTGGAGGAACACGTCCGAGGTCGTCGCCGCCTGCAGCACCCAGAGATAGAACGCCTCGACGGACCCGGCGATCACATGCGTGAAGCCGCCCAGCGCGATCAGGTAGGTCATCAGCCCGATCAGGAAGAACTCGATGTTCTCCGCCGATGGCAGCATCCAGACGAGCGCGGCGATCAGCCAGCCGGCGGCGATGCCCTTCACAAACATCTCACTGGGCGAATTCTCCATCATGTGCCGTGAAATCTCGCCGACCTGGAAAGAGACTTCTGTCGGCAGCATGCCCAGATAGGCCAGCGCAACGGCGAAGATGAACGCGCCCACCAGGTTCGCCGCCAGCACGATCAGCCAGAGCCGCAGCATGACCCAGAGCCAGTAGAGCTTCTTGGCCGAGATGACGGGGAGAACGGCGGTCAGCGTGTTCTCCGTGAAGAGCTGCTGGCGCGCCAGAATGACGATGATGAACCCGACCGAATACCCCATCTTCTCGATGATCGCTTTCCACTCGGCATCCGGCAGATTGGCCGCCAGCAGGGCCTGCGAAAGCACGGAAAACCCGATCGAAAGACCCGCCGCCAGAGCGGACCACCACAGCGCGCTGAAGCTGCGCGCCAATTCGCCTTCGCCCTCGACGCGGATCACTTCATAGAGGATCGCGGCACGCAAGCGCCTAGCCTCGGAAATCTGCTTGGCTTCCTGCTTCGGGCTTTCGTCGTGAGGCTGCGGCTCTTTAGCGGATTTTTGATTCATCGCATTGTCACGGGCTTGATCAGATTTTGGTACGAATATTTGGCTCGATCGGGAACGCGCATGACTGTCTTATTGTTGTTGGCGGGCGTCAATGCATTCCACTGCGTGCTTGCCGCATAGTATCGCCGCGAGATGCTTTTAGACCATAGCCTGGCAAATGACCAATCTGACACCCGACAGTGCGCTGATCTGCGGGCACCGCATCGCCCATGGCGTGCATGGCGGCGGCTGGCCGGTCGTCCTTCTGCATGGCACACCGTCGTTTTCCTTCGTCTGGCGCAAAGTCGTGCCGCATCTGGCGGCGAGGGGATGGCGCGTGCACGTATTCGACCTGCTCGGCTTCGGCCTCTCCGAACGTCCGCGAGATCCCGCCATCGACACCTCGGTTGCCGGCCAGGTGGCGATCCTTTCCGGCCTGATGGACCTCTGGGGTCTGACGGACGCTCACATCGTGGCGCATGATATCGGCGGCGCGGTGGCCCAGCGTTTCGGCATTTTTTCCCCGGACCGGCTCCGCTCGCTGACGCTGATCGACACCGTGAGTTTCGATAGCTGGCCATCGTCGCGCACGCGGGACCAGATGAAGGCCGGTCTCGACAAGCTCATCCGGACGCCTGACGTGGAGCATCGCGCGCATTTCCGCGACTGGCTGGAGACGGCCGTCAACAATGTCGACTCTTTCCGCGCGGGGCCGCTCGATGTCTATCTCGACATGATTTCCGGTCCGGTCGGTCAGGCCAGCTTGTTTCAGCACCAGGTGGCGCATTACGACCCGCGCTACACCGAGGAAGTTGCGCCGCGTCTGGCGGAACTGGGGGCAAAGCCCGTCCAGCTTGTCTGGGGCGAGGACGATGCCTGGCAGGTCATCGACTGGGCCCACAAGCTGAAAGCGGCTATCCCGGGGGCCGAACTGAATGTCCTTCCCGATTGCGGGCACTTTTCAATGGAAGACCGGCCGGGCGACGTGGCCATGCTGGTAAGCGACTTCATCTCGCGGCATGAACACGCATCCGGTTGATGGACGCTGCGTTCA
>CAYFTI010000012.1:0-30174 GCA_964346065.1 uncultured Hyphomicrobiaceae bacterium
CAAACAATAACTTAGAGCCTGTTCACTGGTTCGGATTTTGTTGAACCGGCTCTAGTAGGCGCGGGCCCGGCGCGGCGGCGTGATCTGCTGGCGCTCGGCGGCACCGGGATGCTTGATGGCGGCGAGCAGCAGCAGAAACAGCGTCACGGCATTGAGGACATGCCACATGAAATGGGTGCCGATGGCCGTGCCGGCAATCACGACGCTCTGGCACAGCGCCATGTCCAGCGAGCGGAAGGCAACGGAGGCCGTAAAGATTACGCCTGCGCCCAGCACAAGGGGACCGGTGCGCCGGCGGGAGAGCGCATCCGATTGAAAGGCCGTCAGATATGCGCCAATCAGAAGCATCGCGCCCCAGGCAGGCAGATAGCTGACGCTCCCGTTAAGACACCGCCCGCGCGCACCTTCGGGAATGTCGAGATTGAGACCGACCTGCCCGTCCCAGCATTGCAGCCGCCCGGCCGCCATCATCGCTCCGACAAAGACAGCCAAGCCAACCAGCGACCAGAAAATGTTGGCGCCGACAAACCGACGCATCGCAAAGAAGAGATAGGCCAGCATGAAGATGCCGATCGGCGCCACATCCGCGACAGCGGCCCAGCGCGTGGCGAAGGTATGAAACAGGAAGCTGCCGACACCGATAACGAAGACAAGAGCAATGAGCACATGCCGCACGAGTGTGCGCTTGTGGTTAGGCTCCCGGTATAACAAGACGAGCGCGGCAAGCGCTGCCACGAGAAACGCCACGTTGGTCGTCGCGTTGACCGGCTCTGCCCAGAAGGCGGGGTTCAGCCCTCGCTCGCAATAGGCGAAGACCTTCTTGCTCCAATCCATTCAAACCTCTTGAAGATGCTGGCGTGTCTCATTGCTGCGTGCCGTTTCAACCTTCACAAATCCATCGTATTTTTAAGGAATTTGTAAGCCTTGGGCGGCAACATCGCATGTGAAGGTTTTCATTGATTCCTGTCCGACAAACGTTAACCTTTGGCCATGCTGAACGAGGACGACATGCAAACCGGCGGCACAAGGAGACGGTTAATGCTTCACGTCAGGACAGGCGCAATCTTCACGGCGGCGCTCTTACTTGCCGGGGTTTCCGGCACCCCTGATGCGGGCAATGCCGGAACGCGTTACCTTGAGCGGGAACCGGGACCTGTCTACCGTCATGTTCGCGCTGAAAGTCGTTACAGTTCGCGTTCGGTCGTCGCGCCTGTCCGCCGGGGGCCGGTGGGCGACCAGGTGATGACGCCGGGCGGCAACTGGTACGACTGCGAAATCACGTGTGAATATACGCTGCGCCGGGTATATCTGGACTTCTGGCAGACCATGGGGCCGGACGAGCCGACCTACCCCGGGTATTTCCGCTTCAAATTCGCGCTGGACTGAAATCGCTCTATCCCGCCAGCCCCTCCAGCAGGGTGCTGTCCACGCTCAAGCCGCTTGAGCGGGCCTTGGCACGCAGCTCGAGGCGCCGCGTCCCCGGAAGACGCGCATCCCCGTCGGCCTCAATCAAGCTCGCCAATTCAGAGAACCGCGCGGGCGCCTCGGCACTGAGCGCATCTGCCCAGATCGCCACGATA
Organism: uncultured Hyphomicrobiaceae bacterium; assembly: GCA_964346065.1. Classification (GTDB taxonomy): domain Bacteria; phylum Pseudomonadota; class Alphaproteobacteria; order Rhizobiales; family Rhodomicrobiaceae; genus Dichotomicrobium. The sequence continues at coordinate 1,581 of CAYFTI010000012.1, forward strand.
AGCTGGCCTGTCCTAGGTGGTTCGCCGTCCGCATCCAGAAACGACGTTGCCTCACGCGCATAGCGCCCGCCTGTCAGCCCGGCAGCGAGCAATTCCACCATCAGCGCCAGCGCGGAGCCCTTGGCTTCGCCGAACGGCAGCATGGCCCCCTTCACAGCCTGGGTCGCGTTCGTGGTTGGCTGCCCTTCGCAATCCACCGCCCAGCCTTCCGGGATGGTCTCGCCGCGCTCCGCCGCCGCGACAATCTTTCCGCGCGCGACTTTTGACAGCGACAGGTCTATCACAAGGGGCTCGCGCCCGGGCAAGGGGACGGCGAAGGCGATGGGGTTCGTGCCGAACAGGCGCGACGCCCCGCCCCAGGGCGCCATCGCCGCAGGCGTGTTGGCGAACATAAGCGCGGCACAACCCTGGTCGGCCAGGCGCTCCACACTGTGCCCGGCCACCCCGCAGTGATGCGAGCGGAAAAACCCGGCCATCGCGATGCCCTGCGCCTTCGCCATCTGCGCCAGCCGGCCGGCCACGCGGTCGAACGCCGGATAATAGAAACCGTCGGCCACATCGACGTGAAGCGCGCCCGGCGCTGCCTCGCGGATCACAGGGACCGCATGACCATCGACCTTTCCGGCCGCTGCCTGCTCGGCATAGGATGCGACGCGCCGCAGGCCGTGCCCGCTTTGCCCGTCGATTTCCGCTTCGACCAGCGCACGCGCGACGGATTCCGCATTATCCGCCGTTACGCCAGCCGCCATCAGGGTCTTCTCGACACGGTGCCGGGCCTCGGCAATGGAAAGAGTGACTTGGCTCATGCAGACCTTCCCTCGAGCATCCTATTTCAAGGTGCAGTGATAAAAGACTGACCCCGTCAGGCAATGACTGACCCGCAACTCGATCGGCCTTCCGCTGTAATCGAATGCGATCCTCTCGATAGCGAGCACAGGGTCGCCAACGCCGCAACTCAGACGCTCCGCCGTGGGCGCACTGGCCGCGGTGGCCTGGAGATTTTCTTCCACCCGCGCAACGGTGATCCCGAAATCTGTCTGATAGAGATCGTAGAGCGTGTTCGGGATGGTTGCGTGGTCCAGCAGGACAGCGAAGAGAGCCTTCGAGACTGAAATCTGTTCGTCAATGATCGGACGGCTCTGCTGGGTGCGCGTCCGCCTGATCCGAATGACACCGCTTTCCGGTGCAAGATCCAGAGCCGCGCGCTCCCGCGGATTGGGCTTGTAAACTGCAATCTCGACGTCGCGGCTGTCCGGCTGAATGCGGCCACTGCTGTCGTAAAGCTGGAAAAAGCGGAAATGAACCGTGTCGGAGGTGTGGCGGGCGACGAAGGTGCCCCGCCCCTGCTGCCGCTCGACCAGGTGCTCGGCGGCCAGCGCATCCAGAGCCTTGCGGACGGTGCCCTGGCTCACGCCGAACTCCTCGGCAAGCTGAAACTCGTTCGGTAATAGCCGTCCCGGCGCCCAGACGCCCGACAGGATGCGCTCGGCCAGCACGCGCTTGACCTGCGCGTATAGCGGCTGAGGATCGAGCTTTTCACCGGGATCGTTCATGGCCGGACAATTGACTCCATGCAGCGGGCACGCTAGCACTACTCTTATATAAGATATATCACTCTTCGGAGGATACCGCCACGGGAGGTGCATGTGAGCGTTCCCCACTTTCTCATCCATTCGCCCAAAGACAATGTCGGGGTCGTCGTCGTCGAAGGGCTGACGGCCGGAACCCCCATGATGGGCGTCGTCACCGAGACAGATTCCGAGCTGTCGATCACCGCACGCGATGACATACCCATCGGCCACAAGGTCGCACTGAACGACCTGAAAGAAGGCGACACGGTCATCAAGTATGGCGAGGACGTCGGCCGCATGGTCGGCAATGCCCAAACCGGCGAGCATGTCCACACCCATAATCTGAAAACGAAGCGCTGGTAGGAGGTCGAGATGAGCAACGGGAAATTCCTTGGCTATCGGCGCGAAAATGGCCGGGTGGGCGTACGCAACCATGTCGCGATCTTGCCGGTGGACGATATCTCGAATGCCGCGTGCGAGAACGTGGCCAAGAACATCCAGGGGACGCTCGCGCTGCCGCATTCCTACGGACGCCTGCAATTCGGGGCGGATCTCGATTTGCATTTCCGGACCATCATCGGGCTGGGCGCGAACCCGAATGTCGCCGCCTGCATCGTGATCGGGATCGAGCCAGGCTGGACCAACCAGGTCGCCGAAGGGATCGCGGAAACCGGCAAGCCCGTCGCCGCGTTTTCCATCGAACAGAACGGCGACATCAAGACCATCGCGGACGCCTCGCGCAAGGCCAAGGAGTTCGTGCATTGGGCAACGGAGCTTCAGCGCGAGGAATGCGAGATCGCCGATCTGTGGGTCTCTACCAAATGCGGCGAGTCCGACACGACCACGGGCCTCGGCTCCTGCCCGACCGTCGGCAACATGTATGACAAGCTGATCCCCAAGGGCATTCACGGCGTCTTCGGCGAAACCTCCGAGATCACCGGCGCGGAGCACATCTGCAAGGCGCGCGCGGCTTCGCCCGAGATCGGCGAGAAGTTCATGGCGACCTTCCAAGCCTACCAGGACGATGTGATCGAGCCGTACAAGACCTCGGACCTGTCGGACTCACAGCCGACCAAGGGCAATATCGAGGGCGGTCTGACCACCATCGAGGAAAAGGCGCTGGGCAACCTTGAGAAGATCGGGCGTCAGTGCCGATACATCGATGTGCTGGAGCCGGCAGAGGCGCCCGCGAAAGGGCCGGGCTTGTACTACATGGACACGTCATCGGCGGCGGCGGAGTGCGTCACGCTGATGGCGGCGGCGGGCTACGTGGTCCATACCTTCCCCACCGGACAGGGCAACGTGGTCGGCAACCCGATAATTCCCGTGGTCAAGCTGAGCGCGAACCCGCGCACCGTGCGCACCATGTCCGAGCATATCGATGTGGACGTGTCCGGCATCCTGCGCCGCGACATGACGCTCGATCAGGCGGGCGACGCGCTCATCGACATGGTCATTCGCACGGCAAACGGCCGGCACACAGCGGCTGAAGCTCTGGGGCACCGGGAACTGGTGATGACCAAGCTCTACCGCAGCGCCTGATTCGCGAGGGGGCGATGGCCGAGATCGTCGTCAGCGAGTTCATCACGCCGGAGGCGCGCTCGCTCCTGGAGCAGCATCACAGTGTGCATTACGATCCGACGCTCTGGGAGCGTGCCGAGGACCTTGCGGCAGCGCTTGCCGATGCGCGAGCGATCATCGTGCGCAACAAGACCGATGTGCGCGGGCCGGTTCTCGACGCGGCGCCGCGGCTGGAAGCCGTCGGAAGGCTCGGCGTGGGGCTGGACAACATCGATGTCGCAACATGCGACGCACGCGGGATCAAGGTGCTGCCAGCGCGCGGCGCGAACGCCTCGGCGGTGGCGGAATACGTCATCGGCGCGGCGCTGATCCTTCTGCGTGGCGCGTTCGCCGCCACGGCAAGACTCACGGCCGGTGAATGGCCACGCGAACAACTCATCGGCCGCCAGGTCGAAGGCAAACAGCTTGGGCTGCTCGGTTTTGGCGCCATCGGCCAGGCCACGGCGATGCGGGCGCGGGCACTGGGAATGGCCGTCGCCGCCTACGATCCCGCCATTCCGCATGACGCCCCGCGCTGGCAGGCCGAGGCGCAGCGCATGACCTTCGAGGACCTGCTCGGCACCAGCGACGTGCTCAGCCTGCACCTGCCGCTCAACGATGAAACGCGCGGTCTCATCGATGCCGACAAGCTGGCGCGTATGAAGCCGGAGGCAATCCTCATCAACACGTCGCGCGGCGGCATCGTGAACGAAGCGGCGCTTGCAGCGGCGCTTCGCGAAGGCCGTCTCGCCGGAGCGGCGCTCGATGTGTTTGAAACCGAACCTGTCGACGCCGCCACCGGCGACCTCTTCGCCGGGCTGAGCAATTTGATCCTGACGCCGCACATCGCCGGCGTCACAGAAGAATCGAACGCCTATGTCAGTGAGGTCACGGCGCGTAACGTGCTGGCCGCGCTGGCAGGTTAACCCAAACCGACCTGCCTCACGATCACGTAGCCCAGCAGCGCAGAAACGCCGGTCAGCACCGTCCCCCAGATGACATCGACAATCGCCACCGACACCGGCCAGTCTTTCAGCGTCGCCAGGTTGGTGAAATCGTATGTGGCGTAGCAGAAAAAACCGAACAGCGCGCCGTAGATGAGCGCTGTCTTCCATGTGCCGGATTGCAGCGCCGGCCCGACAGCGAAGATGACCACCCCGATCACGTAGACCGCATAGAACACTGCCGCTACGGCCAGATTGGGCTTGTCCGCCAACAGATCGCCGAGCCGGGAGAAATAGAAACTCTTGGCGATATAGCCCAGCCAGAGGAAGTCGATGAACAGGAAGATGACGGCTGTCACAAGGTAAGCGGCGAGATATTGCATTTAGTGTTTCCTCTTTTTTCGTCCGCTATGTTAACGCGCGCCCGGAGCAGCCGGATTGCCTCCACCAACACGTTGTTGCTCACATATCAATGATCGGCATGAATGCGGAGCTGCTCGCGTCATTCATCCGAAACCGGCGGTCAGTGACGAAGTTGGCGGTCGTAGCTTCGCCAGATGACGAGCTGGAGGAGGGCAGTCAGCAGAATTGCGCCCAGGAAGCCGAGGCTGACGGCATTGGCGCCGGATCCCGCAAACCATTCGAAATAGCCCACGAGTTCTTCATAGCGCAGGAAGGCAATACCGCTCACGATGACACCCCCGATCTTGCCGACCGTCTCCACGTCCTGCTTGTAGCGGCGCAGGAAAAAGAAAAGCAGCATCAGCGCCCAGAGCCCGAATAACAGGCTGAACGCGGGCGCGAGCTGTACGAACAGGCTACGGCTCGAACCGCCGAACAGCGCCGCCGAGGACTGTATATAGGCGTGGTTCGACAACGGCCAGAACAGCATCGCGAAAGCACCGACGAGCACGCCACGCTCCAGCCGGTTGAGATACTTGCCATAGAATTCGTCCAGCGAGCGCCGGCGTATGACAAGCATCAACCCGATCACGAAAAGGACCAGCAGGAAAAACACGATGAAGGGCAGCACCCATTCATGGACCTTGCCTGTCAGCGCACGGTTCCCGGCCGGGGCATAGATGTCCTGCATGTGCTGACGGAGGTTCGCCTGCGCCTGACAACAGGACGCGCCGCTCGCCATCTCGCCAGTGACGAAGCAGAAGCGTTGTTCCTTGAAGCTCTCCGGCGTCGGCAGATACCGCGGTTCGTCGTCCTGCTTGTTCCAGTAGCAGTCGCGGTTGAACGGGCCGAGTCCGAAGCGCGTGCGGCTGACCTCACGCACCAGCGACATTGCCTCCATGACGGGCAAATGCGCGTCCGAAGCGTTTTGCTGCTCTGCTTCCAGCACTTGTGGCTTGACCTGCCAGATGGCGGGAACGCCCTGAAGCAGCAACTGCGCGAGAAAGAACGACCCGACCGCGAGCGCCAGGCCCCCTATGATGATTCGCGCACGCCCCAGGGTGATGTGGTTCCAGTACATGTCGAGGAACACGCAGGCCGGGAAATAGAACGCGCACAGCGCCAGGATGCCGAAGGTCGGGAAAAACAGGAAAAGCTGGCTGTAGATGGTCGCAATGGAGGGCCAATCGGCGTCCCGGAACTCGTAGACGAGCGCACCCAGAACGCTCAGAAAAGATGCGCCCAGGGCGGCGAAAATGACGAAGACTGTCGCGCGAATACCCGGTGACATGCCGTGTCTCCCCCGCCGGAACAAGATCGCTGAGCCCCAAGCGAGCCAGCGCCCGTGCTTCGGGCGCTACCCTATGCCAAGCGGAAATCTGCTTCCACCCGATTTTCCGGGGCGGTGGTGAAAGCAGGGCACCAGCGTGGCAATTCGATCAGCCTGCGGCGCAACATGGTCACAGTGGCGCGATCAGGGCATTCCGGCCTTGGCGACTGCCGGCACACAGACTAGTTGTTTGCCGATGACGGGCCCATGAAACGGCTACGGGGGTGAGCGTGTGAGACGCGTTCTGAAAATCGGCGTAATCGCCGCGCTCGGAGCTCTCGCCGCATTCGGCGTTTATCGGCTCCACCAGGTCTTGATGGTTGGCGCCGGCTACTACGCCAAGATGCTTTGCTCGGGCGTGTTCGTGTCAGGGCGGCCGGCTGATGCGGTCATAGCCGAGGACGTCAGGGCGGACCAGTCGCAGGCGCTCGGGCTGTTTTCCAGCGAAGTCGATCGCGGGGGTGGGTTTGTCGATGTCTGGCTGCCGAGCAGCTTCGCTTGGCAGCGCGCCGTGTACCGCGAGGGCTACGGCTGTCGTCTGGCGCTAGAGGCCGGGCGGCCGCAAGAACCGTTGGCGGCACTGGACACCATCCCGGCCGCAAACCCCGAAGCGCCGTGGCCCGAGGGTCAGGCCTCCGAGGGCGGCGCACCAGCCGCGTCTGCCCGCCGGGCACTGGATCAAGCCATCGCCGATGCGTTTGCCGAAACGGACCCCGAACGCCTGAAACGCACCCGCGCGGTCGTTGTGGTCCATCGTGGCCGGCTGGTCGCCGAGAGGTACGCCGAGGGCTTCACCGCCCAGACCCCGCAACTTGGCTGGTCGATGGCCAAAAGCGTGACGAACGCCCTGGCAGGTGCACTCGCGGCGCGCCAGCGGATCACCATCGATACGCCCGCGGCCGTGGGCGCATGGCAGGGTGCGGACGACAAACGCGGTGAGATCACGCTCGACGATCTTCTGCGGATGAACAGCGGCCTTGCGTTCGACGAAGACTATGGCGGCATGGTGAGCGATGTCCGCGTTATGCTGTTCCTGCGCGGCGACAAGGCAGCCTTCGCGGCCGACAAGCCGCTGATCTGCAAGCCGGGCACGTGCTGGGATTACTCAAGCGGAACGAGCAATATCATATCCCGCATTCTTCAGAACGCAGCGGAAGCCGGTCCCGCCGCCGCGCACGAACGCCTGTTCGAACCACTGGGGATGCGCACCGCGGTCTTCGAGCCCGACGCCGCGCACACGCTTGTTGGATCGTCCTATGTCTATGCCTCCGCGAGGGACTGGGCGCGCCTTGGCCTGCTCTATTTGCAAGACGGCCAATGGAACGGCGAAACGGTCTTCACGCCGGAGTGGCTCGACTACACGTTGAGACCCTCGACAGCCAGCAACGGTGAGTTCGGCGCGCATGTCTGGCTCCGCCCGCCGACCTGGAATGATCCTGAAGCCGTGGCCGCCATTCCAAAGGATGATTTCTATTTCCTGGGCCATGACGGGCAGATGGTGGCGGTGATTCCATCTCGCCAAACGGTCATCGTGCGCCTTGGCCTGACGCGCAAACGCGGCCCGTTCGACCACGCCGAACTGGTCCGGAGCATTCTCGACGCGCTTCCCGAATAAGGGGGCGCTGCACGTCAGGTTCGCGCTCGCGGCAATCTTTACCTATATTCATGGGAAAGTCCCGATAAGAGCCACTGTGTGGAGAGCCCCATGCTCGCCCTGACTGATTTGAAGACCCTGTGCGCCGCTGCTCTGGCTGTCTGCCTTGCCAGTGTGCCCGCGGCGCTGGCAGAAGACGCTACGCCGTCCCCGCCGCAAGATAGCGCCAAACAGCAGGACCCGCGGGCGAACGACGAGGCTTATCAGCGCTCAGAAAAACTTCTCAAGGCGATCGACGACATCCTCGCCGATGCGGCGGAAGAGCGTGCGAAGGCGCAGGACCTGCCAAGCCAGGACACCTTTATCCTGCCCCCGCTCTGGAGCGACACGCAGGAGGACAACGCGGAGCGGGTGCGTACCCTCCTGGACTCAGCTCTGGAGATCGTGACAGACGCACCGGTCGTGCAGATGCAGGAGACCATTGCCCAACGCCGGGCCGCGATCAGCCGCATGCGCGACCAGATCACGGAACTGAAGCAGGAGAAACTGTCTGCGCCCGACGACGGGCTGATGCCCGGCGTTCTGACCGACACGAAAGCCTCGATCGAGGAGTCGATTGACGAACTGGAACGCCGCATTGCCGAGAACCGCGCGGATATTGAGAAACAAAAGGCCCAAATTCACAACGCGCTCGATGATGCGGGCGTCAAGATTGGGCGCGAACAACTGGATTTGCTGCTCGACAGCGTCCTCGGCGGTGACCTGATCAAGCTTGTCGCGGCTTTCGAGGCGGCCAGCGGTATAGACCGGCGGCTGGGCGAACTGCTTGACGCATCTTCGGACAACCCGAAGACCGCACGGCGCTACTTCGCCATGCACGCCTCCCTGTTCGCCATGCTGCTGCACGCACAGGACGCGCTGATCGAAAAGATCGACGGCGACTACATGGTCAAGCTGCAGGCGATCCTGACCGACATCCGCCAGACACGGCAGGAGACCTATCGCCTGCTTGCAGGCGAAAACCGTCAGGACCAGCAGCGCGCGCTCGATGCGAACCTGAAGGCCCAGAATTTCGCGGAGAAGGCGGCGGAGGTTTACAAGGACTTTCTGGAAAGCCAGCGCGAGCAACTTGTGGAAGCGCGCAAGCGGACGATCCGCGACTTGCGCATCGCCGATAACACCTATCGCACGGTGGAAGCGAGCTTCCAGCTTCGCACTCTCATGCAGAATTCACGCGCGACGTTCGAGGCGATTCAGCGGCTGGAGGCCCCCGGCTTCGAGCGCATCTTCCGGAACGAGAGCCTGCGCAAGGAGTTCGAACAGCTCACCCGCGAGTTGGCGCCGAGTTCATGAGAACCACAATGCCGCGAGGCCGAGAAAGACGAAGAACCCAACGACGTCCGTGACCGTCGTGACGAACACGCTGGATGCCACGGCCGGGTCGATCCCGAGCTTGTCCAGCAATAGCGGCACCAGGATACCGGCGAGCGCGGCGACGAACATGTTCACGATCATCGCGACCGCGATGATGACGCCGATCTCCCCCGAGCCGAACCAGATCAGCACCGCCGCCGCCAACAGGACCGCAAACAGCAACCCGTTAATCAGGCCGACCACCAGTTCGCGCCCGATAACCCGCACGGTGTTGACCGCCGTAATGTCTTTCATCGCGAGCGCGCGGACGGCGACGGTCATGGTTTGCGTTCCCGCGTTGCCACCCATGGAGGCGACGATCGGCATGAGAATCGCAAGCGCAACTTGTTGTTGAAGGGTGGCATCGAACAGGCCGATGACGATCGAGGCGAAGATGGCCGTCAGCAGGTTCACGAACAGCCAAGTGAAGCGCCGCCCTGTGATCTGGATGAAATTCTCGGTGATACCCTCATCGCCGACGCCGGCCAGCCGGAAAATGTCCTCCCCGGCCTCTTCCTGAACGACCTCGACAACATCGTCCGCCGTGATGATGCCGACGAGCCGCTGGTCCTCGTCGACCACCGGCGCCGAGAGCAGATTATATTTCTCGAAGTCCCGCGCGACCTCCTCCTGATCCTGCAGTGCGGAGAACGTGTAGACATCGGTGTTCGTGATCTCACTGATCAGCTTCGGGCGGCGCGTGCGCAGCACGAAGCTCAGTGGCACCGTCCCGACAAGGTGAAAGGCGGGATCGATCACGTAGAGCTCCGAGAAACTGTCCGGCAAGTCGCGCGCTTCGCGCATGTAGTCGATCGTCTGGCCGACCGACCAGAACGGCGGCACGGCCACGAAGTCGGCCTGCATGATCCGGCCGGCAGTATCCTCGGGATAGTCGAGCGAGCGACGCAGCCGTACGCGGTCGGCGCGCGATACCTTTTCCAGGACTTGGATCTGATCGCTTTCCGCGAGGTCTTCGAGGAGATAGACGGCGTCGTCGCTGTCCAGTTCCCCGACGACAGCGGCAAGCTGGTCGACCGGCATTTCCTTGACCAGTTCGTCGCGGATTGGCTCCTGAAGCTCGGAGAGCGTTTCAGCCTTCAGGTCGGCGCCAAGCGCCGTGATGAGCGCAATGCGCAGGTCAGGGCGCAGAAACTCGAGGAGGTCGGCCAGATCCGCCTCGCGCAGCTCCTGCGTCGCCATGCGGGCGGCCTCCGTATCCCCGCGCTCCAGCGCTTCTGACACCGCGTTGACGAACGAAGGCGCCAGCAGGTCATTCTGTGCCTGAGCTTCGGCGAACTCGTCGGGTGTGCCCTGGCTTTGCATGGCCGGCATCCTGTCAAACGCGTTGGTATGGAAGCGTTGCCGTCAATATGGACGCGCAGGCCCGGCGGCTGCGAGCCGGATCAGGGAAACGCCTATCGCAAAAACGCCGCAGGCGCCAGAGGCGTGCACCGGCAAGCGGCGCGAGCGCTGGCTAGTCTATGCCGCCGACATTGGTCCCGCGCCTGTCGTCGCGGACCTTGCTGGCATGTTCCTTGAGTTGGCGGCGAACAGCGTTGAAGGCATCGCGAATCGCGAGATAAACGTCGTCGTGCTGATGGTTTTCGTCGTTGCTGCTGTGGCCCACGAAATGCGCCTTTCCGGGCACGTTTGCCTCCACTGTAACGAGGAACCGCTTTCCCTTGTGACTGCCAGAGACCATCTCCACGGTCACGCGGCAGCTCACGAGCCGGTCAAAGACCTGGTTGAGCTTGTCAATGTGCTCGTGAATGCGATTCTCGACGGCTTCCGAGCTTTCCAGATGACGAAAGGCGATTTCGACAGGTACGTCCATTATGTTATTCTCCCATCTTGAACTCGCATGATCATGCCATCGCAAAGTGATTATAAGTTGGAGATACCGGCCTCACTCGGCTGCTGTGCGCAGGGACTGGGCCCCGGGCGAAAAACGGGTGATCAACCGTTCAGCCACCTCGGCTATATCCTCTTGTAGCCTCGCAAAATCCGGTTTGATTTCAAAGGATTTTTCGCAGACATACAGGCCGCGATTAATTTCCACCTGCAGCGCATGCACACAGTTCGCGGGCTGGCCATAGTATTCGGTGATATGTCCGCCAGCATACGGCTTGTTCAAACCGACCCGGTAACCGAGCAGACCGAAGGTGCTGGCGGCGAAATCCACCAGATCGCGTGAGCAGGAGCCGCCAAACCGGTCGCCCAGCACGATGTCGTAAGGCGGCGCGCCCGGCGCTTCGCCAAGATGCGACGGCATGGAGTGACAGTCGATAAGGAATGCGCGGCCGAAGCTGCGCCGCGTGTCTTCGATCAAGCGGGCGAGCATTTCATGATAAGGCTTGTAAAGGCGCTCGACGCGCGCCAGACCGACACTGAGCGGAAGCGGCGCGGCGTATATCTCCTCGTTCTCATTGACCAGCCGCGGTATGGTGCCAAGCCCGCCAACCACCCGCAGCGAACTGGAATTGGCATAATCAGGCAGCGTCTCGGTGAATAGCGACGGGTCAAGCTCGAATGGCTGACGGTTCAGGTCGAGATAGGCGCGGGGAAAGCGGGCGCTCATCAGCGTCGCGCCCTTGTCGACGACCGGGGCGAAAAGCCGGTCGATGAAGAGATCCTCCGACATCCGCAAGGCTTGCGGGTTAAGCTGGGAAGTCTTCACGAAAACAGACGGGTAGATCCGCCCGCTGTGCGGCGAATTGAAAAGGAATGGAGTCGCCAGCATCTCGGGCCTCTCGACCCGGAATGGCGGTTCGAGTTCGCTCTCCATACACTGGATTTCACGTTCGAGCCAGCGCGCAGGGGTCATGAAACGGGGCATCAGCATGGTATCTGGAGACACGAGCTTTCGACTTGGACAGCGCGCCGGTGACGCTGCGGATTTGAAACAAGAGTTGCCCGATCGCTGCGACCGCGCCGTGATCCTGCCCTGCCGGGCAGGCGTAACCGTCCTGGCGATCACATGTCAGTATAGGATGCGCGATTGCGTGCGCAAGACGAGCTTTTGCCCCATCCGCGCATAACGCGCCTCGCGGCGTGCCAACGGATAGCAGCATCAGATGGTTAGTTCGACGACAGTCCTATGGTTCACGCGGGACCTTCGCTTATGCGACCACCCGGCGCTCAACGCCGCGATCCGCCGTGGCCCGGTCGTGCCCGTGTTCATCCTTCAGGACGACGAGGCGGTCCGCTGGCCGCTCGGTGGAGCGAGCCGGTGGTGGCTGGCACAGAGCCTGCGGGCGCTCGGGCGCGAACTGGCCGGGCGCGGCTCCGGGCTTATCCTGCGCCGGGGTGATCCCGCCACCATTCTGCCCCTGCTGGCGCAAGAGACGGGTGCCGGAGCGGTCTACTGGACGCGGGCCTATGAGCACGACCTGATCCGCGCGCAGGAGGACGCCCGCGCGGCGCTGGAAGCATCCGGGGTGACGGTCAAGCGCTTTGGCGGGCGGATCTTGTTCGAGCCGGAAGACGTCGCGACGAAGGACGGCGCGCCATACAAGGTTTTCACGCCGTTTCATAAAGCCATCCTGTCGCACGGTGATCCTCCCGACCCGCTAGCAGCGCCGGACACGCTATCAGCACCGAAGACATGGCCGGAAAGCGATGCGCTTGAAAGCTGGGACCTTGAGCCGACCAAGCCGGACTGGGCCGGCGGTCTGCGGACGATCTGGGGGCCGGGCGAACACGGGGCTCGTGAGCGGCTGGATTGGTTTCTCGGTGAAGCCGCGGCGCACTACGACGACATGCGCGACAGGCCCGACGTCGATGGCACCTCCCGCCTGTCGCCGCACCTCACATGGGGCGAGATCAGCCCGCGACAGGTCTGGCACGCCGCGCAGCCCCACGCCGAAGGAGGGTCCAGAAAGGGCGTCGAATCCTTTCTGAGCGAGATCGTCTGGCGCGAGTTCTCCTATCACCTGCTGTTCCACTGGCCGGAACTTCCGGACACCTCTTGGCGCGCGGAGTTCCGCGACTTTCCGTGGGACGACGACCGCAAGGCACTACGCGCGTGGCAACGTGGGAAGACCGGCTATCCCATCGTCGATGCGGCCATGCGCCAGCTCTACGAGATCGGCTGGATGCACAATCGCTGCCGCATGATCACCGCGTCGTTCCTGATCAAGGACCTGCTGCTCCCCTGGCAGTGGGGCGAGGAATGGTTCCGTGACACCCTCGTGGACGCCGACCTGGCCAGCAACTCGGCCGGATGGCAGTGGGCCGCCGGCTCCGGGGCCGATGCGGCGCCCTATTTCCGCATATTCAACCCCGTAAGGCAGGGCGAGCGCTTCGACCCCAAGGGCGACTACGTACGCCACTACGTGCCCGAACTGGCGAACATGCCGGCGAAGCACATCCACGCACCGTGGCAGGCCCCGGCGGCTGTGCTGGCTGAAGCGGGGGTGCGGCTCGGCGGGACCTACCCGGAACCGATCGTCGATCATTCCGCGGCTCGCAAACGTGCGCTCGCCGCGTTCGAGACCATCAAGCGCGGGGCATGATCGGCCTGCCCCGGCAACACGCTTGCAACCTCGCCTCTTGCGTGTACGCATCCGCTGACAGGAGCGGAGGCGAGCCGACCGATGCCGGATAGCGGCCAGATTTGGGAGAACCTTGCCTTTCGGCCGAGCACCCCGCAAGACCTCGGGGCCATGACGGCCCTTTACCGGGCAGCCTTTCCGGATGAGGACTTGCTTGGCCTGATCAGGGATTGATGACGGAGCCTTCCGGCGTTCTCTCGCTCCTCGGCCCGCTGGCGGTGGCGCCCGACTGGTAGCGCAGAGGCATTGGCTCGGCGATCGTTCGTGAAGGGGTCCGGCACCTGAAAGAGGCGGGGGTGGTCAAGATTTTCGCGCTTGGCGATCCGGCTTACTATGGACGTCTCGGCTTCGTGCCCGAAACGCGCGTGGGACCGCCCTACACACTCCCAGAGAAATGGCGCGGCGCATGGCAATCCCTGAGCCTGCAGCCGACAGGCCATGCGCTCGAACGCACGCTTGACGTGCCAAAGCCATGGCGCGAACCCGCGCTTTGGACAACCTGACAACCTCGCAAACTGGCTCGGCGCATTACGCGTCTGCGTCAAATTCTTTCTATCCCCACAGCATTGTGCCAAAACGTGACCGGGCACCTCATGGCGTTGCCGGAGAGCAGCGTCGCACCGGGGGAGGGGAGTGAAACCATGACGGATGGACGCGCAACCGCATACACGGCCTGGGGACGGACGGTCGATTACCTGTTCGGCCGCAATGCGCTGATCGGGATTGCCTCGCTGCTGCTGCTGGTGATTTCCGGCTACGCGACATGGGTCGGGATGACCGACTTCATCGTCGGCGTGCAGGCTGAAGGGGCTCCAGAACAAACGCGCGACATCGGCGTCTTGTCGGTCACCAACGAGGTGCTGATAACCCTCGTGGTCATCACCCTCACCTTCCTGATGTGGCTCGCCCTGCGCGAGACCTTCGGCGCCCAGCGGACATGGCGTGAGCGGCTGGTGACCTTGCCGCTTTATATTTTCCTGCTGTTGTGGTCGGTCGGCTTCGGCTACGGATTCTGGTGGAGTTTGATCGCCGGGGCCGAGGCGACGCGCACGAGCCTCGCTGCGCTGCAGGAGGACGCCCGCGCCGCCGCCACCTCCGTATCCGCGCGGCTCGAGGCCGTCCAGGCCCAACTCGACAGCGTGGTGAGCTGGTCGGAAAGCCAGATGGAGCGCGAGGAGACCACCGGCGGGAGTTGCGGCAAGCCGTCCGGTGCCGGGCGAGGCCCGCTTTACGCCGCGCGTGAGAGCGTGCGCGACTCCGTTGGCTCGCTGCGCGAAAGCATCGCGCAATCGTGGATCGTGCCGGTTCAGCAGGACATCACCGAACTTCGACAGATGGCGACCAGCCTGTCCGGCGAGACCTACGCCGAACGCCAGCGCGCGTTCGAGCGTAAAGCCATGGAAATCCGCAGCCGCGCCCGAAGCGTCGCCCAGCGGAGCAACGAGCTTGGGGCGTCCTATGCCGCTGAGATGCGCGCGCTGGCCAATGTCGTCTCGATCCCGCCGGGCAAGGCCGGCTTTTCCTGCTATGATCCCACACTTGCCGAGCGATTGCGCCAGGCCGCCGACCAGGCCGATGACCCCGTCGTGCTGAACCTGCGAACGGCTGAATTCACCGAAGGGCCTGCCGGCGTCGCCAACGCCATCAAGCTGCTTTGGACGAATATCGGCGCTTACCTCTCGGGCCTGATCGATTTGGTCGCTTCCGGCTTCACGCTGCCCGAAAACGGGAATGGCGGCGCGCCGGGCGGCGGCATAACCGGGCGGGACCTGATTGCGCTGCTGGCCGCGATCGGCGTTGATTTCGGGCTGTTCGCGCTGATGGTGCTGAACCCGCCAGCAACGCCGCCGACGCGCCGCGATGCGCTTGCCTCGACGCAGGCGCGTTTGCACATGCCGACCTCGGCCGTCGTCCGCCAGATCAGCGCGGCACTGGAGACGGCGATCGCCCGCGCGCCGGATGCCGACCTTGAATGGGTGCGCCAGCATTTCGTGCATCACCGCCATACGTCCTATTTCGTCATCCCGAACCTTTACAGCTGTCAGGATGACAAAACCGAGGAGCGGCGCGCACTCGCAATGAACCAACTCGCCGGCGTGCTGGACGATCTGAACCTGATTTCCGCGCTCACGCCAGAGCAGCTGGAGAAATTCGGACAGGAGGAAGAGCGTGACAGCTTCAGCGATCTGAGCCTCTACCGCGACCGGCGCCGCGAGGCGCGACACGCCGAAGCGCCGGAGGACAGCCCGCGGCCAATGCGCAATCACGGACTGCTGTCCAAGGCGGAGCGCGCGCTCGACATCGCCGGGTGGAGCGAGGAAGCCAAGCGCGACGTCGAGATCTACCGGCTCGTCGATACTGAGGGCCTGACGCCGCTGCTCGTTCTGCTCAACGAGGCGGCGCTTGAAACCAACCCGGATTCAGATGACCCTGATGAAGAGCCGGATAATTCCCGGCGCGAGGAGCATCGTGGCACGCTGCGCGGCACGACGGCAGGGCTGATCGACCGCAAGCCCGAAAGCTGACGGGCCGCGCCGCCTGCGGCGCAAGCGAGCATATGACGAAACGCATCGACCTGAACGCCGATATCGGCGAGAGTTACGGCCCCTGGCGGCTGGCGGACGACAGCGCGATCATGGATTGCGTCAGCTCCGTCAACATCGCCTGTGGCGGCCATGCGGGCGACCCGGACACCATCGTCGCGACAGTCGAAGAGGCCAAGGCCCGCAATCTCGGCGTGGGCGCGCATCCCGGCTACGACGACAAGAAAGGATTTGGCCGCCGGGTCATTTCGATGAGCACGCTCGAGATCGAGCGCATGATCGCCTACCAGATCGGCGGGCTGGCGGCTTGTGCCGCGCTCGTGAGCGCGCGCGTCGATCACGTCAAGGCGCACGGCGCGCTGGCCAATCTTGCCGCGCGCGACCCTGACGTTGCGGGCGCGGTGGCCCGGGCGGTCCAAGCGGTCGCGCCAGGGGCGTGGCTGCTCGCCATCGCTGGAACTGAGATCGAGCGGGTCGGCGAACGCGCAGGATTGCGCGTGGCGCGCGAGGTCTTCGCGGATCGCGGTTACGGCGACGACGGCCACCTGCTGCCGCGTGATCACGAAGGCGCTCTGATCGGCGACCCCCAGGTGGTGGCGGATCGCGTTATCGCGATGATCGATGAAGGCGCGCTCGTCACGCAGTCAGGCAAGCGCATCCCGGCCTGGATCGACAGCATTTGCATCCACAGCGATACGCCCGGCGCGCTACCGATCGCGCAGAAAGTCCGCTCGACTCTCGACGCCGCGGGGTACGCCGTCCGGCCGTTCTCGCGCGAAGATGGATCGTGAGTGCCCCCGCGCCGAACATTCATCAGGGATTTCAAGGGTGTGGTGCTTTCGACAAGGCCGGGAACGGGCATCCATCCGGCTGCGCGTAAGCGCGTACTGGCACCTGCCGGGAAATTGCTACGCCGTGCCACGAGCCCCCCGGCCTCCGGTCCAGTCCGTCCCAATGACAGTTGGAGGGCTTGCTTGCCGTTCAGCTCGATATCCGCGGCAAACGGAATACTTTCGTATAGACTGAGCGCATCCAGGCGTTCGCCCCGATCATGAGGCGGCTATACGCGTCTGCAAACGAGATTCTCTTACGAAGCATCCGCCGGAATTTCGACCATGACTTCGTTCCGGCGCAGGAAGCTGGGCGTGAACGGATCGTTGTAGTAGGCGTAGGTCGGCGGACCGGTCGGCTCGATGCCGCGCTGCGAAAGCCAATCAAGCAGCTTGTCGGTCTTGCGACTGAACAATTCGGTGTCCCAGCTACCGCTAAACCGGATCGCAGCCCGGCGCTCGGCCGGAATTTTCTCCAGCGTCACGTCGCCGCCAGGCTCTGGCAACTCATCCATCGTGTACTTGGCCGGCATGATGAAGCGGACGACCCATTCGCCTTCCTGCTGGACCTGGGTAACCGGCGCCGTCATCGCGATTTTTTCAGCGGGCTCCTGCGTCACCGGCGCTGTCATCGAGATGCTGTCCCCGCCGCGTTCACGGGCGAAAATGTAATTGGCCAGCGGATCGAACGCCTCGCGGATGGCCTTGTCCCGGCTACCCGATCGACGTACCTCCGCAGCGATCATGGCCGGGTAATCCCGGATCTCGATATTCCCGTCCTGCAGGACAGTTTTGTAGTCGGGCGTTTCGATATTGCGCGTCACGATAATCCAAGCGCCAATGGCGACCACCACGATCGCCAGGATTGCGCCTCCTATGATCCAGAACACTTTTCTTCCGCTCATCCGACGGCTCGCCCCACTTTGCGATTGATAGAAATTACGCTTGCGCGGGGCGTTCGGTTCCTTGGGCGTATGCCTGATACCGTGACGTCCGTCTAACCGCCATCCGGCATCCACCCCTGCGGCGCAAGCTCAAAGCCCGCGAATGTGAAACCGGGCGCCACCGTACAGCCGACCAGCGTCCAGGCACCGAGACTGCGCGCGGACTGCCAAACACCGGCTTCCACGACGATCTGCGGACGCTCGCCCGCGCAAATACGGTTTCCCAGAATGGCGGCCGATATCGCTGAGCCGTCCGGCACTTGCGACAGTTCGAGCGGCGCGCCGGCATACCAGTGCCAGACTTCGCCGGAGTCGACGCGATGCCAGCGAGAGACCTCCCCCTGCCGCAGCAGATAGTAAATCGCCGTTGATAGCGCGCGCCCGTCCGCAGCAGCGGCGTCGCGGAACGTCTCGCGGAAATGACCGCCTTCCGGATGCGGCTGCAAATCGAGTGCCGCGATTATCTCGTCGGCGGTCATGGCTTGTTTCAACCGGTGCGGTTGTCAATCGAAGAGGCTGGAGACGGACTCCTCGTTCGCGGTGCGGGCAATGGCTTCGCCGATCAGCGGCGCGATGGACAGCACCTCGATATTCTCGGCTACGCGCACGGCCTCGGTCGGCAGGATCGAGTCCGTGATGACCAGCTTCTTGAGGCAGGAGGCGGTGATGCGCGCCACGGCTCCCCCGGCGAGCACGCCGTGGGTAATGTAGGCATAGACCTCGGTAGCGCCCTGCTCCAGCAGCGCCGCCGCGCCATTGCAGAGCGTGCCGCCGCTATCGACGATGTCATCAACGATGATGCAGGTTCGGCCCTTCACGTTGCCGATAACGTTCATCACTTCGCTGTCACCCGGCCGGTCGCGGCGCTTGTCGATGATCGCCAGCGGCGCGTCGATGCGCTTTGCCAACCCCCGTGCGCGCACGACGCCGCCAACGTCCGGGGACACCACCGTAAGCTCGGTGCCGTCAAAGCGCTGCAGAATGTCCCGTACCATCACCGGCGCGGCGAACAGGTTATCGGTCGGAATGTCGAAGAAACCCTGGATCTGACCGGCGTGCAGGTCGAGCGTCAGCACACGATCCGCGCCCGCGTTGACAATCATGTTCGCAACCAGCTTGGCCGAAATGGGGGTGCGCGGTGTCACCTTCCGATCCTGCCGGGCATAGCCGTAATACGGTATGACCGCTGTAATCCTGCGGGCCGACGCGCGGCGCAGCGCGTCGATCAGGATCATCAGTTCCATGAGGTTGTCATTCGCTGGGAACGAGGTCGACTGGACGACGAAGGTGTCCTCGCCGCGGACGTTCTCCTCGACTTCGACATAGATCTCCATGTCAGCGAAGCGCTTCACCGAACAGCGGGTCAGCGGTCTGTTGAGGTACGCAGCGATCGCCTCCGTGAGGGGGCGGTTGCTATTGCCCGAGACGAGTCTCATCAGGGCGGCACTCCACGAAAGAACCGCGTGGCGCAGATGACGCTCACGGCTTGGCTTGTGGCTTCTACCAGCCGGATTCAGAGATGTAAAGCTGGCATGATGCCACGACACCACCGCGCCCGTGCCGTGTGCCGACTCCGGTCGCCCTGAACCGGATCAACTGGTGCTGTCAGGCAGAATCTTCGCGATCGCTTTCGCTGCCTCGCCTGCCGCGATATCCGAAACGCGCCCCCAGCTTCCGTCCAGCGACCCGGCCCCGATCTTGTTTCGCTGGACCACTTCGCTTTTCAACTGGTTCCCATCGGGGTCGAGAACACGCCAGCGAATGGTAATGGGCTGTTTCCCAGCCTCGACATCGCCGACCTCAACCCGTCCGCGCACGGTATATGCATTCGAATTGCCGGCGCTCACCAGCTTCATGCCGCGCGATTTAAGCTGGCGGCGCATAGCCTCGGGAAGCTCGGCATTGCCCTGGCCGGGCGCGCCCGTGACTTCCGGCACGGCGACAAGCAGTTCGGAAGGCCGAGCGGAGGCGGCAGCCAGCTGGCTGCGTTGCTCGCTGGGTTGTCCCGTCGAAGATGTGGAACTGACGCTGCCCGTCGTGGCCACCTGCTGAGCGGGCGCGTCTTTCTTCGGCAGCCATCCCTTGAGCCTATCAGCCGTTGTCAACGCGATCTTGCGCATCGCCTTGTCATCGACCGCGGCCCACGGATCGCCGCTGACCCGCTTGTCAACCATCTCCTCTCCGGAGAAGCGATGGGCACGCTTTCCGCTCTTGTCCGTCACGTCCCAGATGTATGAGACCTTCGTGCCTTCGGATTCCGGCGACGCAACCAGATAGCCGCGAACCGTATAGTCCGCGCCATCATCCTTGACAGGGATGTTCTTCTCTTTTGCCGCCGTGGCGAGCATGCTGCTCATCTGGTTCGATACGCTGCCCGGCGCGGCCACGGGCGCGAGCGACACTGACGCAGCCTTCTTTGTGGTCTGAGATGACGCAAGCTCGGCAGGCGCCTGTGTTGTCTGTTCGGAGGTCGAGCAGCCGGACAGCAGGATCGCTGTCAATAAAGCTGCAATTAACGGCATAGCGCGCCAGACCGCTGCTGATGCCGTGGATGTCGTCACGCGCGTCACGTGATGCACTCCCTTTCCCGTGATAGCCATCCTCCAGCCGTCCGGCCGGGCGAAACGCGCACTAGCCCGTTCAAGACATGTTGCTAGCGTTACCGGCTATCAGGGGTTCCGTCCAGATGCCCAACGCG
Organism: uncultured Hyphomicrobiaceae bacterium; assembly: GCA_964346065.1. Taxonomy (GTDB): domain Bacteria; phylum Pseudomonadota; class Alphaproteobacteria; order Rhizobiales; family Rhodomicrobiaceae; genus Dichotomicrobium. The sequence continues at coordinate 21,963 of CAYFTI010000012.1, forward strand.
TCTCAAATGCGCGGATCAACAAATCACGACGCGAAATCGCGCATTCCCCCTATTTTTTCCACATCATAAGAGAAGGATGGCGGAAATTTGACGCCCATAATCGGGGGCTTGACGCTTCTGCGCGCGGCGGTAGCTAAAGAAAAGTGATTCGTTTTGCACCGTGCAAAGCCCGAGATCGCTGACATGGCGCAAGCCCGCGGCACCCAGGCGCTTGCGGACGTATCCCGGCAGGTCGAAATGCGGCCGGGGGCCTCCGGAGGGGGTATGGAACAAGGCGTCGTTGTCAGGCGCCTGCGCGAGGAAGGATGCCTTGAACTCCTCCCCGACCTCGTAGACGTCCGCCGATATGGTCGGTCCGACCGTGGCGCAAATCGTCTCACGCCGGGCGCCGAGTGATTCCATTTGGCCGATCGCGGCTTCGAGAATTCCCCCCAGGGCGCCGCGCCAGCCGGCGTGGGCCGCCCCGATGACACCAGCCTCGGCATCGGCGAACAGAACGGGTGCGCAATCCGCCGCGAGGACGCCAATCGCCAGCCCTTTCATCCGGGTCACAATCGCGTCCGCTTCGGGCGGCTGTTCCGCGGGCCAGGGCGCGTCCGTCACGGCCACCCAGTCCGTGTGTGCCTGGCGCGGCGTGATCAGGTGTGTCGGCGCCACGCCCAGATCTGCAGCGGTGCGCGCCCGATTTTCGAGGACCGAAGCACGATCATCGTCCGATCCGAGGCCGCAGTTGCGCGTGGCATAGATACCCTCGGAAACGCCTCCTTCGCGCGTGAAGAAACCGTGGCGGATGCCGGACAGATCACGCAATAAATCGGCTTCGATCATCCCTGATCTCCGAAAGGCGGCGGCGCTGCGCCAAGCCCGGCCGTGACCGCCATCACCTTGAACAGCTCGCCCATCTGCGTGGGATCAACGAGGCGGCGCACTCCGGACATGATGCGGTCCTGCTGTTCTGCGTCGGCGGCGCGCAGCAATGTCTGGCAGCGATTCTCCAGCCCGAGCCGGAGCAGGAAATGGCCCTGCGCCATTGGACCGTATGGGCGCAGAGCGGCGTCCCGGGCGTGACGGGCGAGCGCGCGGAAATCGACATGCGCCGTGAGGTCATGCTGGCCAGGCGCGGCCAGGACATCCGCGTAACGGTGACCGGACACGGCCTGGAGCGTGTCGCCCACAGGCGGCTCGGTGTGCCCGTAATCGATGAATAGCGCGGCCTGCGGGCCGGAAGCACCGCGCCGGGCGATCTCGCTCAGCCACGGCGCTGCGTCCGGGCGAAGTTCGGCAATATCTCCCTCCGCCGCTTCGCCGGGAAGCAGCGCGTGCTCGGCCGGCGACAAGGCCGCATCGCGCCCCTCGACAAAATGAAAGCCCGCTTGCCCATCGTGGGCGACACACCGCTCGCGCCATGCGCCATCGCGCCAGACGAGTTGCCGGATCGGAAGCGCATCCAGAAACTCATTGGCGAGAATGATCGCCGGGCTGTCGGGGACATCCTCAAGGCTTTCAAACCACTCAGCGTCGAGCCCGGCGAGCGTTTCCGCCTGCGCCGCGCGCAGCACCGGCGATGTCTCGACCAGCCGGAGTCGGACCGATTTGCGGAAGTCGGGCGCCGCCTGCGCCGCCCGCAGCGCATCAGCGGCGAGTGTCCCGCGCCCCGGCCCCAGCTCGATCAGCGCAACCGGTTCCGGCGCCCCCGTCGTCTGCCACACCGAAGCGGCCCACAGGCCCAGCATCTCGCCAAACACCTGGCTGATTTCAGGCGCAGTGATGAAGTCGCCTGCATGGCCGAGTGGCTGTGATGTGCGGTAGTAGCCGTGTTCGGCATCGTTCAAGCACGCGTCCATGTAGACGCTCACCGGAATAGGTCCGTGCTGCGCGATCCAGCCCGCCAGCTTTCGCGCCAGCGGTCCGGCTGAGGCGCCGTTTGCGGTTTGCGAGGCCATGGCGTCGGAAGCCACCTCAGATATCTGTTTCGAGGAAGTCGTTGGACATGGCATAGGCCACGGACTTCGCGACCGAGCCGGGCGCGGGCATCAGCGTCGCGTGATTCACGCCCAGCAGGTGCAGTTCCTTGCGCAGATGCTTCTTGCTCTCGCCCGCGATGATGATCCTTTTCAGATAGGCCTCCGGACGGCGCAGGAACACGCGGAACTCGTTGAGCGGCACCGTGGAGTTGCCATGAACGACGAAATACACGTCCATCTGGCTCTGCGGCCGGATATTGCGGAATGGCTTGAAGCACATGGGCGCTTCGGCGGCGGGCACCGGCGACGCATTCGGGTCGTCGAGAACCACGCAATAGTCCTCGCGGAACGGCGGACTGTCGGTCATCGGGATCATGGCCATCCGCGAAGCCACTTCGTTGAAGTACCACGGATTGAACACCCATACCTGTCCGTTGCTCGCCGACATGCTTTCCACCGCGAGGAACAGCGCCGCGAGTGCGTTGCCACACCACTCCTGAATACGCGTGGGAAGACCCTGCTGGTGCCCAAGGATCGGCCACATCTCATCAGGTACGCCGCCGGGTGGAATGAACTCGGCCGCGCGCATGCGAAACTCGCGCAGCAGTTCGCGCTCAAGGGCCGGGTCGATGTTGTTGCGATAGAGCGGCGGCAGGATGTTGTCATCTTCGGATGGCTGGCCGAGATACCATGGCCGAACCGGCGCGTCCTCCAGCCCCACGCTGAACTCCGTGGAGAAGGTCAGTTCGATGAACTCGCTCACGGTGTGAATGATAGGCGCCGCCATTCACCGGCCCTTTCCTTTACTCTGCGCTATTGAGTGGCGAGCCGCGTCCGGCGCTGCGCCCGCGAATAGAAATAAAGCCCGAGAGCAATCATCGGCAAAGAGTATACCATACCAGTCGAGAAATAGGCGGTCGTGAAGAATTGGCCGTAATCCCATTCCTTGAAGAACTCCACGAAGATCCGCGCCACGCCGTAGATCATCAAGAACGCACCGACAACGATCCCCGGGCGCATCAGTGCGTCGCGTCTGTGCGTAAGATATCGCAGCGCCACGAACAGAACGATCCCCTCCAGGATCGCCTCGTAAATCTGTGTGGGATGGCGCGGGCCGAAAGCGTGGCCTTCTGCCAGCACGCGCGCCGGAAACTCGACCGCCCACGGCATATCGCTCAGCCGGCCGTAGATTTCGCCATTGATGAAATTGGCCATACGCCCGAAGAACAGCCCGAACGGCGTGGCCGCGGCCGCAATGTCCATCAGCGATACGACGGGGATGCCATGGCGCCGCGCGAAAACATAAGTGGCCACGCCGACGCCCAGCAATCCGCCATGAAATGCCATCCCGCCACCCCAGATCGCGAAGACCTGTAGCGGATTTTCAAGGAAATAGCCGGGTTCGTAGAACAGCACGAAGCCAAGGCGGCCACCGACAATGATCCCGAGAGTGATCCAGATCAGGAAATCGTCGACCTGCGCCGGGCTGATCGGCGACCGTCCGCCCCAGATGCCCGCGTTGCCGGCCAGAGCCCGCGCATAAAGCCAGCCAATGACGAGCCCTGCGAGGTAGGCGAGGCCGTACCAGCGGAGTTCTGCTGGCCCGAGCGAGATCGCAACCGGGTCGATCGTCGGGAATGGCAGGGCCATCAGGCTGATCGAGATATCGTTCATGGTCGAACCGGTCCTGTGACGGGGAGCCCAATGAGGGTTGTACGGGCATTCGCTACAAAACTGAACACCTGGTCAAGCGGTTCGACCACACTGAGCATACTTGATCGCCGACTGCCCGACCGTCATAGTTGCGGTAATACGCATGCCCGATGACAGGGCGGTGACACGTGGCGATCGGCCAGAAAGGTGAGACTATGACCCAGACATCCAACAAGCTGTTCGATGACTTCGCCAAGCTTATGACGGACGCTGCCGGCGCAGCGCAAAGCGCACGGCAGGAGTTCGAGACGCTTGCGCGCGCGCAGATGGAGCGGGCGATCCGCGAGCTTGATTTGGTGCAGCGCGAAGAGTTCGAAGCGGTGCGCGAGATGGCCCAGAAGGCGCGCGAGGAAAACGAGGTGCTGAAAGCCCGGATCGCGAAGTTGGAAGCGGCCCTGAACTTACCGCCGGAAACGCCCGAAGCGGCCAGCGAATCGCCGCCCAGCGGTTTCGCATGAGCACCAACCGGCGCGACAGATCGCCATGGCATGCCGGCGGGTGATGGTGTCCGGGTATCCGCTTCATCGCGCCGGATACGGCCGCCGGATCTCCGGCAGGCCGTATCTGCGCTTATTGCGACCGGTTAGTTTCCGGTTTCCTTGATATATTTGTTGATGCGCTGGGCAAGCGCCTGGTCGGAGCGGCTCGCCGAGGCGATCTGGTTGTACTCTTCTACAGATATCCCCTGCGTGTCCTTCACCGCCTGCGCCATGCGCTGATTGGTTTTCTGCTGGAGAGCCGCTTTTTCTTCGTCACTCTGGGTATTCTGCATTTCGGAGCGGAAGTCAGAGCGGATGTCGATGAGCTTCACGGCGGCCTGCGCGAAGGACTGAAGCTTAGTATCGCTGTAGGCGCTCTGGTCCTGCGCCTGCGCCGGCGTGACGTCGACGGCGCCCATGACGCCACCGAGAGTGAGACCGGCGGCCACGAAGATCGCGGCCGGCATACGGCTGTTACTCATATCGATCCCTTTCATAATTTCGCTGAGATACCGGGTTTGATTGCCGCTTGTGCGGTGCAACGTCCACACACGCCTGTCCGCGACATCCGGTCCGTCTATGACAGGTTGCGGACGCCGCTCGTTGCATTGTCGGTCGAATTTTTTGCCCCGGCGAAGCCCAGCCGTCGGTAAGGAGTATGGCTTGGACGAAACTAGCGCGTTAATCGTGAGCGAGATCCGGTGGGTCAGGCGCTATGCCCTGGTTCTCACCAAGGATGCAGAAGCGGCCGATGACCTCGTGCAGGATGCGCTGGAGCGGGCGGTGCGAAAGCGCCACCTCTGGAAGGGGGATGGCCCGATTCGCGCATGGCTCTACCGGATCCTTTACACCGTGTTTATCAACAAGCGCAGCGCAAATACCCGGCACGGCGGAGACGTCGGCCTGGAGGAGGGTCCGCAACTGTGGGAGCGGCCCACCCAGGAAGACCGGGTGCAGTGCCGCGATATCGCTCAGGCGATGCGGCAGCTCCCCCAGGACCAGCGCGATGCCATTGCGTTGACGGCGTTCGAAGAGCTTGATCAGTGCGAAGTGGCCGCCATGCTGGACATTCCGCAGGGCACACTGCGGTCCCGCCTGTCGCGCGGGCGAGAAGCGTTACGCAACATGAGCTCGGGCACCCCTTCTGAAACGTTTTCCGTCGACCGCTATCGCGGATGATCACAGCCACTTGGCCCTCGCATCTTCTGAAGACAGCAATTTGGCCATGGCAATCGCATCTGGCGCAACTTTCCCCGTGGACTGCGGCCGCGCCAGCTTGCGCGATTCGCGGTGCGCTGGTACCGGAAAATCAGTTTGCGGCAAATCACTTACGTTCGGAGATGGGGCGGTCCAGCGTCACCCCTGTATTTCGCAGGGGCTGCCAGTAACGTGTATGCAGCCTCGGAGCAACAACATGAAAATGGCGGGCAGAAAGACAGGGCATGGCATTTTCCCAACCGATATACGAACGCATGGCGCATCCAGTGGATCTCGTGGAACAGATCGCTATGGCTCAGGATTGGCCATTCGAGCGCAGCGCGGAGGATGAGCTGACGCTGGCCGTCGCGGGATCATGGAGCGATTATCACATTTCGTTGAACTGGCGGGACGATCTCGAATCGCTGCACCTCGCCTGCACCTTTGACCTGAAAGTGCCCGATGCGCGCCTCCATGAGGTTTATCGCCTTCTCGCGCTCATCAACGAACAGCTCTGGCTCGGCCATTTCGACTTCTGGGCGCATGAAGGGCTGCTGCTGTATCGCCACGCACTGCTTCTGACCTCCGCCGACCCGAACCCTCACCAGTGCGAGAGCCTCTTGCACGCCGCGCTCGAGAACTGTGAGCGGTATTACCAGGCGTTCCAGTTCGTGGTCTGGGCCGGCCGCAAGGCGGAGGAAGCGCTGGCCGGCACAATGTTCGAGACCGAGGGGCAGGCGTGATACACTCCCGGTAAAATGGAGCTGGCCTCTCATGCCGGAGTATCCCGACTCGTTTTTCGTAACGGAACCAATCGTGCTCGTCGGCGCGGGCCGCATGGGCAGCGCCATGCTGAGAGCGTGGCTGCACAGCGGCATGTCTCCGGAGCAGATCATCGTCGTCGATCCCGGCGCGCCGGCTGAAACGGTCGCGCTGCGTGACGAGCACGGATTCAGCATAGCCGTCGATCCGGAAGCGGTCACAGTGGTGCCGGGCATCATCGTCCTGGCGGTGAAGCCGCAGAAGATGGACGATGTTCTGCCCGGCCTCGGGCACCTGATGGGCGGGCAAACGGTTGCCATGTCGATCGCCGCCGGGCGCACGGTGTCCAGCATCGCGCGGCATATCGGCCCGAACCGTCCGATCGTGCGCGCCATGCCCAATACCCCCGCAGCCATCGGAAGCGGCATGACGGTCGCCTATGCCAACGCGGACGTGACCCCCGAACAGACGCGCATGTGCCACGAATTGCTCGGTGCGGTTGGCGAGGTCGCGTGGATCGAGGATGAAGCGCTGATTGATGCGGTGACGGGCGTCTCCGGGTCCGGTCCGGCCTATGTCTTCCTGCTGACCGAGTGCCTCGCCGATGCGGGCGTCGAGGCCGGCCTGCCGCGCGATCTGGCGGAGCAGCTTGCACGCCAGACCGTTCAGGGCGCGGGCGCGCTCATGGAACAGAGCGACGCGCCAGCCGCGAAGCTGCGCGAAAACGTCACATCGCCGGGCGGCACGACCGAGGCGGCCTTATCGGAGCTCATGGGTGAGCCGGGCCTGCGGAACCTCATGAGGAATGCCGTAGCGGCTGCCGTGCGCCGGTCGAAGGAGTTGTCCGGCTAGCCAATTCCCGATATTGCGGAGCCGTCGGCGGACTCAGTGCGCACAGACTGTTGATGGTCGCATTATTGGACGCAAGACCGGTTTCTACTTTTGCTGAAAATGCTCCGGGCGAGGTGTGATGAAGGTTCTGTTGACAGGTGTCGCCGGCTTCATCGGGTTCCATGTCGCCAAGGCGCTGCTGGACCGCGGCGACGAGGTCGCTGGCGTCGATAACCTCAACGACTACTACGATATTCGGCTGAAGGAAGCGAGGCTTGCCGAGCTTCAGGGCCGCAACGGGTTCCGCTTCATCCGTGCCGATCTCGCCGACCGCGAGGCCACCGCCGCAATCTTCCTTGAAGAGCGGCCGAACCGGGTCGTCCACATGGCGGCGCAGGCCGGCGTTCGCTACTCGCTGGAAAACCCGCACGCCTACGCCGATTCCAACATCATCGGTTTGCTGAACGTGCTCGAAGGCTGCCGCTATGGCGAGGTCGAGCATCTGGTCTACGCCTCGTCCAGTTCCGTCTACGGCGCGAACACACAGATGCCGTTCAGCGTCCATCAGAATGTCGACCACCCCTTGAGCCTCTACGCCGCTACGAAGAAGTCGGGCGAGCTGATGGCGCACACCTATGCACATCTCTACCAGTTCCCGGTCACGGGCCTGCGCTTTTTCACCGTCTACGGCCCGTGGGGACGGCCCGACATGTCGCCCTTCATCTTCACGAAGAAGATCATCGCGGGTGAGCCGATCGACGTGTTCAACCACGGCAAGCACGCGCGCGATTTCACTTACATCGACGACATTACCGAGGGCGTGGTGCGCACGATGGACCGAGTGGCCGCGCCCGATCCAGCCTGGGACAGCGCCGCGCCCGACCCCGCCACATCCAGCGCGCCTTATCGCATCTACAACATCGGCAACAACCAGCCGGTGCCGCTGATGACCTACATCGAGACCATCGAGCGCGCGGTCGGCAAGGAGGCGGAAAAGAACTTCCTGCCCATGCAGCCGGGCGACGTGCCGGAGACCTACGCCGATGTGGACGATCTGGCGCGCGATGTCGGCTTTCGGCCGTCGACCCCGCTGGCGGAGGGCATCCCGCGCTTCGTGGCGTGGTACCGCGATTTTTACGGGGTCTGAAGCATTTTTCCGGCGAAGCGGGCACCGGTTCGCGTCGCGAAAATGCGACAAAACATGAAGCTCAGGAGGCGCTGATGCTCGGCTATCTCACGCTCATCCTGGTGTGCCAGCTTGCGGGT
>CAYFTI010000013.1:0-22552 GCA_964346065.1 uncultured Hyphomicrobiaceae bacterium
CATGCCGGTTCTGAATGATGTATTCGCCCAGATCGGTCTCGACGACCTCCAGCCCCGCGGTTTCGAGCGCATCGTTAAGGCCGATCTCCTCCGCGACCATGGACTTGCCCTTGGTCACGCTCAGCGCGGCGGCGTCGCGGCATATCCAGGTGATGATCTCGTTGGCGTCCTTCGCCGTGGAAGCCCAGTGAACCTGCCCGCCAGCTTCGGTGACCTTGCGCTCGTACTCCTCCAGATAGAGGTCGAGATGCTCGATCGTATGGTCCTTGATGGCCTTGGCATGGTCGCGAAGCGCGTCGAACTCGGGCAGCCCGTCGCGGGCGCTGGCGCGCTTGTTGACGAAGCCTTCGCCGATATTCCCGAGCGCGCGCTGGAGCTGTTCGTCACTCAACGCCTGAGCGGCATTTTCCTTGAAGCTGTGCGACGTCGGTTTCATTCACGCGCTCCGGCGATCGGGGGGTCGTCGGTCATGTCGGCGAGCACTTCGGCAACATGGCGCGCCTCAAGGGGGCGCCCCTCGCGCGCGGCCTTGCCGGCGATGTTGAGCAGGCAGCCGAGATCCGCGCTCAGGACCAGGGGCGCACCGGTTTCAGACAAGCGATCGACCTTGTCGCTGACCATCGAATTGGAGATCTGCGGGTATTTGACGGAAAACAGCCCGCCGAAGCCGCAGCAGACTTCCGTGTCCTTCGCCTCGCGTAGATCCAGCCCGTCGACCGATTCGAGCAGGTCGCGCGGCTGGCGTTTCACTCCACTCTCCCGCAGACTGGAGCAACTGTCGTGATAGGTGACCGCGCCTTCGTGCCGGGCATTCACCACGTCGATCTGCATCACATCGCGCAGGAACGCGATCAGCTCATAGGTCTTTGCCCCGAAGCGTGCCGCGCGCAGCCGCATCTCGCCATCGTCGTCGAAGAGGGCCGCATAGTGGCGCTTCAGCATTCCGCCACAAGACCCCGAGGGAACCACGACATAGTCATATGGCTCGAAAACCTCGATGACCTGGCGTGCGATGGCCGCGGCATCGGCACGGTCACCCGCGTTGTAGGCCGGCTGGCCGCAGCATGTCTGGGCGGACGGCACTTCCACACGGCAGCCGGCTTCTTCGAGGAGCTTGACAGCCGCAAACCCCACGACCGGGCGAAACAGGTCAACAAGGCAGGTCGCGAACAGCGCGACATGCGGGCTTTCCGGCACTGGCCTCGAGGACCTGCCGATGTCGAGCGCGGTCATGATCCTCTCTCAAGTTTTCCGCTTCATTTTAATGAGCGTGGCGAAACCGCCTCGGCAACGCAAGCGGCATGACGTCCCGGCCAGTGAAGCATCCTGGCGAAACGAAAAACGGCCCGGCCAGGGACCGGGCCTGTACGAAATTCGCTGTTTGCGGACGCGGCTATTCGGGCGAGTAGGTGTTTTCCGCGTCGTCGTTGTCCGGCTCGTCGTCGAACGTCTTGAGGTAGGCGATCACGTTCTTCCGGTCGGCTTCACCCTTCAAGCCTTGCGGATACATCTGGCCCATGCGGTTGCCGGCGATATAGTCGGACGGGTCTTCAAGATACGCCATCAGGGTTTCCTCGTTCCAGACGAGGCCGGCATCGCCCGCATCCTTCGTGGCGTTCGAGTAATTGTAACCCTCGTAGTCACCGGCCTTGCGCCCGAACAGATCATTCAGCGGTGGCCCGACGCGCGACTGGGCATTTTCGCCCACCATATGGCACGAACTGCAAAGCGCGGAGCCATTGTAGAGTTTTTCGCCCGCTTCCGGATCGCCGGCATCCTGGGCGAATGCGGGGGCCGCAGCCATCGCCAGCGCCAGCGACGCCGCTCCAATCAACACCTTAAGTTTCATACACACGTCTCCCGAATTATCGTTATTCCTCGCTTCCCCCGTCATGCGGGGAAGACACGGTTACCGCCCCTGGCAGGGCGCGTCTAACACCGTTCCCCTTATGCCAGTTTCATCACCATAGATGCAAATAATTCGATGCGATACTTCACCACAGCCACGCGGTGGCCGTGCGTGCTCTACCCTGACGACGCAAGATTTTGCTATGGCGCGCCACCGCATTTCATTTCAAACAAAGATGAATATGATCTCGGAATGGATAGCAATCTCATAGATGTACTGCATTAAATCGAATAACAACTTTCCAATCAGCTCTTACGATTTGCTGTGGCAATCATGTTCGCAACCGATTGGCGGTGGCTCAGGCCCAATACATACTCAAAAGCATCCGGGTGGACATGCTGCAGCCCGCCGGGCGCGGATGCGAGCGCTACTGACGTTTCGTCGCATGGTCGTTGGTGTTGCGCGTCCAGAAATAGGGATTGGCGGTAGGGACATCTTGCGCATGTTCCCATACCCGTTTCAACACTATGACCAAAGACTTCGCACAGGCCGTCGGACAAGGCGGCTCACGACAGAAGGGAAAGCAGAATGAATTTGACCCGTCGCAGCAGTCTCCTGCTCATGAGCTCCGCCCTGGCGATTGCGGCAATGCCAGCAGGCTTGCGAGCACAGGACGGCGGGAAAATCCACGAAGTCAAGATGCTGAACTTTGACCCGGATGACCGCAGCAAGATGATGGTCTACAGGCCGGCTGTTATCCAGATCGAGCCGGGCGACACGGTGCGGTTCGTTTCCGAGGATCCCGGCCACAATGCCGTCAGCCACGAGGACATGATGCCGGAAGGGGCCGAATCCTTCCAGACGCCGCTGAGCCAAGACGCCGAGGTCACCTTCGAGGTTCCAGGCACCTATGGCTACTATTGTCAGCCGCACCGTGCGGTGGGGATGTGGGGCCTCGTGCTCGTCGGTGACTTCACCAGCAACCTCGAGCAGGTCAAGCAAGCCGTCCAGGATATTCGCGGGCGCGGCAAGCAACGCATGACGCAATACCTCGAACGCGTCGATGAGATAGCGTAAGCTTCTGCAAACCGGGCGTGCGCCGCGCGCGCCCGGTCTTATACCGCTGCTGCGGACGCTTCTTTCGACCTATCCGGCGGCTGCGGCGCGCGGCGCATGCGTGCGGAAGGTGTAGTGCTCCAGCTGGGCGGAATCAAATTCGATATCCGAATAAATGCGCTCGAAGAAGTCGAGACACACGCGCAGCTTGGCCGGCACGAACTCCCGGCAAGGATACAGCGCATAAATCGCCACGTCGGGCGTTTCCCGGTATTCCGGCATCAACACAACAAGCTCGCCCCTCTTCAACGGGTGATGCACATCCCAGACAGAGCGAAAGCCGACGCCCGCGCCTCCGATGATCGCCTCGCGCACCGCGTCGCTGGACGTCGTGCGCAACCGGCCCGATACCCGGACCGTTTTCGGGCCGTCAGGTCCTTGTAGCCGCCAGCTGCGTACGTCGAATGTCGAAACGCACTCATGCTTTTCGAGATCCGCGAGTTTCTCCGGCGCCCCGGCGCTGGCGATGTAATCGGGCGATGCACACAATACGCGCCTGCAAGAGGCCAGCTTCTTCGCCACGAGGCTGGAGTCCTCCAGTTCCCCAACGCGAATGCACAGATCGAGGCCGCTGCCGACGACATCCAACGTATCGTCGGAGACCATCAATTCGACCTGGAGATCGGGGTATGTTGTCAGAAACGAGCCCATGAACGGGGCGATGTGACTGCGCGAGAAACTGCTCGGCGCGCCGATTCGCAGTGTGCCGTTTGGCTTATCGGTCCCTTGGGAAGCAAACGCCTCGGCATCATGGATCCTTTGAATGACGTTCGTTATGCGCTGGTAAAAGCCTTCACCAGTCTCCGTCAGACGGATCTGACGCGTCGTGCGTTGGAACAGGCGCACCCCCAGCCGCCGTTCCAGATGGCCGATGCGTTTGCTGATGACAGCGGGCGACAGGCCGAGTTCGCGCCCCGCAGCCGACATGTTGCCGGCCGTGACGACGCGGGCGAAAATCTCAAGATCGCTGATCGGTATCAACTGAACCTCGCGGCTGTTTTTTTTCTTTTGTAACGCAGTGGCGTCCTGCGTTTGTATACAGTATTTCTCTTTTCCTGCTACATCTTGTCAACTGTATGACAACGCCCGGCGCCTGAACCGCGCTGTCGTGCCGCTATGGCATCGCTGAGGCTGAACGTTTACACTGATGTAAAAATCAGGCGACGAGGAGGAAGACGCAATGAGCGGCATCCAACTGCCCGAGCCGGACGCCGGTGTCCTCGACCGCCGGGACGCGCTCGTCTCCGGACTTCAAAAAGTGTCCCGGAATGTCGTGACCGACCCGATCGGCCTGGAAGTCTTCGAGGCCGACGCGCTGACCGCATATCGCAACGTGCCCTTGGCTGTCGTCCTGCCGACCTCGACGGAAGAAGTGTCGCGCATCCTGCGCTACTGCCACGAGAACGATTTGAACGTGTTGCCGCGCGGCGCTGGAACGTCGCTTAGCGGCGGCGCCCTGCCCTTACGGGACACTGTCGTCATCGGCGTCAGCAAGATGACCGAGGTGCTGGACATCAACCTCGATGACCGTGTCGCGCGCGTGCAGACCGGCATTACCAATCTCGGCATCTCGAATGCGGTTGCCGAACTCGGGTTTTTCTATGCGCCAGACCCCTCAAGCCAGCTCGCCTGTACGCTGGCCGGCAATATCGCCATGAACTCCGGCGGCGCGCATTGTCTGAAATACGGCGTCACCACCAACAATATTCTCGGGATGACGGTCGTGCTCATGGACGGCCAGATCGTGGAGTTCGGCGGCGACTTTCTCGATCCCTACGGCTACGATTTTCTCGGGCTCATCACCGGCTCCGAAGGCCAGTTCGGCATTGTCACGGAGGCCACCGTGCGCATCCTGCCAAAGGCTGAGGGCGCCAGGCCTATGCTGATGGGCTTCAACTCCGCTGAAGACGCCGGCGCCTGTGTCGCGGCGATCATCGGGGCCGGCATCGTCCCCGTCGCGCTGGAATACATGGACCGCCCGGCGATCAAGATCTGCGAAGAGTTTGCCGGCGCTGGTTACCCACTGGATGTCGAAGCACTCCTGATTGTGGAGGTCGAAGGCTCCGAAGAAGAGATTGCCGGTCTTTTCGGGCGCATCCGCGAGATCGCCAGCGGCTTCAATCCGACGGAAATGCGCGAAGCCCAGAGCGCGGACGAGGCGGCCGCCATCTGGCTCGGGCGCAAATCCGCCTTCGGCGCGACAGGCCGCATCTCCGATTACATGTGCATGGACGGCGTCATTCCGCTCAGTACGCTGCCGCGCGCGCTCGGCGAGGTGGCCCAGATCTGCGAGAGCTATGGGCTCGGCGTGGCGAATATTTTCCACGCTGGGGACGGCAACCTTCATCCGCTGATCCTGTTCGACGCCAATGACCCGGACCAGAAGCACAAGGCCGAGCTTTGCGGGGCGGATATCCTGAGGACATGCGTTGAACTCGGGGGCTGCCTCACCGGCGAACACGGCGTGGGGATCGAGAAGCGCGACCTGATGACGACCCAGTACAACCGCACCGACCTTGAACAGCAGGTGCGCGTGAAAACGCTGTTCGATCCGGACTGGCGCCTCAACCCGGGCAAGGTGTTCCCGCTCGATATGCAGCCGGGCGCAGAACGTGGCCACACCGATGCTTGATGGCTTCCTCCCCAGCTCCGAGGAGGAATTGTCGGCATTCGTGGCGCACGCCGCCGAGGCCCAAACCCCCATCGAGATTTGCGGCCACGGCACCAAGCGCGCGGTCGGACGGCCCGTGCAGACCGCCGGCAAGATCGGCATGGGCGCGATGAGCGGCATCTCACTCTACGAGCCGTCCGAACTCGTCATAGCCGCGCAGGCCGGAACGCCGCTCAACGAGATCGAGGCGCTGCTGGACCGGAACCAACAGATGCTGGCCTTCGAACCTTCGGACCTCGCGCCGCTTTCGCAAACGGCACCCGAAGAGCAGCCAACCATCGGCAGCGTGTTCGCCACCAATGCGTCGGGCCCGCGGCGCGTATTGCGCGGCGGCGCGCGCGATCACCTGCTGGGCGTCCGCGCCGTCAACGGCCGCGGCGAAACAATCAAATGGGGCGGGCGCGTGATGAAGAACGTCACCGGCATCGATCTCGCCCGCGGCCTGGCAGGCTCATGGGGGACCCTTGCGGTGATGACGGAGGTCACCATGAAGGTTCTCCCAAAGCCCGAAGAGACGCGCACGCTGATGCTGTTCGGCCTCCCCGATGAGGCCGCGATCGCCCTGTGCTGCACGGCAATGGCGACGCCCTACGAGGTGTCCGGCGCGATACACCTGCCAGCGACGATGGCTGCCCGGCTCGGCAACGGCGAACTCGCCGGCGTCGGACGTGCGATCACGGCGCTGCGGCTGGAGAACTTTCCGGAGTCCACGGCCCAGCGGGCCGAAAAGCTGCAGCAGCGCATCGGGTCTTTCGGCGAGGTCTACGCGCTGGGCAACGATGCCTCGCTCGATTTCTGGCGTGACGTGCGCGATCTGCGCTTCCTGACCGGCACCGACTTCCCGTTATGGCGTATCGTGACCGCTCCAAGCCGGGCCGTGGGCATGGTCAACGCGATTCGGACCCAGCTTGACTGCCAGGCGGCGTATGACTGGTCCGGCGGCCTGGTGTGGCTGGAACTTCCGCCCTCCCGCGATGCCGATGCCACCGATCTGCGCCGCATCATCGCCGATTTCGACGCCCACGCCACGCTTATCCGCGCACCGCTGGCGATGCGTTCGGCCGTGGACGTGTTTCACCCCTTGCCAGCCGCGAACACGGCATTATCCCGCAAGCTCAAGGCCGCATTCGACCCCGCCGGGATCCTCAACCCCGGCCGCATGTACCCGGAGGTCTGAGAAAGACATGGAAACGGAATTCAAGCCGCATCAGCTCACCGACCCGAATATCCGCGAGGCGAACCAGATCCTGCGCAGTTGTGTGCATTGTGGCTTCTGCCTCTCGACCTGCCCGACCTATGTGCTGCTCGGCGATGAGCGCGACAGCCCGCGCGGGCGCATCTATCTTATGAAGAAGATGTTCGAGGGCGGCCATGACGCCACGCCCGAAGTGCGCACGCATATCGACCGCTGCCTGTCCTGCCTGTCCTGCATGACCACATGCCCGAGCGGCGTGGATTACATGCATCTCGTTGACAAGGCCCGCGTCCATATCGAGAAGACATCGCGCCGGCCGCTGAAGGACCGGCTGATGCGCAAGCTGCTGGCCACGGTGGTGCCACACCCCTCGCGTTTCCGCTGGTCCGTGCGCGGCGCGAAGCTGGCCAAGCCGTTCAAGGGGCTGATCAGCGCCCTGGGCCTGAGCGAGTTGCGCGCCATGCTCGACCTGGCGCCGGGCCGGCTGCCATCGCGTAGCGGGCCGGCCTATGGAACCTTTCGGCCAGAGGGACCGCGGCGCGGCCGGGTGATCCTGCTGCGCGGGTGCGCCCAAACCGTGCTGCGCCCCCAGATCAACAGTGCCGCCATCCGGCTTCTGAACCGCAACGGCATCGAAGTGGTCATGCCCAAGGCCGAAGGATGCTGTGGCGCGCTCGTTCATCACATGGGACGCGAGAGCGACGGCATGACCCAGGCGCGCCAGAACATCGCCGCGTGGGAAAGCGTCATGGCCGACGGTCCCGTCGACGCGATCGTCATTTCGGCATCGGGCTGCGGCACCACGGTCAAGGATTACGGCCACATGCTTGCCCACGATCCGGATTACGCGGACCGCGCCGAGACAATGGCCGGGTTGGCGCGCGACATCACCGAATACCTCACGGAAATAAACCTCGACCCGCCGATCGCGTGGACGGACATCAAGGTTGCCTATCACTCCGCATGCTCGATGCAGCATGGGCAAAGGATCACCAAACAGCCGCGCAAGCTGCTGAGCGATGCGGGGTATTCGGTGCTGGACATTCCGGAAGGGCACCTGTGCTGCGGCTCGGCCGGCACCTACAACATGCTGCAACCGGAGATTTCGGGCCTGCTGAAAAAGCGCAAGCGGGACAATATCGCCAAGACACAGCCGGATTGTGTGGTCACGGGCAATATTGGCTGCATCACCCAGCTCGAAGGCCCGGACCAGCCGCCGATCCTGCATACCGTCGAATTGCTTGACTGGGCGCATGGCGGCCCCTGCCCCGAGGACATCGCCCATCTGAGCCACCGGCGGCGCACCGTGCAGTCGCTTTTCACACCTGATGTGCCGCTGGAGCGCGTCAGTTAGGCGAACTCGTGCAGGGGCCTGTCATGCGAGACGATCCGGGCGCAAATGGCCTGGCCGCTCGGTTACTTCGGCCCTCGAAATGACGCGGCTCAGGGGCAGCGCCAGATCTTGATCGCCAGCCCCGCCATCCAGTTCTGGCGCCGGCCGATCGCGTCGGCCGTCCAGCGCGCCTCGTCCGCAATCATGCGGGTGATCTCGAGGTCCTCCTTCGCGAAGGCTTCGCGCTTGACCTCGAACGGCTGGTTGCCGAGTTCGCGGTTGAGATGGGTCGTCAGCAGCGTCATGTTCCCGAGTCGGTGGACATACCGCTCCGGCCCACCGGGGAAGTCCTTGCGGTCGACCGTCCAATTACGCTGGAACCGCTTGGGCAGGATGTGCTCCAGATCGGTGATTGGCTGCGCCTCGCCACGGTCCAACGCGCAGCTTGCAGTGATCTGGTGGTTGAGCTTGTTGAGGATATAGCGCGACAGCCCGTTATGACGCACGGTCTTGCGGGAGAAGGCTGAGTGAAACTGGCTGTCATTCGGATAAAGACGGCTCAGAAACCGGTCGAAGATCTCGTCGGGATCGACACGACCGTTTTCGCGAATGTGCTGGGCCGCGGAGATGAAAACCGGTAACAGGCTTGCCGGACTCAGATTGCAGATGGTCGTGTAGCGAAACGTGAAACTTATCAGCAAGTCGAGCAGTCTCGGGAAATCGCCCTCTTCCGCCTCGAGCGCCGCCAACAGCACGAGAAAAATCTGGTCTGAACGCAGCAAGCGCAGGGATTCGATGCGCTCGCTCAGCCTTGCATGGCGTTCTGGTCCGAAAGCCGCCCATACCCGGCTGTTCGGGTCGCGCAGGGCTTCGTAGTATTCCGAGGCCGCACACAGCTCTTCTGTGTAGCTGGCGACCGCCTCAGGCGTCCTGACCGCCTTCTTGATGTCGGGATACAGCCCTGCCCGGCCCGTCATGCCCCGGCTGGATAGCCAGTGGTGCCGCACGAACTTGAGCAGCCGCTCGCCACCCAGGTTGCCTTCTATGGTTTCCCAGTCTGCCTGCGTGTCCGCCAGGTACGGGCCCGCAGCGGCCAGAAGGTAATTTTTCAAAAGGTCGGATTCGGACAAGGAGACGCCGCGATCATTGAGCGTCTCGAACAGAACGAAGGCGTCGTAGTCGCTGCGGACGTCGAGCCTGATGATGTAAATCTTTTCCTCGATGGCGTTCAGCAGCGCCTCGGCCAGGCCTGATGCGCTCCAGTTGTCGGCAATGAAGCGTTGCAGCTGGCGATGCATGAAACAGAAGGAGTCCGCGAGCAGCCGGTTGGAGACGGGCAGCGAGTCGTCCTGGCGCATCTGGCGCATGTCATCGATCGGGGACCCGCCCACGACATGGCGTTCGTAAAAGCCGCTATCGGCCCGGTTGAGGCGAATGCGCGGCGCATCACCCCCGCCCGGCGCATCCTCGGCGAGCAGGAACGCCTGCACCGTATCCTGCATGGTCTGCGATCCGCCCTGTTGTACCAGCACGCTGCGCATCGCGGCCAGCAGGATGGAGACCGTGATCAGCCGTTGCTGCCCGTCAATAACGATGGGGCCATCCGCCTCTGACCGGCGCGTAACGATTGCGCCCAGAAAATAATCGCCGTCATCCTGGCCGAAAATGCGGAAAATATCGCGCCAGAATATCTCGACGTGGTCTTCATCCCAGGCGTAGTTTCGCTGGAACCGCGGCACAACGAACATCCGCTCGTCCCGCAAAAACCGCCCAAGCGACAAGACTTCACTGGAAATGGGCGCCATCGGGCCGCCGCCTTCTTACCAATATGCCGTTCGCGAAAGCTCACGGATTAGCACATTGGAAAACGCGATGGCGACA
Organism: uncultured Hyphomicrobiaceae bacterium; assembly: GCA_964346065.1. Classification (GTDB taxonomy): domain Bacteria; phylum Pseudomonadota; class Alphaproteobacteria; order Rhizobiales; family Rhodomicrobiaceae; genus Dichotomicrobium. Next base: position 10,046 of record CAYFTI010000013.1, read on the forward strand.
AAAATACGCCGGTTCAGCTCGTTCCGAGTTGGCTCATCACGACCGCTGACAGAGCGCGCAGATCCGTCTCCGGCAGCTTCCCCGCAAGCACGTAGCGCACGCCGTCCTTGCTCCAGTTGATGGTGGCGACGTCCCCGCGCGTGGCCACGGAGGCCGAGGCCGATGGCCCGCCCGACATCACGTACAGGGCGACGAGCCCCGAGCCGCCGCCTGCGTAGCTCAGCTGCATCATGCGGCTGCCGCGGTAGCTCAGCACCTGCCCCCGGCGGAACGTCAACTCATGATCGGAAAAGTCCGGCACCTGAAGCGACTTGTTGACGATCCGCGAAATTTGCAGGGCGACGAGATCCTGGTTGGTCTGACTTTCAGGCTCAGCGGCGACGGAAGCCGTGGTGAAGTGCGAATGCAGTGTCGCCACGTCTTCCGCCCAACGGTTTGCCGGCGCGGGCGCGCGTGCGGCGATCTTCTCGATTCCCGGCCCATTGTTGAGGCGCATCCACTGACCTGCGCCATACCCGAGCACTGCGGCAACGACCGACAGCACGCCAGCCCATGCCAGCATTCGCCGAGGGGAGCGGCGCGCTGGCTTCTCCTGGGCGTCCCCCCCTTGCGTGCTGAGCCGAATATCCTCGCCATGCCCTCTTTGCTCACCGGCCTCGCGCGGGCGCCCGGCCTGGCCGGCTTGGGACGGGGCTTTCCGGGGGTGAGCATCGCCTGCGGGGCGCGGCTGCTCGCGTGTGCGGCGGACCAGCGTCTCGAAGGTTTGGACAAGATAGCCTTGTGTGGTCTTGAGCCGATCGAAACGCGAGCGCAGTGCCTCGTTTGCGCCGATCATGCGCTCGACGGACTGCGCCTGAGGCGCATCCAGCTGGCCATCAAGATAGGCGAGCAGCAACTCGTCTGATACCTGGCTCATGCCACGCGCTCCGCGGTGTTCTCCGTTGCGCTCAGGTGAGCGTCGTCAGCCTCACCCTGCACGGCACCAGCGCCACGCCCGCCGCCGGAATCCAGCCAGTGCTCCACGGCGACATGCCCGCGCACAGCCCGTGTCATCACGGTGTGAACCGTCGTATCGAAGATTTCCGCTGTCTCGTCGTAAGAAAGCCCCTCACCATAGATCAGCAACAAGGTTGCACGCTGCTGAGCCGGAAGATCGGCGATCACCTGGGCCAACCCCTTCGAACGCGCAGCCGCCTCGGGCGTGCTGCTCGGCAGCGCGAAACAGCGCGGATCGCCGCGTCCCGAGGTTTGGCTGGCTCGCTGCGCCCAAAGCGAATACGCCTCGCGATAGGCCCGCAGCACCATGGCCTCGGTATCCTCTTCCGCGCTCTCACGGCCATCGAGGTTGGCCAACGCGGCTTGAGCCAGTCCGGCCCCCGCACGCATCGCACCGGTCAACGCAATACCGAAGGCCCGCAGGCGCGGGTAAACACGCTGCCAGCCGCCCATTGCCTGCACCGCGGCGTCTCCTGTTTTGCTCATGACTCACCTGACCCTGGGCGTTTTCTGAAAATCCGTGTGCTCAACACTGGCACTGTAGGAAAACAAGGTTTCCAACTTGTGAACGCCGAGAGGTATCCGGCCCCCGACAAACGTCACTGATGATCGTCCCGCCAAGATGACACAGCGGCTCTTGCCATTGATTTGCCGCAATAATCATTTCATCTGATGATTGGGCACGTCATCACGATCCGGTGCACAGTCATTCAAACCGTGGTACGGACGGGCAAGACCAGTACACATACCAGTTCGGCCGAGGCGCGAAACTCTTTACTCCATTTGTACTGAGAACACCCCGATCCGGAAACGCGGTGACACTGATCGGCGCCCCACGGATAGCGTTGGCGAGCGCTAGACGGCATCGATCAGACGCGCGCCTGGATGGCTCAGAGAGGAAATCCCCGTGAGTATGGATACAATTCAGTCCCTGCAGCGTCACGCTCAGCGCGATGACGGCAAGCGGCGCGTCAAGGTGGCCCTGCGGCCCAAGCGCAAACCGACCGAGCGGCGCAAGACGAGCCAAATCACGCCGAGCGACCAAGTGCAGTCGACCGTTCGTCGCTCGGCGAAAACCGCTCTCAAGCGCGCGATTGCCACCCCTGGCGCTCTGCGCCGGGTCTATCTTCAGGCCCTGGTGCCCGCGCATCGGCTTTATCGCGACCGGCATATGGAGAAACTGCTTTTCAAGCCCTCGATCCTCAGGCCGGCAGGCCGTGAAACAGGGCGTGGCGCCGAACCCTTGTACGACGGGCCGATCCCCGGGCAGGTCCTCGACTGGATCATCGCGGACCTGAACGTCACACTGCGGGAATACGCTTTCGTTGACCTGCGTGCTGGCAATGGCCGGACGCTGCTCTACGCAGCCATGCATGATTTCGAGCGCGTCATCGGCTACGAGTATGATCCGGACGCTCACGACAACGCGCAACTGAATATCGGACAGTTCCCGCGGACCTACATGAAGTGCCGCGATGTGGAGATCCGCCGAGGGGATCAGACCGATCTCGCCTTGCCCGAGCAGCCTCTTGTCGTCTTCTGTCCGAGCGGAGCGCGCGAAAGGTTTCCTTCGCTCGTCCTCGACCATGTGTCCGCCGCTTACCGGCAGAATCCGCGCCGCATGTTTCTGATCATGGAAAATACGAAGGAGGAAGCTGCCTCCGGGCTTGAAGACGTGTTCGAGGATCTCAAGCTGGCGATGCTCACGCAGCTCAAGCTCCGGCTGCTGAGCCCGGTCGATGTCCGCGTGTTGCGCTCACTGGTCTGAGCGCGCCTTACCAAATCGTCATCTGCCATGCCTAGACCGCGCCCCAGTTTCGGGCGACCCTGCTTCCTGTGCCGAGGGGAGCAAGGAGGTAGGCATGTCCTTGAACGATAATATCCTGACACGGGCCCGGCCCCTGGCAGCACTGCTGCTTAGCGTACTCGCGCTCGGGCTTGCTCCGCTCAAAGCGGGCGAAGCACCGGTCGAGCTCACCGCACAGCCCAGCCAATCCGTCATCAAGTCCGGAGAAACCAGCCGCGTTTTCCTGCGTGTCGGTCTGCGCGGGATCCGCCCCCCGGAGGAGATCGAGCGAAGCCCTGCCAACATCGCGCTTGTCATCGACAAATCCGGCTCCATGAAGGGCGCGAAGATCGCCGACGCCCGCGAGGCGGCCATCATGGCATTGGGCCGGTTGACAGCCGATGACACCCTCTCAGTGGTCGCCTTCGATCATAACGTCGATGTGGTGCTGCCAGCGACCTCGGCCAGTGACCTGCCGAACATGCGCCAGGCTATCCGCAAGATCCGCGCGGGCGGGCGCACCGCGCTTTACGCGGGCGTCGAGACCGGCATTGATGAGGTGCTGGCTTTCCTCGACCCCTACGCCGTCAACCGGGTCATCCTGCTATCCGACGGGCTCGCCAATGTCGGGCCGACGTCACCCGACCGGATCGCAGCCCTGGGCCGGGAGGCCGCCGGCGAAGGGATTTCCATTACGACGATCGGGCTCGGGCTCGGATACAACGAAGACCTGATGACCCGGCTCGCGCTGAACAGTGACGGCAACCATGCCTTCGTCGAGCATCCGGATGATCTGGTCGGCATCTTCAACAAGGAGTTCGGTGACGTTTTCTCGGTAGTCGGGCAAGGTGCCTCGGTCGAACTGGACTTCCCCGATGGCGTGAAACCGCTGCGCACGCTTGGCCGTCCCGCCGAGATCGACGGTCAGCGGGTCAGCTTCAATCTGCGCCAGATCCACGGAGGGCAGCAGAAGTATCTGCTCGTCGAGGTGGAAGTCGGCACCTCTGGCGCAGATGGGCAACTGGAGGCCGCCGATGTTATGGCCACCTACACGGACATGGCCACGAAAAAAAGCCGCACCCTCAAGGACAGGGTCACGCTGCGTCTCAGCGATCAGCCCGGGACGATCGAGGCCAGCCGCGACAAGGACGTGCTGTCGGCCGCGGCGCTTCAGATTGCGACTGAGCGCAGCGAAAAAGCTGTCAAGCTGCGCGACAGCGGCAAGGTGGACGAAGCCCGAAAGCTGCTTCAGGACAATGCGGCCTATCTCGAGGAGCGGGCCCGTGCCCTATCGGCTCCGGCGCTGGAGGAACTTGCCGGCGAGCAGGCCAGCGACGCCGAGGCGATGACCTCCGGTGACTGGACCCGTCAACGCAAGCAGATGCGCTCGCGCCAGTACAAGGGCAAAACGCAGCAGGCCTATTGATAAGCATGGGCGGCGACCGGGCCGCCCATTCGCTTCAACCGAAATGCGTCCCCTTGCCGAGCGGGAAGCCGCGCAGGAACTCTGTGCCTGACATGGGCCGCTTGCCGGAGCGCTGCACCTTTGTCAGCCGCACCGCCTGATTCCCGCAGGCAACGGTCAACTGGTTGTCGAGCAATTGCCCCGGCTGGCCCCGTCCCTTCACGCACACGGAGCGCAGCACGCGTATCCGCTCGGGGCGGCCGCCGAGCAAGGCTTCGAACCAGGCGCCGGGATGCGGTGACAGCGCGCGAATGCGATTGTGAACTTCGTGCGCCGGGTTCTCCCAGCGGATGCGCGCTTCTTCCTTGCTGATTTTCGGGGCATAAGTGACCCCCTCCTTGGGCTGTGCCCGGCACCTCAGCTCGCCGCGCGCAAGGCTGTTGAGCGCCCGGCCCATCAGGCTGGCCCCTGTGAAGGCCAACTCGTCGTGGAGTTCGCCGGCGGTCATGTCCGGGCCGATCGGCACCCGCTCGACCATGCAGATCGGGCCGGTATCCATGCCGGTATTCATGCGCATCACCGTTGCGCCCGTCTCCGTGTCACCGGCCATGATCGCGCGCTGGATCGGTGCTGCGCCCCGCCAGCGGGGCAGAAGCGAAGCGTGCAGGTTGAGACAGCCATGCACAGGCGTCTTCAGGACGGGGCGAGGCAGGATCAGGCCGTAGGCGACGACGACGGCCACGTCCGGCTCCAGCGCCGCCAGTTCTTCCACCGTTTCCAGGTTGCGGAAGTTCGCTGGCGTGTAGACGGGGATGCCCGCCTCATCGGCGAAGTCCTGCACCGGAGACGGGCGCATCTCCATGCCGCGCCCGGCGCGCCGCGGCGGCTGGGTGTAGACCGCCGCGATATCATGACCGGCGCAGACAATTTCGCTCAGAGTGGGCACCGCGAAATCGGGCGTGCCCATGAATACTACCCGCAGTTTCGGCATCTACAGCCCCGTCAGGAGTGACGCATGGCGCGGCGGTGCGAAACGCCCGCAGATCGAGAAGTCAGTTCCGGCCAAGCCGCGGTCGCAAGAGGTGCCATACGGCCGCTTCCCGGTCGCCTTGCCGAGGCGTTCGCCCGCGCCGTCTGTGCCTCAGGAACCGCAACCGCCACAAGACGCTTGCGCACCGGCCACTGGGTCAGACTGCTTCGCTACTGCGCTGCGCTTTCATGAACTTCTTGACCAGACGGTCGCGGCGCAGGCGCGAGAGATGATCGATAAACAGGACACCGTCGAGATGGTCGATCTCGTGCTGGACGACCGTCGACATCAGCCCCTCGCAGTCCATCTCCTGCACAGCGCCCTCCTGATCTATGTAGCGCACGCGGCATTCGCCCGGGCGCTCGATCTCGGCGTAGATATCTGGGATCGAAAGGCAGCCTTCCTCGTGGAGACGCGGCTCACCTCCCCTGCTGACAATTTCCGGATTGACCATCACGAAGGGGGCCTTCGGTTCATCCTCGCGGGCGGTATCGATAACGATCAAGCGGCGCGAGACAGCGACCTGTGGCGCGGCAAGCCCGATGCCCGGCGCTTCGTACATCGTCTCCAGCATGTCGGCAGCGAGTTGACGCACCTCATCATCGACGCGCTCAAGCGGCTGCGCCTGCTTGCGCAGGACCGGGTCTGGCAGTTTGACGATATCGCGGACACTCATGGCTAGTGAGATAGTCCCATTGAGCCCCCCCGTCAAACCGCGCGTTCGCGTTTTGGTCTGCTGTCTCAGCGAATCCCGTTAGGCTCCCGCATCATGAACGATGTCGGGTGGATAAGGGCGTGGTTTTCCAGCGTTGCGAGGGCCTTGGAGGCGACCGAGCCCGCCTGGATCGTTGCGGCCGGCCTTGCGGGCGTGTTTGTAACCGGCCTTTTCGCGCTGTTGATGATCTGGCGCGCGAGCTTGCGCCGCGCCAGGGCCGAGGCCGATCGCATCGCAGAGCAGACAACCGCGCAGACGCAGGCCCTGCACGACGAGCTGACCGGCCTGAAGGAACGGATCCAGTCTCTCTCGGAGCTATCGCTACACGGCCAGACGCAACTGTCCGGCGCCTTGCAGGACCGGCTCGACCGCGTCTCGGAGCATCTCGGCGCGCATCTGCAGGCGCAGCAGCGTGACACCGCCGAACAGCTTTCGCAGGTTTATCAGCGGCTGTCGGTCATTGACGCGGCGCAGGCCAATATCGCCGAACTCACGGGCCGGGTCGTCAGCCTGCAGGACGTGCTGGCCGACAAACAGGCGCGCGGCGCCTTCGGCCAGATGCGCATGGAGACGATCATCCGCGATGCCCTGCCCGCGGGCAGCTTCGCCTTTCAGCCGGCCCTGTCGAACGGCACGCGGCCCGACTGCACGCTCAACCTGCCCGGAGCGCCCGCGCCGCTGGTGATCGACGCGAAGTTCCCGCTGGAGAACTTCGAGACCTTGCGCACCGCGCAGGAGGCCGAGCCCCGCAAGGCGGCAGCCGCGCAAATCCGCCAGGCCGTCGGCCGCCACATCGACGCGATTGCGGACAAGTACATCCTCGACGGCGAGACGCAGGACAGCGCATTGATGTTCGTCCCCTCGGAGTCGATCTATGCCGAGATCTACGAGCAGTTTTCAGACCTGATCCAGAAAGCGCATCGCCGGCGCGTGATCATCGTTTCGCCGAACATGCTGATGCTGGCGGTCCAGACCATGCTGAGCATCGTCAAGGATGCGAAAATGCGCGAACAGGGTGACCTGCTGCGCAAGGAAGTCAGCGCGCTCACCCGCGACGTTGCCAAGCTGGCGCAGCACGCAAGCCGCGTGCAGCGTCAGCATCGGCAGATGGGCGAGGACCTCGACAAGCTGGGCAGCTTGAGCGACAAGATCACGGCGCACGGCCAGCGCATCGACACGCTGGAATTCGGCGACGAGCACGCTGTCCCAACACCAGGCACGGCCAACGGGCAGGCGTGACGCCTATTGCGCCAGGGTCTCGCTCACGCGGCGATGGCGTACGACTGCGGCGCAGGCAAGGCCGGCCAGCCCCGCGGCACCCAGTTGACAGACCAGCAGAACCGCCGCGTCGCCCATGTTCACGCCCAGATAGCTGTCGCTCAGGGTGCGCGCGATCAAAAGGGCGGGGTTCGCCAACGACATCGACGGGCTGAACAGGTACACGGCAACCAGCCCGATCCCCGCGACAAGCCCGCCAACGGCTCGTCCGAGCGAAAGCGCCAGGCTCACGGCCGCCACGAACGCAAACGTCGCCGCTGCCTCCCCGATCCAGATGCCGATGCCGGCCAAGTCCCGCCCGCCATGCTGTATGGCGCCCATGTCGAACGCCGCGTTGGCCGTCATCGCGCCCAGGATCGCACCGGCAATCTGCGCGCCGGCCCGCCAAGCGGCGGGCTCCGGCTCGACGCGGTGCACGATGACATCAGCCAGTGTCAGCGCCGGATTGAATCGTCCGCCAGTGCTCCCCAGCATCAGCGCGATCAGGATGCCGCCCGTCAAAGCGACCAACCAATCCGCGCTGAGCGGAAGCTGTCCGGGAAATCGCTCGGCCAGCAACCCTGCGCCAATCACCCCCGCACTGAGAACCGCGGTTCCAAGGCCTTCGACGCCAAGGTATCGGGCGTGGGTACCGATCATGCGGTCTTGCCATGATAGCGGACCCAGCCCTTGCCCGCGTGGCCGTAATCCAGCGTGTCCGGATGGCAAATCTCGGCCATGATCTCCAGGCTTTCCGCGACGCGCGGGCCGGGGCGGTTGAAATACTGGTTGCCGTCCGCCACCGCCACCCGGCCCTCGCGCACCGCACGCAGGTCATCCCAGCCCGGCTTCGCCTCCAGGATCGGCATATCCTGCAATGTCCGCGCAATGTCGTAGCCACAAGGCAGAGCCACGATGACGTCCGGATCGGCCTCGGCCAGTTCCTCCCAGCTCATCCAGGGCGCGTGCTTGCCCGCCTCGCCGAAGAGATTCTCGCCGCCGGCCATGTCGACCAGTTCCGGTACCCAGTTGCCGGCAGCCATCAGCGGATCCACCCATTCGATGCACGCCACGCGAGGCCGGCTTGCCTGTGTCCCGGCATCCTCGGATACCTTGCGCATCCGTTTGCGCAGATCGGAGATGATCGTCTCGCCCTGCGCCTCGATGTCGAGCGCCCCAGCCACCTTGCGGATATCGCCCCAGATATCGGCCAGTGCATCCGGTTTGAGCGACACGATGCGCATGGGCCGCCCCGTCCAGTCACACAGCGCTTCCTCGACGTCACCGAGCGAGGCCGCGCAGACCTCGCACTGGTCCTGCGTCACGATCACGTCGGGGTCGAGCTCCGCCAGCTTGTCCGCGAATACGCGGTAGACCGATGTGCCCTCCTGCACGATGGCCTTCACGCGCTGATCGATATCGTAGCTCGTCCCATCCGTGGAAAACTTCGGCTCGGTCAGGCTGGGCAGGTCGCGCACATCCGGCGGAAAGTCGCACTCGTGAGAGCGGCCCACGAGCTGGTCGCGGACGCCGAGAGCGCAGACGATTTCCGTGGCACTGGCGATCAGAGTGACGACACGCATGGGCGTCCTTTCGCACTTCGTTGCGTTTATTTCAGGAACATCGGCAAGCCCTCGACACGCTTGATCCGCGGCCGGTAGGCATCCGGATCGTAGAACATGTCCACATCAACGGCCCGTTTGCCCTTCGTGCTGATATCCGCGGGTTGCGTGATGTAGCGCCCGTCCTCGATCGCGACCATCAGCCCGCGCTTGCCTTCCTCCAGAAGCTGGACGGTCATGGTGCCGAAATTCCGCCCGACCATCAAATCCATCGCGTCCGGCGCTCCGGCGCGCAGCAGATAGGCCAGGTTCTGGTTCATCACGTTGATGCCCGAGCGCTTGATGACATCGCCAACCTCCTGGCCGATGCCGCCGAGCTTGCGATGGCCGTAGGCGTCGGCCGGACCGCTTTCCACGATGCTGCCATCCGCGAAATGCGCGCCTTCGGACACGACTACGACGGCATAGTGCGAATCGTTGCGCGCGCGGTCCTCCGCCAGAAGCCGGGCGACCTTTTCGCCGTCGAACGGCACCTCGGCGATCAGTACCCGGTCGACACCCGCGAGGTAACCGGTGATAAGCGCGGATTCGCCGGAATTGCGCCCGAACATTTCGACAACCATGACGCGCTCATGACTACCTGCCGGTGTGCGCAGCCTGGTGATGAGCTCGACGCCGCGGTTCACGCAGGTGGAAAACCCGATGCAATAGTCGGTGCCATGGACATCGTTATCCATCGTCTTGGGGATGCACATGGTCGGTGCGCCCTCAGCATGCAGCCGGGCCGCATAGGACAGCGTGTCATCCCCGCCGATCGCCACCAGCACGTCGATGTCCAGGTGTTCGAGCACGCGCAGGACGTGGTCGGTGCAGTCCACCTTGGCATCGTCCGGCTCGCCGGCATGGCGCGAACGAAGATGCTGAGGCAGATCCTTCACCGCTGTTGCCGAGGGCTTGGTGCGCGAGGTGTGCAAGAAAGTGCCACCGGTCCGGTCCACGGTGCGCACGGCCTCGGGCGTCAGCGCCACGGTCCAGTCCTCCGCGCTGTGCGGGTTGTCCGGGTCAATGTTGAGCGGCCCGGCCCAGCCCCGCCTTAGACCGGTGACGCGCCAGCCGCGCGCCGCCGCGTTCTCCGTAACCGCCTTGATCGCCGCGTTCAGGCCGGGCACGTCTCCGCCACCCGTCAAGATCCCAAGATGCATCTCTCGTCCTCGTTCTTTTACCCAGAGCGCTTGCGTGATAGTGATAAAGCCGTTTTGATCCTGTGCCAATCCCGCACCGCGCGCTGATCGGGCGACCGGCCAACCATGGGCGATATCGTCATAAATCGCGAGCACATGCTCGACGCGAACATGTTCGTCGGCCTGCTGGAGCGCTCCGGGCTGGCCGCGCGCAGACCCGTCGACGATGCCGAGCGCATCGCGCAAATGTGCGCCAATGCGAACCTGATCGTTACGGCGCGGATCGATAACACCCTGGTCGGCGCCGCACGCTCGCTCACAGACTTCGCGTATGTGTGCTACTGTGCGGATCTCGCCGTCGACCGTGACTATCAGGGACAGGGAATCGGGCGCAGGCTGCTGGCGCAGACCAGGGCTGAGCTTCATCCCGCCGCGCGCTTGATCCTGTTGGCGGCGCCCGGCGCACGGAGCTACTACGAGCACATCGGTATGGGCCGGATCGAAGATTGTTTCGCGGAACCCGCGCAAAAGCCTTGAACATGGAAGGTCCCTGATGGTCGAGAAGACCTATTCCGGCAACTTCTTCGAGGATTTCAGCCTCGGCCAGACAATCGTCCATTCCACACCGCGCACCCTCACGCAAGGTGATGCGGCGCTGTACACCGCCCTCTACGGAGCGCGCTTTGCCGTGCAGTGCGCTGACAGCTTCGCGCAAAAGATCGGCTACGCGAGCGCACCGCTGGATGATCTGCTCGTCTTCCACACGGTTTTCGGCAAGACCGTGCCGGACATCTCGCTGAACGCCGTCGCCAATCTCGGTTACGCCGATTGCCGTTTCCTCAACCCGGTCTATCCCGGCGACACGCTCAGTACCGTCTCCGAAGTCATCGGCCTGAAGGAGAACTCCAGCGGGCAAACGGGTGTCGTCTATGTCCGCTCGATCGGCCGCAACCAGCACGGCGGCGTGGTTCTCAGTTACGTTCGCTGGGTCATGGTGAACAAGCGCGACCCGGAGAGTCCCGCTCCGGAAACCGTCGTCCCGGAACTGCCCGAGCAGGTCCCCGCCGAAGCCCTCGGAGGCGCCGTCCCGGCGCTGACCATCGAGGGCTACGATACGGTGCTGGCCGGCTCACCTCACCGCTGGGCGGATTACGAGCCGGGCGAGCGCATCGACCATTTCGACGGCGTGACGGTGGAGGAAGCCGAACATCAGATGGCGACCCGGCTGTATCACAACACCGCGCGGGTGCATTTCAACCAGCACAGCGAGAAGGACGGGCGCTTCGGCCGGCGGCTCGTCTACGGCGGCCATGTCATCTCTCTGGCTCGCGCGCTCACCTTCAACGGGCTGGCGAACGCGTTTCATGTCACGGCGATCAACGGCGGGCGCCATGTCGGCCCGGTCTTTGCCGGAGACACGTTGTTCGCTTGGTCAGAGATCCTCCAGCGCGCGGCGGTTGCCGAGCGCAATGATATCGGCGCGCTGCGCCTGCGCACCGTTGCCACGAAAAACCGCGTATGCCTCGATTTTCCGTACAAAAGCGGAGATACCACCTTTGACCCCAGCGTGGTCCTGGACCTTGACTACTGGGTCGTTCTCCCGCGGTGAAATTCCGGCCAGAGCCAAGCCGCCGGCCCCTACGGCGCGACTTGAACCGGTTTACGCGCCACGAGTTGCAGAAGGCCAAGCGTGCCGACCCCCACCCCGACAGCGAGCGCGGCCACGATGCCCGGCAAGGTGGTTACCCAGGTTTGCGTTGTCACGAGAAGCACGGTCGCGATGACCCACGCGAAATCGCCGCCAGAAAAGACCCAGACAAGCCAATCGCGCGGTTCGCCTGTCCGGCTTGCGTAAAGCAGAAGGATGCCATTACCGATCAAGGCCGCGCCCAGCGCGATAACGAGCATCACTGGCGCCGGCGGCGATCCCAGGAACGCGGCCACGCCCAGGGGTTGCGCGACGAACAGAGCGCCAAAGCCCAGGCAACTCGCCGCATTCAGACGCAGGATTGTTTTGAGCTTCGGCATCCGCTAGCCTCCTTGTCAACCTGGATGACAAGATAAGCGGAGAACGCCCATGATGTCAACAGAGTTGACGAGTTCGCGTGTCACCGACCTGCCGATGGTGGAGAGCCGCAGCCTGTCCGTGGCCTTCCTGTTGAGCGAGGTGCGCGACACCCTGCTGGCGAAACTCGCCGAAGACCTCGCCGAGCGCGGCCATCACGGCGTCACCGCGGGCGCCCTGAGCTTTCTCGGCCAGCTTGACTGCGGCATCAACTATGCCTCAGGCGTGGCGCAACGGCTTGGCGTGTCGCGGCAGATGATCATGAAAACCGCCGGCGAGATGGAGAAACGCGGCTGGATCGTCCAGTCGGTCGACCCTGAGCGGCGCAACCGAAAGGTCATACGCTTTACCGAAGAGGGCGAGCGGCTGATGTCGGACGCGCGGCAGGCCCTTGCCGAACTGGATGCCCGCATGGAGGCGCGTTGCGGCCCTGGCTTCGTCGACGACATCGCCGGAAAGCTTGAACGCTTCAGGACCTGTCTCGACGATCAAGGGACATGAGCAAATGGA
>CAYFTI010000013.1:22652-29775 GCA_964346065.1 uncultured Hyphomicrobiaceae bacterium
GGACATGAGCAAATGGATGCGTGTTCCCGCGTGGCATCGCGTCCGCTCTCATGGCCTACCCGCAATCCGCCGGCGTGTCCTCGCCCTGCCCGGTTCGGAAGCGGTCCTCAATCTCCTCGATGATGGGTGAATAGGCCGGCTTCTCGCTTTCGGGAAAGCTGATGGACAATGCATTGATGATCTGTCCGCCACACGAGAACATCACCTTCTGATAATAGATGCGCTCGCCCTGATAGCCCGAGAGAACGAACCACGTGTTGCCGACAGGGCTGTAGGTCAGGTCGCCGTAATCACCGTAATCGCTGAGCAGCGTTTCGCGGTAGTCGCGCAGGGACAAGCCCTCGAAGTTATGCGCGGCGAACACGACGATGCGCGCGGCACCGTCGCGAGACGTGAAGGCCCGGCCATCGCCGTTGGCCGATAGCGGGCCCGCCTCGAACCAGGTATCCGGATAGGCCAGCCGATAGCCGAAACGTTGATTTTCATAAACCGGCCAGCCGCTGGCGGGAGGCAGGGAAGGCACCGCCCATGCCGTGCTCGCCAGAAAGCACAAGATGGCAACGCTGAGGAGGTATCGCATGGTCATGCTCCTTCGAGTGACGCTTCCACCGCCTGGAACGCGGCGAAGCAGAGTCAACGCTCCGGGCCGTTAACTGGTCCGGTCGATACCGGCGAAGAAGCGCGTGATGACCTCGGCCGTCGAGATATCGTTGTTCTGCGGCCCCAGCGCCCGTTCGGCAAAAAAGCGCAGGTTGCGCGCGGGTGAACCGGGCACGCGGTGCCCTCCGCCCTCAACGCGCAGCAGGATAACCGGCGCGCCGCGTCCGCAGTCCGTGCTGTAGAACATGACGACACGCGAACCATCGTCAGGGGCACGATCGGGAAGCACGCGGCGGCCCGGCCGCTCCCCGCAGCGATTGTGCTGTCGCCAGAATTCAACCGTTTCATAGGTCGAGACGACACGCCCGGCCCGCCCGCGAAAACCGACCCCGCCGCCGTCATAGGGCATCAGGCGGTCATCCGTGGCGTTGATGATCATCATCGGGACGCGCCCCCTCGGCGCGCATCTGTCGATCAGGCGCACGGGCATGTTGGCGATAATCGAAGCAAAGCCGGCAAAGGCGCCAGGGGCCTCGCATGCCAGCCGCTGCCCCATCATGCCGCCATTCGATACCCCAGCCACGAACACCCGGTCGGGATCAGCAAGGCCGCGCCGGACAAGGCTTTTCTTCAGCCGGAGAAGGAATTCCACATCATCGGCCTGCCGGCGGCGGCGCAACCGGCGTCCATCGTTCCAGGCGCGACCGAGGCTGTCAGGATAGACGGCAACGAAACCCTCCCGTGCGGCGATCGGGTCAAGGCCCAGAACCCTGCGCACCCGCATACCGTCACCAAGACCGCCATGCAGCGCGATCACCACCGGCACCGAACCCCGGCGTTCCCGCACCCGCTCAGGCACGAAAACCGTGTAAGTGCGTTCCACGCCGTCCACGGAGATCTCGCCGTAAAGATCTTTCGCGCCAGTGCTCGCGCTCCCGCCAATGCACAGCACCGTCACCAATAGAACCGAGAGAACAAACCTGTGTATCCGTGCTTGCATGATGATGGTGCCCCTGTTTGTCTTGCGACCCTCGCCGTGTTCGCGTGTCATGAAGCCACAGGCGTCCGGCAACTGCGAGCCCAAGATTGAACCGGTCGCAGACCTGTGACGATCCTGTCATCTCCATCACGTTGCATTTGATTATTGCATTGCGGTAAAAGTGTGTAACAACCATCAGCGAGACGCCTCATGTCAGATCCCGCGAACCAGCGCCCTCTCTCCCCGCATCTTCAAGTTTACCGGCCCGTCATATCGATGGTCATGTCGATCTTCCACCGTCTGACTGGCTCAGCGCTGTATCTGGGGATGATCGTGCTGGTCTGGTGGCTGATCGCGGCGGCGAGTGGGCCGCAGTATTATGCGGTCGCGATGGACTGGATCGGCTCCGTCGTCGGCTATCTGATCCTGATCGGCCTGAGCTGGGCGGTCTTTCACCATGCGCTGGGCGGGTTGCGCCACTTTTTGTGGGATACCGGACGCGGCTTTGAAATTCCGACCGTGCTGCGGCTGTCCTGGGCGACGCTGCTCGGCTCCGTGACGCTGACCATCATTTTCTGGGCCGCGCTGCTTTCCACCATGGGGGTATTCTAGATGTCGCTACGCACACCGCTTTCCCGCGCGCGCGGTCTTGGCTCGGCGCATGACGGCACCGGCCATTTCTGGTGGCAGCGACTCACGGCGGCTGCCAATCTGATCGCCCTTGTCTATTTCGTCTACACCGTCTTTGCGCTTGCCGGCGCCAGCCATGCCGAGGTCGTGGGGTATTTCGCCGCGCCCCTGTCTGGCGCGCTGATGCTGCTTCTCATCGCTTCGGTGAGCTATCACATGTATCTCGGGATGCAGAACGTCATCGAAGACTACGTGCACTCTGCCGGAACCAGGGTGGTCACCCTCGCGCTGAATGCCCTTTTTTCGGTCTTTATCGCACTGGCTTCGGCGCTGGCAGTGCTGAAGCTGAGCCTGGGAGCCTAGACACATGAGCATGCAGACGAACGGTAACGGCGCGGCGCAGACCGCTCCGGGCGTGAACGGTCGTGCCTATCCCTTCAACGATCACAGCTATGACGTCGTTGTTGTCGGGGCCGGAGGGTCGGGCCTGCGCGCCACGCTGGGATGCGCCGAGGCCGGCTTGAAGACAGCTTGTGTCACCAAGGTGTTCCCGACGCGCTCGCACACCGTCGCCGCGCAGGGGGGTATCGCCGCGTCACTCGGCAACATGGGCGAGGATGACTGGCGCTGGCACATGTACGACACCGTCAAGGGCTCCGACTGGCTGGGCGACCAGGATGCGATCGAATATCTGTGCCGCCATGCCCCGGCTGCCGTCTACGAACTCGACCATTACGGTATGCCCTTTTCGCGGACCGACGAGGGCAAGATCTACCAGCGCCCGTTTGGGGGCATGACGACGAAATTCGGCGAAGGCCCGGCCGCCCAGCGCACCTGCGCCGCTGCCGACCGCACCGGCCACGCAATGCTACACACGCTCTACGGCCAGAGCCTGCGCCACTCGGCGGAGTTCTTCATCGAGTATTTCGCGCTCGACCTCATCATGGACGAGGACGGCGTGTGCCGTGGCGTCGTCGCGCTATGCCTGGATGACGGCTCGGTCCATCGCATCCGCGCGCACAAGACCGTCCTGGCCACCGGCGGCTATGGCCGCGCCTATTACTCCTGCACCAGCGCGCACACCTGCACGGGCGACGGTAACGCGATGGTTCTGCGCGCCGGGCTGCCGCTGCAGGACATGGAGTTCGTGCAGTTCCACCCGACCGGCATTTTCGATGCGGGCGTGCTGATCACCGAGGGCGCGCGCGGCGAAGGCGGCTACCTGACCAACTCCGAAGGCGAGCGCTTCATGGAGCGCTACGCGCCCAGCGCAAAAGATCTGGCATCGCGCGACGTGGTCTCACGGGCCATGACGATCGAGATCCGCGATGGACGCGGCGTGGGGCCGAACAAGGACCACATCCACTTGCATCTGGAGCATCTCGACCCCGAGGTTCTGGCCGAGCGCCTGCCGGGAATCAGTGAGGCGGCCCAGGTCTTTGCCAATGTGGACCTGACGCGCGAACCGATCCCGGTCCTGCCGACCGTGCACTACAACATGGGCGGCATTCCCACCAATGTGCACGGCGAAGTGATCAGCCCGCGTGGCGGCAACCCCGATACGCCGGTGCCGGGCCTGATGGCGATCGGCGAGGCCTCCTGCGCGTCAGTTCACGGCGCCAATCGCCTCGGCTCGAACTCGCTGATCGATCTCGTGGTGTTCGGGCGCGCGGCGGCCAACCACTGCGCTGACACGGTAGAACCGAACACGCCGCATCGCGAACTGCCCAGGGACGCCGGCGACAAGGCGATCGCCCGGCTGGACCGGTTCCGCTATGCCGATGGCGGCACGCCAACCGCCCAGTTGCGCAAGGACATGCAGCACGCAATGCAGGAGAACTGCGCGGTGTTCCGCACACAGGAGATCCTTGATGAAGGCGTCTCGAAGATGCGCACGATCTGGTCAGGCGTCGAGGATATCCACGTCACCGACCGCTCGCTGATCTGGAACACGGATCTCGTCGAGACGCTTGAATTCGACAACCTCGTCGCGCAGTCCGCCGTGACGATGAACAGCGCCGCCAACCGCACCGAGAGCCGCGGCGCCCATGCGCGCGAGGATCACCCGGATCGTAACGACGAGACCTGGATGAAGCACACACTCTCCTGGGCGGATAACGAGACGCAGAGGGTGCGGCTCGACTATCGCCCCGTGCACAGCTACACGCTGACGAACGACATCACCTACATCGAGCCGAAGGCGCGGGTGTACTAAACAGGCAAGAAGCCTCGCAACAGGGCGTTGAAGGGAATGACATGGTTCAGCTGACACTGCCGAAAAACTCGAAAATCCGTAAAGGCAAGGTCTGGAACAAGCCGGACAAGACAGCGAAGAAGAACTTCAAGGCTTTTGAGGTCTATCGCTGGAACCCGGACGATGGCGAAAACCCGCGGGTCGACACTTACTACGTTGACATGAACGACTGCGGGCCGATGGTCCTCGACGCGCTCATCAAGATCAAGAACGAGATCGACCCGACGCTGACCTTCCGCCGGTCGTGCCGCGAGGGTGTTTGTGGCTCCTGCGCGATGAACATGGACGGAATGAACGGCCTGGCCTGCACGCGCGCAAGCTCTGAGAGCAGTGGGAGCGTGAAGATTTACCCACTGCCGCACATGAGCGTGGTCAAGGACCTGATCCCGGACATGACGCATTTCTACGCGCAGCACCGGATGATCCAGCCGTGGCTGGAGACGACCTCGACCACGCCGGAGAAGGAATGGCGCCAGAGCAAGGAGGACCGCGAGAAGCTCGATGGTCTTTATGAGTGCATCATGTGCGCGTGTTGCTCCGCCTCATGTCCGAGCTATTGGTGGAACTCCGATAAATATCTCGGCCCGGCGATCCTCCTGCAGGCATATCGCTGGATCGTGGACAGCCGCGACGAGGCGACCGGTGACCGGCTCGACCAGCTTGAAGACCCATTCCGGCTGTATCGCTGCCACACCATCATGAACTGCGCGCAAGCCTGTCCAAAGGGGCTGAATCCCGCGAAGGCCATCGCCGAGACCAAGAAGATGATGGTGGAACGGAGAGGCTAGAGCGCAATCCGAAAAGTGGTCACCAGTTTTCGGATGAATTGCGCGTGAAATCAGAAAGATGGAGCCGCATCCCGATTCATCGAGAATGGATACGGCTCTAGCCATCCTCACCGCGTTCGCGCTGAAGCAGGGTGCGCTTTCGGGCGACCCCCCAGCGGTAGCCACCGAGCCCGCCGTCCGATCGGAGCACGCGGTGGCACGGAATGGCGACCGCGGCCGGGTTCGCCCCGCAGGCGTTCGCAACTGCGCGCGTCGCCGACGGCGCGCCGATCTTGCGCGCAATATCGGAATAGGTCGCCGTTTCGCCGAACGGGATATCGCGCAATGCCGCCCAAACCTTCTGTTGGAAGGCGGTGCCCTGGATATCCAGCGGCAGGTGAAAGACGCCTTTCGGCATGTCGATAAAGGCGGCGGTCTCCGCCACGCATTCGCGCATCGTCTCATCGGCAGCGACGAGGCGCGCGTTCTCAAAGCGTGTCCGCAGTTCTGCCTCCAACGCCGCGTCGGCGTCGCCGAAAAAAATCGCACAGAGGCCGCGTGCCGTCCCAGCGACGAGAACGCGCCCAAGCGCACTGTCCGCCAGCGCATACCAGATCGCCTGGCCGCGGCCGCCGGCCTTGTAATCCCCCGGCGGCATTCCGAGCGCAAATCTCGCCTGCTCATAAAACCGTGCCGGGCTTTCGTAGCCAGCACCATAGATCGCCTCGGTCACGCTCGCGGCTGAGGGCAGGGATTCGCGCAGGCGCGCGTGGCGCCATGCGTCGGCATACTGTTTCGGCGTCACGCCGAGCTCGCGCTTGAACAGGCGGTGGAAGTGAAAGCGGCTCATGCCCGACATCGCTGCCAGCCGGTCGAGGTTCGGCGGCGTTTCGCTTTCCGCGATCAGTTGGCAGGCACGGATGACAGCTTCGGCGCGGGGTGTAGCTTGGTTCGGCCGGCACCGTCGGCAAGGGCGAAAACCAGCCGCTGCAGCCGCCGCCGGCGTTTCGAAGAACACCACATTCCGGCGTTTGGGCCGGCGCGCCGGACAGCCTGGCCGGCAGTAAATCCGTGTCGTTCGCACCGCGAACACAAAGGTGCCGTCGGCGTCCGCATCACGCGCCAGGACGGCGTCCCAGCGCGCATCCGCATCTTCGATCCCGGGATCTGCCCGCATGACTTCGCCTCCTCACCGAGAGACGCCAGCTTAATCAGCTTCGATCATGCGGGCAGCCCGATTCTTGCGCTCAAACCGCCGCTACGGCCGAGACCGGATCGCGCGGCCCTGGCCCTACTCCGCCGCCTGGACCTGCTCGGACCCATCGTCGGGCGTGTTGTCCTGAGACAGACGCTCGGCGGCCTTGGCCCGCTCTTTCACGATCATGTCGTCGCGTTTTGCGGCGATGGCCCGCAGGCGGTTGATCATGCCGCCCGTACCGGCGGGGATCAGCCGTCCCACGATGACGTTCTCCTTCAGGCCTTCCAGCAGGTCGGTCTTGCCGTTCACCGCGGCATCGGTCAGCACCCGCGTGGTTTCCTGGAAGGAAGCCGCCGAGATGAAGCTGCGGGTCTGCAGGCTGGCCTTGGTGATACCGAGCAGGACGGGTTCGGCTTCAGCCGGACGCTTGCCCGAGGCCTTGGCGTTCTGGTTGATCTCCTCGAACTCCAGCCGGTCGATCTGCTCGTTCTTCAGAAGCCCGGTTTCGCCCGCATCCGTGATCTCCACCTTCTGGAGCATCTGGCGGACGATGACCTCGATGTGCTTGTCGTTGATGGTCACGCCCTGCAGGCGGTAGACGTCCTGGATCTCGTTGACGAGATAGCTCGCCAGCTCTTCCACGCCCTTGATCGCCAGGATATCGTGCGGCGCGGGCAAGCCCTCCATGATGAACT
>CAYFTI010000014.1:0-28606 GCA_964346065.1 uncultured Hyphomicrobiaceae bacterium
GCGGATCATAAACGAGGTGCTCGGCATCAACCGGGTCGTCTACGACGTGACCTCGAAGCCGCCCGGCACGATCGAGTGGGAGTGAAAACATGACAAAGGCCGCCGCGCAGGCAGCCTTTGTCATTCGCGGAATGCACCAGAGTTAGTAGTAGCGGTGCAGGCAGCCGTAATAGCGAAGGCAGCCGCGCACATCCTCCGGGTAGAACCAGTTTTCCCGGCAGCGGCGATACCAGTAGCGGCAGCTATAACCCTTGCGGCGGAATTCGTAGATATCGCCGCGATAATAGCCACCGCCATAGTACGGATAGCAGCCACGCCGGCGCATGCAGCGCTTGTAATAGTAGCCACGGCCGCCTGCATCGAGTTCGCACTGGATATGCTGTGAATAGCAGAACCGCGAGCGTGCCAGGTGCAAATGGTCGTAATACGCGGGCGTTAGCGACGAGGAGACATGCGCTGGCGTGGTCAGCACGCTCGGCGTGATGCCCGCCGCTCCGGCAGCCGCCTGATCATTGGTCCAGCTCAACGAGGCCAGTCCCAGCAAGAACGCAAGAGCCAGTTTGCATCGTAAACGCATGTCTCCTCTCCTCCAGGTCGTGCCCACCAGACCCACGAGGGCCGGGCTACTCAGTAAAACCGGCGGCAGCCATGCCGGCGCATGCATCGCCGATAGTCCCAGCCACGGCCCCAGCGGCGCCGACAGATGCGGTTCCAGCGCCGGCAGTGACGATAGCGGCGACCATAGCGCCCGCGGCCATAGAACCCGTGACGGCGCATGCAGCGGCGATACCGCCAGCCATACCCCCATCTACGGCGGCAGCGACGATTCCAGCGGCGATAGCGACGGCCGTAGCGCGCTTCCTCAATGAACGCTTCGGTGAGCGAGCCCGTGAGCAGCGCTTTCGTGTTCAAGACGCCGCTGCCCGCGCTCGCGGCGGAAGCCTGTGGTGACATGAATACAAAGGCGGCCAATCCGGCGGCCAGTAATGCGAAAGCCTTCAGGATGTTTCGCATGACACGCTCCTTTTCTTCCCTAACCAAGCGCCGCTCGCGCCCGCAGCGGGCCAAGCATTCGCGTGTCAAGGCTAGTCACCGTAATGTGAACGCCACCTGAATGATGGCCGGTCACACGCGCGGCGAGCGCGTCATTCAAACTTGCACCGCCAGTTCCGGCAGGGACGATAAAGCGCGAAACACCCGGAGGGACAATGCCAGCAGCCACTGCGGTCCTGCCAGGACTCGCGTCTGCAGAAACGACGCATCGCAGCGCGGTTTCGCGCAATGTCCGGGCGCGGTTCCAGGTATATGTATGACGGGGGATAGTCATCTTCGGCTAGACGATTGATCCAGCATCTGAGTCCGCAGGTCGGTTCCCTGTCATAATAGCGATACCCCCCGTATCTTTTTTTTTATATGCCGGCCCATGGTAGCTTGAGCGATGCAAATAGGGCGATGGCGCGGTCCGATACACGCGATCGTCTCCTGTACCGAACCGGTCGAAACGGGGTTCATCCATGAAGACGCCCTGATCTGTGTCTTCGAACGCGCCTGGCCGGGCACGATAAGGAGCGGGCCGGTCATAACCGCCACTGCGATAGGGCGGGGCATACCGCTCTTCGTCGCGCCGCCGGGAGTTCGGGTAGGGCCGGCCCCGGCGATCCCTCAGCGTATCGCGCGGAAACTCCGGGTCGGCATCGTAGCGGCCGCCATCATAATACCGGTCCTCGTTGCGATAGTCCGAGTAGCGCCCCGGCCGACCGTCATATTGGCGGTCGTCATAACGCCCGTAGCGCCCGCCGGGGCCTTCGTGGTATGGATCGGCATGATGCCGGCGGCAACGGGGCGGATAATCATGGCCGCGCCGGTAATACTGTGGACAACCGAGGTCGGCAGCGGGCTGCAGCCTTGGGCTGGAAGCGCGGGACGCGCCATCAGTTTCATGGATGACGGCCGGCTCGAGCGGGGTATCAGGTGCCTGTGCATTGGCCCCGCCGGCCGCCGCGACCAGACTGGCGAAAATGAGTTCGACAAGCATGTTTGTGGCCTCTTGCATATGACGAATTTTGCCCTCTGCCCCGAGGAAATGATGATTTTAATCGAATGAAAAGTGAATTTGATTAATAGCGTTAACCACGCGCTAACAGCGCGGTGTCACAAGCCTCTGCGCTCGTCCGTTCAGATCAGGGGTAGTCATGACGGATGAGTGCGGTCGATCCTGAAGACGAAGAGTGTTGAGATGACACGGATAACAGCGCCGGAGATCCGCGCGCGAAAAGGCGCCGACCCGATTGTCTCGCTGACGGCGTATCACGCCCATACGGCCCGGCTGATCGACCCTCATGTGGATTTCATGCTGGTCGGCGACTCGCTCGGCATGGTCATGCACGGCTATGAAAGCACGGTTCCTGTGCCTCTCGATCTCATGATCATGCACGGAGCCGCAGTGGTTCGGGGATCGCAGCGCGCGCTGGTCGTTGTGGACATGCCGTTTGGCAGCTACGAGGAGAGCCCGGCCATTGCCTTCCGGAACGCAGCGCGTGTCATGAAGGAGACGGGCTGCGGCGCGGTCAAGCTGGAGGGCGGCCAGCGCATGGGCGAAACGATCCGCTATCTGAGCGAGCGTGGCATTCCCGTGATGGGGCATATCGGCCTGACGCCGCAATCGGTGAACACGCTGGGCGGCTACCGAGCGCAGGGCCGGCGTGAGAGCGAATGGGCCGCCATTGAAGCGGACGCTCAGGCGGTCGCCGAAGCCGGAGCGTTCGCCGTCGTGATCGAAGGCGTTGCTGAATTGCTGGCCGCGCGTATCACGCGCCAGATCGATATTCCAACGATCGGCATCGGGGCTTCGGCAGAATGCGATGGCCAGATCCTGGTGCTGGAGGACATGCTCGGCCTGTCGCCGCGCGTGCCCCGGTTCGTCAAGCGCTATGCCCGGTTGGCGGACGGGATCGCGGATGCCGTCAAGGCCTATGCCGATGAGGTGCGCGCGCGCGATTTCCCGGGTCATGAGAACGTTTACGGGATGGAAACGCGTGATGTGGACTCCGCCGGGCCAGTCACGAAAAAGCCGAAAATCAGCGGCAACTAACGCTTGAGAGCAGTAGCGTGAACCAACATTTGAGCGTAAACAGCCAGGACGTCTCGCCACGCGGTCCTTCGGATCGGGGGCGGACATTTCAAAGAGAACGCGCGAAGCAAGGCGGATCATGAGTGAAGGTGATATCTTCCGCGAGGTCGAACAGGACATGCGCCGTGAGCAACTGGCGCAGTACTGGCGGAAATATGGTCTTTATGTCATCGCGGTCGCGCTGCTGATCGTGCTCGGGGTTGGCGGCTATCAGGGCTGGACATGGTGGCAGCGTACTCAGATGAGTTCGGATGGCGCGGCCTTTGTGCAGGCCAGCGCCTTGCAACAGAACGGCCAGCGGGACGCCGCGGCGCAGACGTTTTCCAAGCTTGCCGAGGATGGGGCCGGCGCGTATCCAGCGCTGTCGCAACTCCGGCTGGCGGCGATATCGGCGGCCAAGGGCGAGACGGATGCCGCGGTGAAGGCCTATGATCAGGTTGCTGCGAACACCGATGATGCGATGCTGAAAGGCTTTGCCCGGGTTCAGGCGGCGACGTTGCTGGTTGACACGGCGGCGCCCGCCGAGATCGAGAAGCGGATCGGCGACATGCCGGACGAGGCTGGTCCGTGGCGGCATTCGGCGCGCGAACTGCTGGCGCTTTCAGCTTTCAAGGCCGATCAGAATGAAAAGGCGCGCACGCTCTACCAGAAGGTGCTCGGCGATGGCGAAACGCCCGGGCCCATGCGTCAACGCGCGCAGATGATGCTTTCTCTACTCGACTCGCCGGGCGCCTCGGCCGCACAGGGCGCAGCAACGCCGAGCGCGCAAAGCTCGACGAATTAAGCGGCGCTTTGGTTTCGCGTGCCGCGTTGGTTGGCGTTTGAGTCCGGAAAAGCGAACAGGACAAGCGACGAAGGGCAGCGCATGACCAGCTGGACGGTAACACGGGGCATCCCTCGCGCCACGACGTATGCGAAATGGGGCATGTGCAGGGGCGTCAAATGCCTGCGAAGCTTGGCGCTCATTCTGGCACTGGCCATGCCGCTTGCCGGTTGCGCTTCTGTCTCCGGCGTCACCGACTCGGTTACGTCGCTGTTCGAGGAGGAAGAAGAGAGGCTGCCGGGCGAGCGGATTTCCGTGGTCTCGCCCAATTCGACATCGGCACTGTCAAACGTCGACACCGCCAAGCCGGTCTCCGTGGATGCCGAGCAGGTCAACGGTGACTGGACGCAGCCGGGCGGCGTGGCCAGCAATGCGCCTGGCCATCTTGCTTTCACCGGGCGTCTGCAGCAGCGCTGGAGCCGGGACATAGGCGCTGGCTCAAGCTCCGACGGGCAATTGATTGCCAAACCCATCATCGCGGGGAATCGCGTATACACGCTCGACACCGAAGGGGTCGTGCGTGCCTTTTCCAAGAACAGCGGCAACGAGCTGTGGGAAGCGTCGCTGGTGCCTGAAGACGAGGACGAGGAAGCGGGCTTCGGCGGAGGGCTCGCGATGGACGGTGGCAAGCTGTTCGCCGTCACCGGCTTCGGTATTGTTGTCGCGCTGAATCCCTCCTCCGGCAAGAGGCTGTGGACAAAGCGCTTTGAGTTGCCGTTCCGCATGTCCCCGACAGCAGTTAACGGCAGGATTTTTGTCGTGAATTCGGAAAGCCAGCTCTACTGCCTGTCAACAGAAGACGGACGCCAGCTCTGGACCGCGCGCGGCCTTCCCGAGGCCGCCGCCATGCTGAGTAATGCCAGCCCGGCCGTTTCGAACGATGCCGTGGTGGTTCCCTATCCATCCGGCGAACTGGTCGCCTTCGGTATTTCCGATGGCCAGCCGAAATGGGCGGAATCGCTCACACGCACCCAACCGGGAACCGCGCGGCAGGAAGTCGGGGATACGGCACGGCCCGTGATCGCCGGCGGCACGGTCTACGCCGTCAGTGGGGCCGGACGCCTGATCGCCACGGATCTGGGCTCCGGGTCACGGCGCTGGTCGCTCGAGATCAGTGCCAGCCAGCCGCCCTGGGTTTCCGGCGACGCCGTCTTCGTTGTTGATCGCTCGGGCAAACTCGTTGCCGTCCAGCGCGAGAGCGGCGACATCGCCTGGGTCGCGAACCTGCCGCGCGCGCGCTACTGGAACGGGCCCGTCCTTGCCGGCGGGAAGGTGTGGCTGGTTTCTAACGAAGGTCTCATGGTTGGCGCGAACCCGAAGACCGGCAAGATTGTCACCAAGCGCGATCTGGGCGAGGATGTTTACATCGCACCAGTGGTCGCGGCCCGGCAGATGTATCTGCTGACCGACGATGCCGATCTGCTGGCCATGAACTAGAACGGGACTGTGTGGGCGTTTTCCGCCTGCGCACAAGCCGGCAGCTTGCATGACACTCAAAGTCGCTATCGTGGGTCGGCCCAACGTGGGCAAGTCGACCCTGTTCAATCGCCTGACAGGCCGCAAGCAGGCGCTCGTCGCCCCGATGCCGGGGCTGACGCGGGACCGCCGCGAGGGGAACTTCGAAATCGCCGGCCAGCCCGCGACGCTCATCGACACGGCGGGCCTGGAGGACGCGGAAGCCGGCAGCATCGCCGAGCGCATGCGTCTGCAGAGCGAGCGCGCCATCGCGGAAGCTGACATCGTACTATTTCTTATCGATGCGCGTGCAGGCGTGACACCCGTTGATGAGATGTTCGCCGACATTGCGCGCCAATCGGGCCATCCGGTCATCCTTGCGGCCAACAAGGCCGAGGGCAGCGCGGGCGAAGCGGGCTTCTACGAATCCTACAGCCTTGGCCTTGGTGAACCGGTGGCGATCTCTGCCGAGCACGCCGAGGGGATCGGTGAGCTTCACGAGCGGCTCGAAGCCGAGGCCGAAGCCTTGATGCGCGAAGACGCGGCGCGGGCTCCTGAGAGCGAAGACGAGGACCGGGCGATCCGCGTGGCGATCATCGGGCGTCCCAACGCTGGCAAATCTACCCTTTTCAATCGCCTGGCGGGCGAAGAGCGCACGATCACCGGGCCGGAGCCGGGCCTCACCCGCGATGCCATCTCGGTCGACCTGGCCTGGGGCGAGCGCATGATCAAGCTGTTTGATACGGCCGGGCTGCGCCGGCGCGCGCGGGTTCACGAGGAGGCGGAAAAACTGTCCGTGACCGACGCGATGCGCGCGATCCGCTTTGCGGAGGTGGTCGTCGTGCTGTTGGAGGCGGACCGGGCGCTCGAGAAGCAGGACCTCCACATCGCCGCGATGGCCGCCGACGAGGGCCGGGCGATGGTTCTGGCGATCAATAAATGGGACCTCGTGCCAGACAAGCAGGAGAAGCGGCGCGCGTTCCGTTCAGGGGTTGATCGCTTGTTGCCGCAGGTCAAGGGCGTGCCCGTCGTCCCGATCAGCGCGCTGACCGGCCGCGGCCTCATTCAGCTTATCACGCAGATTGGAAAGGCACACGAGCTGTGGAACGCGCGCTTCGGCACGGGCCGGCTCAATCGCTGGCTTGCCGA
Source organism: uncultured Hyphomicrobiaceae bacterium (assembly GCA_964346065.1). Taxonomy (GTDB): domain Bacteria; phylum Pseudomonadota; class Alphaproteobacteria; order Rhizobiales; family Rhodomicrobiaceae; genus Dichotomicrobium. The sequence goes on from CAYFTI010000014.1 coordinate 6,558, forward strand.
GACAGTGGATGCGCACCCGCCACCGGCCCCGGGTGGTCGCCGCCTCAAGATGCGTTATATTACGCAGCCCGGCGCGCGGCCGCCGCGGTTCGTGATATTCTGCTCGCGTCCCGACGAAGTGCCGGCCTCCTACGAGCGTTACCTGATCAACAGCCTGCGCGAAGCGTTCGGGCTCTGGGGTGTCCCGGTGCGCCTGTTCCTGCGCAAGGGCAAGAACCCGTATCAGGATAGCTGAGATGGGCGAAGTGCTGTTCTATCACCTGGAGCGTCAGCCGCTGGAGCGTGTTCTGCCCGTACTGCTTGAGAAGACGCTTGCGCGCGGCTGGCGCGCCGTGGTGCAGACCGCCTCGCGGGAATACGCCGAGGCCCTGGATGGTCACTTGTGGAGTTACCGCGAGGACTCCTTCCTTCCGCATGGTCTCGCCAACGAGCGCGCCGCCCCGCGCCATCCCGTCGTGCTCACGCCGGAGCCGTTGAACCCCAACGGGGCACAGGTGCGTTTCGTTGTGGAGGGTGCGCCGCTGCCCGATCCCGGCGATTACGTGCGCGTCGTTCTGCTGTTCGATGGCGGCGATGACCGAGCCCTTGCGGCTGCGCGTGAAAGCTGGAAAGCGGCCAAGACGGCGGGGCACGACGTGACCTACTGGCAGCAAAGCGAAACCGGAAAGTGGGAGAAAAAAGCGTGAGCGAAGCCGAACAGCCGGAGGAGTTCGAGGCGCGGCGCGCGCATGGCAAGGCCGTCGCTGACCGGCTTCGCGCCGAGTGCGAGAGCGCGGGCAAGCCACTTGGCTGGTTCGATGCCGTCTACCGCGGCGCCGAGGGTGATCCGGCAATGGTGCCGTGGGGGCATCAGCGTGTGCGCCCGGAGATGGCGCAGTGGCTGGCGGCATTGCCTGACGATTCGCCGCGCGGGCGGGCGTTGGAAGTTGGTACGGGACTTGGCGACAATGCGCATGCGCTGGCCGAAGCGGGCTTTACCGTGACGGCCTTCGACATCTCGGGCGAGGCGGTGGCGTGGGCCGCGAAACGCTTTCCAGATCCCGCAATCGCATGGGGCGTCCACAACCTGATGGACCCGCCGCCAGAGGAATGGCGCGCGGCGTTCGATCTGGTCTGCGAGGTCTACACGCTTCAGGCGTTGCGCCAGGACATGCGCGGGCCAGCGGTTCGGCGGCTGCCGGAGTTCGTAAAGCCGGGCGGTCATCTGCTTGTGATCACCAAGGCGACCGAGGCGCCCCCCGAGGGTGACACGCCGCCGTGGCCATTGCAGCGCCACGAACTGGACGTCCTCGCCGATATGCTCGAAACGGTCAGCTTTGAAGACCTGGAAGCCGAAGGCGGCGGCTCGCCCCATTTCCGCGCGCTCTACCGGAAGGCTTGCTAGCCGAATCACAACTGCACACTGGCGCACGCCACGCGGCACGGTTATCGTCCGGAAGCGTGTTCCATTTGCGAAAATCCAGCCATATCGGAGAGATGAATGCCAGGTTTGAGCGTGTTTCTGTCTGTTGCCGTCATGCTGCTTGCCGCCGCCCCGGTTACGGCGCAACCGCTGGACGCGCTTGACATCGAAAACGGTGAACGGCTCTCGCGCAAGCTGTGCGTGAACTGCCACCAGGTGGCACCGGATGCCGGCGGCAGCGTGCTGGTGGACGTGCCGGGCTTTACCGAAGTCGCGAACCGTCGCGCGATGACGCGTGAGAAGATCGAGGCGTATGTGCTGTCCCCACATCCCGCCATGCCGCAGATCCAGTTCACGCGCGACGAGCTATCCGACATCTCCGCCTACATCATGAGCTTGCGCGAAACGGACGCGGCGCGCTAGCTCGCCATGAGCGCGAGGTTTACCCGGCGCGAGCAGCGGGCTAAAACCGGCAGGTCAAAATAACAAGCCGATCCTGGCGGGAGACAGCCTGCATGTTCGAGAAAATCCTCATCGCCAATCGCGGCGAAATCGCTTGCCGCGTTATCAAGACCGCGCGCCGCATGGGGATCAGGACGGTGGCGGTCTATTCGGATGCGGACAACGACGCCGTCCACGTTGACATGGCGGATGAGGCCGTGCGCATCGGGCCTGCCGCGGCGTCGGAGTCTTATCTCGACATCGAGAAGATCATAAAGGCCGCCAGGGACACCGGCGCCGAGGCCATCCATCCCGGCTTTGGCTTCCTATCGGAAAACCCGGCCTTCGCCAGCGCGTTGCAGGACGCCGGCATCACGTTCATTGGCCCGAACGTCAAGGCCATCGAGGTGATGGGCGACAAGATCCAGTCCAAGAAGTTCGCAGCAGAGGCGGGCGTGAATACGGTGCCGGGCGTCATGGCCGTGATCGAGGATCCGGACGAGGCGGGGCGGATCGCGGCGGATATCGGCTTTCCCGTCATCATCAAGGCCTCGGCGGGCGGTGGCGGCAAGGGTATGCGCGTGTGTCACAGCGCCGAGGAGGTTGCAGAAGGTTTTGCCTCTTCAATGTCGGAGGCGAAGTCCAGCTTCGGCGATGACCGCGTGTTCATCGAGAAGTTCGTCGAGCGTCCGCGCCATATCGAGATCCAGGTTTTGGCTGATGGTCACGGGAATGCCATCCATCTGGGCGAACGCGAATGCTCGATCCAGCGGCGCAACCAGAAGGTGATCGAGGAAGCTCCCAGCCCTTTTCTGGACCCGGCAACGCGCGAAAAGATGGGTTCGCAGGCCGTGGCCCTGGCCCGGGCGGTGGATTATGTCAGCGCCGGGACGGTTGAATTCATCGTCGATCCCGACCGCAACTTCTATTTCCTGGAGATGAATACGCGGCTCCAGGTCGAGCACCCGGTTACCGAACTGATCACCGGCATCGACCTGGTCGAACAGATGATCCGTGTGGCCGCGGGCGAGCCGCTCAGCCTGTCACAAGGGGAAATTCGGCTGAACGGCTGGGCCGTGGAGAGCCGCATCTATGCCGAGGACCCGGTGCGCAACTTCCTGCCCTCGATCGGCCGGCTCGTTCGTTACCGCGAACCGGAAACCGGCGAACAGCAGGGGCGCACGATCCGGGTCGACACGGGCGTGGAGGAAGGCGGCGAGATCTCCATGTTCTACGACCCGATGATCGCCAAGCTGGTGACCCACGGGCCGGACCGGATCAGTGCGATCGATCACATGGCCTGGGCGCTCGACAACTTCTTCATCGACGGCATCGAGCACAACGTGCCGTTCCTCAGCGCGATCATGGGCAACGAAAAATGGCGCGCGGGCGATCTCTCCACGGGCTTCATCGCGCAAGAGTATCCATGCGGGTTTTCCCCGCGCGAGCCGGACGCTGACGAACGCGAGCGGCTCGCGATCGCCGCTGTGTTCATTGACGATCTGGGCAACCGGCGGCGCCGTGAGATCTCCGGGCAGATGAGCGGCGGCGCCGTTCAGTTCGCGCCGGTCCGCGTGGCCGATATCGGCGGCGTGAGCGAGAAGCTGGCGGTGCGACACCATGATGACGGCCGTGCGGTTATTGATGTGCTGGATGCCACGGGCGCGGTACGCCGAACGGTGGAGGTCACCTCCGACTGGTGGCCGGGCACGCTGGTCTGGCGCGGGGAGATCGATGGCGAGGCCGTCGCGGTGCAGCTACGGCCCCGGCTCAACGGGTACGAGATCATCCATCGGGGCATACGGCTGCCGGCTTATGTGTTCACCGAACGCGAGGCTGAACTCGCCGCTCTGATGCCTGTGCGCGAGGCGCCGGATACATCCCGGATGTTGCTGTGCCCGATGCCGGGGCTGGTGGTGTCGATTGATGTGAGCGAGGGCCAGGAAATCAAGGCGGGCGAGCGGCTGTGCGCCGTCGAGGCGATGAAGATGGAGAACATCCTGCGCGCCGAGCGCGATGCCGTGGTGGCCAAGATCAACGCCAAGCCGGGCGACAGCCTGGCGGTCGATGACGTCATCATGGAGTTCGAATAGCGAGCCGCGCCTGTCCGGCCGCTCCGGCTCACGTCCAGTTCCGGAATCCGAGGAGGGCTTGCCGGCATTACGCATGGGACAATGGCTTTTTTCATTTCATGGCCGTCTGGGACGCGGACGCTGGTGGGCCGCCGTTCTGATCCAGATTCTCGTGGTGCTGGGTGCGGCTCTATTGCTGGCGCCCCTCGTCCCGCAAGATGGGCCACCCGATGAGGATCTGTTCCGGCTGGAACCAGGCGGCGGCGACGTGGAGATGCTCGCCGTGATCGTCATGGCGATCGCAGTCATCGTATCGGTCTGGATCGGGTTGGCCACCTCTGTTACGCGTCTGCATGACATGGGGCGTTCGGGCTGGTGGCTCGTGCCCTTGTATGCCGTCGGCCTGATTGGCAGCGGTATCGCCCAGCTTGCGCGCGCGCCCGGTCCGCAAGCCGGGAACGAGCTGTTCGGCCTGATCGGGCTGGTCGTCAGCCTGCTTCCGCTGATCTACCTTGGCGCATTCCCCGGCCAGCCCGGCGTGAATGAATACGGCGAAGACCCGCGCGCGTGACGCAACGGCCTGCGAACATGGCGCCCATCGTGATGACGCAAACATGATCCACTATTTCGCTTACGGGTCCAACATGCATCCCCGCGTCATGGCGGAGCGCTGTCCCGGTGCACGGCCTGTGGGCGTCGCGCGGCTGGATGGATGGCGTTTTTTCATCAACAGGCGCGGGGCCGCGTCGATCTGGCCGGACCCGAACGGCGCCGTCTACGGCGTGCTGTGGGTCTGCGAACTCGGCCATTTCGCGGCGCTTGATGCATTTGAAGGCGTGCGCTGGCATCATTACTTCCGCCGCCGGCTGTTCGTTGCCAGGCCCCATGCCCATGTCGGCGCCTTCGTCTATACCGGCACACGGCATCTCACAGGGCGAGCGCGGCCAAATTACCTGCTGGGTGCGCTGTTGCCCGGCGCTCGCGCGTTCGGCTTGCCCGGCGGGTACATGTCGGAACTGGAAAGCTGGATGCCGCGCGCGGCGCTGGGCGCGCAGGGACGGGCGAACCGGTATGTGGGCCGGCGCCGGCCCGTTCGCTTTCCAAGGTAAGCGAGGAGCCTTGTCATGGCGGAACAACGCGTCGTTCACGTGCGCATCGAGGGGCGTGTCCAGGGCGTCTATTTCCGCGCTTGGACGCAGGAGCAGGCGGAGCAGCTTGGGCTGTCCGGCTGGGTGCGAAACCGGCGGGATGGCGCCGTCGCGGCGCTGTTCGCGGGACCGCCCGAGACCGTCGAGATCATGTTGGATCGCTGCCGTTCCGGCCCAGGGGATGCGCAGGTCGAGAACGTCGAGATCGTTCAGGAGGGCGGCGTCGCCCCCCAGGGCTTCAGCGTCAAGCCGACGGCGTAGCCGTGCCATGCGCCGCTGCCGCCTCATAGGCTTCGTTCGCGGCCAGCCAGTCGTCTTCGGCCTGTTCGAGTTCCTTGGCCAGTTCGCCGCGCTTGCGGGCGTAGTGCTGAGCCTTGTCCGGCGCCCTGTCGTACAGCCCGGGGTCGGCGAGGGCTTCGTCCAGCTTGGCCAGCTTGCTCTGCAGGGCGTCCATGTGCGCCTCGTGCTGCTTGATGGCTTTTTTCAGGGGCGCCAGTTCGGCGCGCCGGGCGGCGGCGGCCCGTCGGTCCTCGCTGCGGCTCGTGCGTCCGGTCGCCGCTGTTGAGGGGGGTCGGACGCCTGAGCGCGGGCCGGTCACCTGGGCGCGGTAGCTGGCGATGTCGCCGTCATAGGGCTGGGCGGTGCCGTCCGCGACAAGCCAGAGACGGTCGGCGCAGGCTTCGATCAAGTGCCGGTCGTGGCTGATAAGGATGACCGCGCCTTCGAATTCGTTCAGCCCCTGGACAAGCGCCTCGCGGCTATCGACATCGAGGTGGTTGGTCGGCTCGTCGAGGATAAGCAGGTGGGGGGCGCCAAAGGCCGCCAACGCCATCAGCAGGCGCGCTTTCTCGCCTCCGGAAAGGTTTTCGCACAGCGTGTCCGCCTTGTCCGCGCCGAAGCCGAGCTGGCCGAGCCTGGCGCGTTTCTGTGCCTCCGTGGCATCTTCCATGACCGCGGCGATATAGTCATAAGGTGACTTCGTCGGATCGAGATCGTCCATCTGGTGCTGGGCGAAAAAGCCGGTTTCCAGCTTCTTCGATGCGCGGCGATGCCCGGTTGTCGGCTCCAGCCGACCGGCGAGCAGCTTGGCGAGCGTGCTCTTGCCGTTGCCGTTGGCGCCGAGCAGAGCGATACGGTCGTCGACATCCAGCCGCAGGTCGAGATCGCGCAGAACCGGCTTTTCAGGGTCGTAGCCAACTGCCGCATTCTCGATGCGGATGAGCGGGTTGCCGAGAGGGCGCGCGGGCGAGGGGAAGCGGAACGGTGTGACCTGTTCCTCGACGGCCGCGGCGATCGGCTGCATCTTGGACAGCGCCTTGAGACGGCTCTGCGCCTGGCGCGCCTTGCTCGCCTTGGCGCGGAAGCGCTCGACAAACGCTTCCATATGCCGGCGCATGTCGTCCTGCTTTTTGCGCAGCTTGAGCTGCAGCCTTTGCTGTTCCCGGCGCGTATCCTCGAACTTGTCATATCCACCGGTATAGAGCGTGAGCTTGCGGTTTTCGAGGTGAAGGATCCCATCCATCGAGCTGTTCAGGATGTCGCGGTCGTGGCTGACGACGATGACGGTGTGGGGGTAGCTGCGCAGGAAGTTTTCCAGCCACATGACGCCTTCGAGGTCGAGATAGTTGGTCGGTTCGTCGAGCAGCAGCAGATCGGGAGCGGCGAACAGCACGGAGGCAAGCGCGACCCGCATCCGCCAGCCACCCGAAAACGCGGAGCAGGGTCTGGCCTGGGCAGCCTGATCAAATCCCAGGCCGGCGAGGATGCTGGCCGCGCGAGCTTCGGCGGAATGCGCGTCGATGTCATTGAGCCGCAGATGGATATCCGATATCCGCTCGGGACACGTCGCGGTCTCCGCCTCGGCGAGCAGCCGGGCGCGCTCGGTATCAGCGGCCAGCACTGTGTCGAGCAGGGTCTCCGGGCCGCCGGGCGCTTCCTGCGCGACCTGGCCCATGCGCGCATTCTTCGGGATCGAGATGCTGCCCTCGTCCGGCGCAATCTCGCCTGTGATCAGTCGCAGCAAGGTCGACTTGCCGGTGCCGTTGCGTCCGACCAGCCCGACCTTGTGACCGTCCGGGATCGCCGCGGTCGCGCCCTCGAACAGCGGCTTGCCCTCGATGCGGTAGGTGAGATCGTTGATGTGCAGCATGGCCGAAACGTTTGAGAGAGGCGCGCGAAATGCAAGCCCTTTCTTGGCCGCTCCCATGGCGATCTGGCCTTGTCGCCAAACCGCGCGGCGGCTATAAGCAGCGCGAGATCTGGTTCACGGATATGAGGGATTTACGGCATGGCCACCGAGCGGACACTTTCCATCATCAAGCCCGACGCCACCGAGCGCAACATCACCGGCAAGATCATCACCATGCTGGAAGAGGGCGGCTTGCGGGTCGTGGCGCAGAAGCGTGTGCGCTGGTCGCGCGAGCAGGCGGAAAAGTTCTACGAGGTGCACAAGGAGCGCCCGTTCTACGACGACCTTGTGACCTTCATGACCTCCGGCCCGATCGTCCTGCAAGTGCTGGAGGGCGAGGACGCGGTGGCCAGGAACCGGGAGATCATGGGCGCGACGAACCCAGCGGAGTCCGCGCCGGGTACCATCCGCGCCGAATTCGCGGAGAACATCGAGCGCAATTCCGTTCACGGCTCCGATAGCCCGGAAAATGCCCAGACGGAGATCACCCAGTGCTTTGACGAAAGCGAGATCGTCGGCTGAGGTTAAGCCGGAGCAGACGAGCCTCTGGGATGATGGGCGCACCTAGAAGCGATGCTTCAGCGTGCCCCGGATGATGACGTCATCTTCCTTCGCCTTGCCCGGCGTTTCGGTCGAAGGCGGCATCTCATTCATCTCGAATCGGTCGGCATCCGGCGCGCTATACAACAGTTCCAACCCGAAATCGAGCTTGGGCAGCGTACCGATGTAACCGATACCGGGCAGCGAGAGTGGCGTGCCAGCGCTGTCAGACGAACCAGAGGCATTGGGGTCGATCAATTGCAGGGCGGGAAGATCATTCTGGACAGGAGTGCCCGGGCCAGCCTGCAGTTCGGCCGGCGCGTCTGTCACGCCCGTGCCCGGCGCCACCGGCGCTGTCTCAACTTCGCTGAAGGCTTTGGCTGAACCGGCGCTCAGCGCCAGTACGACGGCGCCTGCCAGAAATGTCGATGATATTGTCGACATCGTTCCTACTCCCGCTGTTACGCTCAAACATGGCGCGTTGCCGCGCAGGATGCAAGTTTGTTCCGTGAACTGTTAAGTGGTTGCTAATGAAACAGGAATCCGGGCAAGATTATGATTCTGTGTTGGTAGCGCAACAGAACTTCGGGCGCTTAATGCGTGACCGGCACGGGGTTTGATCCTCGAAACCCGCGTTATTCCCGCCGGCGCTCGTCAATACCAACAGGTTATGCACAGGAACCAACAGGTTATGCACAGGATTGGCGCCGCGGCGCCGAATCGTCCCGCCGCGCTTACACGCCGTCGGCCAGTACGCCGAGCATGAGGATAATGTAGCCGGCAAGGAGCAGCCAGAAGGAGACGTCCGTGACGAACGGTATGTAATGCACCACACCGGCGACGCCGAGCGCGGCCAGAACTGCCGACATGACGAATACGCTCAGCCGAGGCCGATAAAGTCTCATCGCATCCTCACGCGCGCTCGCGTCGTCGGCGCTGCTTTAAAAGCCCCTCAGCACGTTGCCAAGCGCCAGCAGCAGGAACGCGGCGAGCGCAATGTAAAACCCCGATATGGGCACATACACGGCCACCTGCGGCACGAACTGAACGACAAGTGCCAGAATGGCAATCAACAGTGACAGACGAAAAGTCAGCCTCGTCGGCGCCGACAGATGCATGGCCGTCCCCCCGGTTATAACCCGCGCTCACAGCCAATAGACGAAAACCGCCGCATCTGGCAAGCCGTAAAGCCGGTCAACGGCGGGCGCGCCGACATGCGACCATCCCCCCTGTTGTCGCCCCCGGCTACGAGAGAGCGGCGCAGAACCGCTGGATGCGCTGGCAGGCTTCCTTCAGCGCCTCGGTGGATGTCGCGTAGGAGATGCGGAAGAATGGCGACAGGCCGAAAGCCGCCCCGTGAACCACGGCGACGCCTTCATCCTCGAGGAGCGCGGTGACGAAATCCTCATCGCTCTGGAGGGGTTTGCCGGACGGCGTGGTCTTGTTCAGGCACCCCGCGCAGGAGGGGTAGACATAAAAAGCGCCTTCCGGGGTCGGGCAGTCGAGGCCCGGCGCCTGATTGAGCATCGAAACAACCAGGTCCCGTCGCTCCTTGAACACGGCCGCGCGCTCCGGGATGAAATCCTGCGGCCCGCCGAGCGCCTCGACCGCCGCCCATTGGCTCATGCTCGCGGGGTTGGATGTAGATTGCGACTGCAGCTTGCGCATCGCACCGATAAGGTGTTCCGGCCCGCCGCAATAGCCGATGCGCCAGCCCGTCATGGCATAGGCTTTGGAGACGCCGTTCATGGTCAGCGTCCGGTCATAGAGCTGCGGCTCGACCTGCGCCGGCGTGACGAATTTGAAGTCGTCATAGGCGAGGTGCTCATACATGTCATCGGTCAGCACCCAGACATTCGGATGGCGCAGCAACACATCCGTCAGCGCCTTGAGTTCTTCATGCGTGTAGCCCGCGCCGGTCGGGTTGGACGGAGAATTGAAAATAACCCATTTCGTATTTGGTGTGATCGCGCTATCGAGCGCCTCGGGCGTCAGCTTGAAGCGGTTTTCAAGCGTGGTCGAGACGATTTTCGGCTCTCCGCCCGCGAGCAGCACCATGTCCGGATAGGACACCCAGTAGGGTGCCGGGATCACGACCTCGTCGCCAGGGTTCACAGTCGCAACCAGCGCGTTATAGATGACGGCCTTGCCGCCCGGCGCGACAAGCACCTGCGATTGTTCATAGCTCAGCTCATTCTCGCGCTGGAATTTCTCACAGATCGCCTGCTTCAGTTCGGGGATCCCGTCGACCGCTGTGTATTTCGTCTCGCCGCGCTCGATCGCGCTGATCGCCGCCTGCTTGATATTCTCCGGCGTATCGAAATCGGGCTCGCCTGCACCGAGACCGATAACGTCGTGTCCCGCCGCCGCGAGATCGCGGGCCTTCTGCGTGACGGCGATGGTCGGAGATGGTTTCACGCGCGCCAGCGAGTCGGACAGAAAGCCCATCGGCAACCTCCTTCATCCAGTCAGTTTGACAGCCCCGGCTGCCTAGCCTCGGGCCCGTTGCCCGAGGCTAGGCAGGGCTGCGATGCAAGGCAAGCGAATTTCCAGGTGAGCAGTTCTGAAAACCAGGCGCCGGAGGCGGGCGAAACCGGGGGGAGCCTATTGACATTTTCGGGGCCGTGACATATTCCCGAGGGCGTATTGGCACTCACCTCGTGAGAGTGCTAACAAAGCCATGACCACGGTCCTGACGCCGCACGCACGCGAAACTGCCGTGCCCGGCGCTGCGACAGATAAACCACGGAGAAGAATGATGAAATTTCGTCCACTGCATGATCGTGTGGCCGTAAAGCGTCTTGAAGAGGAGCAGAAAACGGCCGGCGGTATCATCATCCCCGATACGGCGGCCGAAAAACCCCAACAGGGCGAAGTGATCGCCGTGGGCGACGGGGCGCGCGGCGACGATAACGAGGTCATCCCGCTCGAGGTCAAGGTGGGCGACAAGGTGCTGTTTGGCAAGTGGTCCGGCACCGAGGTCAAGATCGACGGTGAGGATGTCCTCATCATGAAGGAGTCCGACATCATGGGCGTGCTCGAAGGCTGAAGCGCCCACGCAACCGTGGTGAAGCAACCGATAGGCAAGGAATAGAATCATGACTGCAAAAGACATTCGTTTTTCGATAGACGCTCGCGAGCGCATGCTGCACGGCGTGGACAAGCTGGCCAACGCCGTGAAAGTCACGCTCGGCCCGAAAGGCCGCAACGTGATCATCGAGAAGTCCTTCGGCGCGCCGCGCTCCACGAAGGATGGCGTCACGGTCGCCAAGGAAATCGAGCTTGAGGACAAGTTCGAGAACATGGGCGCGCAGATGGTCCGCGAGGTCGCCTCGAAGACCAACGACGTCGCCGGCGACGGCACCACGACGGCCACGCTTCTGGCGCAAGCGATCATGCGCGAGGGGCTGAAGTCGGTCGCCGCTGGTATGAACCCTATGGACCTGAAGCGCGGCATCGACAAGGCTGTGGCGCAGGTTGTCCAAGCGATCCGCGACGATGCCCGTGACGTGTCTTCGAGCGCGGAAGTGGCGCAGATCGGCACGATCTCGGCGAACGGTGAAAAAGAGTTCGGCGACATGATCGCCGAGGCGATGGAGAAGGTCGGCAACGACGGCGTCATTACGGTGGAAGAGGCCAAGAGCCTGGAGACCGAACTCGAGGTCGTCGAGGGCATGGAGTTCGACCGGGGCTACTTGTCCCCGTACTTCGTGACGGACTCCGAGAAGATGGTCTGCGAGCTCGACGATCCGTACATCCTCATCCACGAGAAGAAGCTATCGAACCTTCAGGCGATGCTGCCGGTGCTCGAGTCGGTCGTTCAGTCCGGCAAGCCGCTGATCATCATCGCCGAGGATGTCGAGGGCGAGGCGCTGGCCACGCTGGTGGTCAACAAGCTGCGCGGCGGCCTGAAGGTCGCGGCGGTGAAGGCGCCCGGCTTCGGGGATCGCCGCAAGGCCATGCTGCAGGACATCGCGGTCCTGACCGGCGGCCAGGTTGTCTCCGATGAGCTTGGCATCAAGCTGGAGAACGTGACCGTCGACATGCTCGGCAAGGCCAAGCGCGTCACGATCACCAAGGATGACACCACGATTGTCGATGGTGCCGGCAACAAGGAAGACATCGACGCCCGTGTCCAGCAGATCCGTGCGCAGATCGAGGACACCACGTCCGATTATGACCGTGAGAAGCTGCAGGAGCGGCTGGCGAAGCTGGCCGGCGGCGTGGCGGTCATCCGTGTTGGCGGGGCGTCCGAGATGGAAGTGAAGGAGCGCAAGGACCGCGTCGACGACGCCCTGAACGCCACCCGTGCCGCTGTCGAGGAAGGCATTGTCGCCGGTGGCGGCGTGGCCCTCCTGCGGGCGGTCAATGCGATCACGGTCGAGGGCGAGAACCCTGATCAGGAGGCCGGCATCAAGATCGTCCGGCGCGCGCTTCAGGAGCCGATCCGGCAGATCGCCGAGAACGCCGGCATGGAAGGGTCCATCGTCGTCGGCAAGGTTCTGGAAAAGAACGATCCTTACTGGGGCTACAACGCGGCGCTGGACGAGTACATGGATCTCGTCGAGGCCGGCGTTATCGACCCGGCCAAGGTCGTGCGTACCGCGCTTCAGGATGCCGCCTCGGTTTCCAGCCTGATGATCACGACCGAAGCCGGTGTGGCCGAAGCGCCGAAAGAAGAAGGCAAAGGCGGCGGCGCGCCGGACATGGGCGGAATGGGCGGCATGGGCGGCATGATGTAGGCCGCTCGCGTCCTGTGATGGACGCGTCCGCTCGCCGCTCAGGCGACTGTGAAGAGCCGCTTACCCCGTAGGCGGCTCTTCCTTTATGTCGGGGGTATCCACGACGCATGGGTATCTTTCTCCCCGAGATCGGAAAACGTGTCGCGTTGAGGTTGCCCCGGCGATTGGCTTTGATATAGTCGCGCCAGCATGGCGAAGGGTTTCTTCCGCGCGGCGGGGCTGGTATGGACAACGGGGACCCTGAAAAAGACGGCAATAACATGGACTATCAGGAACACGAGCAGACATATAAGCTGTTCATAACCCTGACGCAGTGGGGGGCTGGTATCGTTGTCCTCGTGCTCATCCTGATGGCCCTTTTCCTTGTTTAATTCGCTGACGTGCGCCGGCGTACATGCTTCGGCATGAGGCGCCGCGCGGGTGCGCGCCCCGCGGCTGTCGCCTTGCCTCGAGGTTCGACCACGACCGTATTCGGAGCTCATAATGATAAAGATTGCCGTTCCGGCCGAGGACGAAACGGAACCGCGTGTAGCGCTGAGCCCTGAGACGGCCAAGAAGTACGTCAAGCTCGGCTGCGAGGTGGTCATCGAAAAGGGCGCCGGAGCCCGGTCCTACTTTCCTGACGAAGCCTATGAAGATGCCGGAGCGAAGCTGGTCGAGTCCGCTGAGGACGCGCTGCGCGACGCGGATCTGGTCCTGAAAGTGCGTCCGCCGAGCGAATCCGAGATCAGGGTGATGAAATCCGGCGCGGCCCTCGCGGCCATTCTGGAGCCGTTCGGCCCGCGCGAGACGATCGATGCGCTGGCGGAGCAGGGCGTCATTGCGTTCTCGATGGAGTTGATGCCGCGCGTGACCCGCGCGCAGTCGATGGACGTGCTGTCGTCCCAGTCCAACCTTGCCGGCTACAAGGCGGTTGTCGATGCAGCGGCGGCATTCGGACGGGCGATGCCGATGATGATGACGGCAGCGGGGACCGTCCCGCCTGGCAAGGTCTTCGTCATGGGTGCGGGGGTGGCCGGCCTGCAGGCGATCGCGACGGCGCGACGGCTCGGCGGCGTGGTCAGCGCGACCGATGTGCGTCCGGCCGTGAAGGAGCAGGTCAAGTCCCTCGGCGCGAAATTCATCGCGGTCGAGGACGAGGAGTTCCGAGAGGCGGAGACCGCCGGCGGCTACGCCAAGGAAATGTCAGACGAGTACAAGCGCAAGCAGAACGAACTGGTCGCGGAGCACATCAAGTCGCAGGACATCGTGATCACGACGGCCCTGATACCGGGGCGCCCCGCTCCCCGGCTGATCTCCGCAGACATGGTCGAGAGCATGAAACCGGGCGCGATCATCCTGGATATGGCGGCGGAGCGCGGCGGCAACTGCGAACTCACCCAGCCGGGCGAGGACATCATGCATGGGGGCGTCCGGATCATGGGCCCAACGAATATTCCTGGCCAAGTGCCGGGCGATTCGTCCAGCCTTTATGCCCGCAATCTCCATGCGTTCTGCGAGCTCATCATCGATTCCGAGGCGGGCCGCATCGCCATTGACTGGGACGACGACATCATCAAGGGCACGGCCCTCACGCGGGACGGCGAGGTCATCCACCCGGTGCTCACGGGAGAGACAGTATGACAAACACGATGAAGAAGCGGACGCTGGCGTTTCTCAGCGCCGGTCTCCTTGCGCTCGCGGCGACGCCCGCGCAGGCCGCAGCTGGGGCCGGCGCCGGCATCGACCCATTCGTCTACCTTTTCGCGATCTTCGTGCTCGCGATCTTCGTGGGGTATTACGTCGTCTGGAGCGTTACCCCGGCGCTGCACACGCCTCTCATGTCCGTCACCAACGCCGTCTCGTCGGTCATCGTCGTCGGCGCTTTGTTGTCGGTCGGCGTTGAAGCGGCCGAGGGCGCGGGGATTGCCACGGTTTTCGGCTTCCTCGCGCTGGTGATGGCCGCGGTCAATATCTTTGGCGGCTTCCTCGTCACCCAGCGGATGCTGGGCATGTACAAGAAGAAAGAAAAGCAATAACGCGGCGCGGGGGGAACCATCATGCCTGCTGATCTGGTCGCGCTGCTCTATCTCGGGGCCGGCGTTCTCTTCATTCTGACGTTGCGGGGGCTGTCCAACCCTGAGACGTCGCGGCGCGGCAACTACATGGGCATGGCCGGCATGGTCGTCGCCGTTGTCACGACACTGGCCGTCGCCGTGCCCGACGCGCTCAAGTTCCTGCTGATAATTGCCGGGCTGGGCGTCGGCGGCGGGATCGGGGCGTACATCGCCAACCGGATCCCGATGACGGCGATGCCCCAGCTCGTCGCCGCCTTTCACAGCCTCGTCGGGTTGGCCGCAGTGTTCGTGGCCGCGGCCGCACTCAACGCACCGGGCGCGTTCGGTATCGGGACGCCGGGGCAGATCTTCACCGTCTCGCTGATTGAGATGTCGATCGGCTCGGCGATCGGTGCGGTGACATTCACCGGCTCGGTCATCGCCTTTCTGAAGCTGGACGGGCGGATGTCTGGCGCGCCGATCCTCCTGCCGGGGCGGCACCTTGTCAACATCGCCATCGGCGCGATCATCGTCCTGCTGATCATTGCGTTTTCGGTGTCGGAGTCGCACGTGGCGTTCTGGGCGCTCACGCTGTTGGCGTTCGCGATCGGCGTATTGCTCATCATCCCGATCGGCGGTGCCGACATGCCTGTCGTGGTGTCGATGCTGAATTCGTACTCCGGCTGGGCCGCCGCGGGCATCGGCTTCACGCTGAGTAATGTCGCGCTGATCATTACCGGGGCGCTGGTCGGCTCTTCGGGTGCGATCCTGTCCTACATCATGTGCACGGGCATGAACCGCTCGTTCATCTCGGTGATCCTCGGCGGCTTCGGCGGCGACTCCGTGGCCGCGGCCGACGACGGCATCGAGAAGACCATCAAGCGCGGCTCCGCCGAGGACGCTGCGTTCCTGATGAAAAACGCCTCAAAGGTGATCATCGTGCCGGGCTATGGCATGGCGGTGGCGCAGGCCCAGCATGCTCTGCGGGAACTGGCGGACTCGCTCAAGGGCGAGGGCGTCGAAGTGGCCTACGCCATTCACCCCGTGGCCGGACGGATGCCGGGGCACATGAATGTGCTCTTGGCCGAGGCCAATGTTCCCTACGATGAAGTTTTCGAACTCGAGGACATCAATAACGAGTTCACGCAGGCCGATGTCGTTTACGTCATCGGGGCCAACGACGTGACGAACCCGGCTGCGGAAGACGATCCGTCCTCGCCCATCTACGGAATGCCGGTCCTGCAAGTCTGGAAGTCGGGGACCGTGATTTTCAACAAGCGCTCGCTTGGCTCGGGCTATGCGGGGATCGACAACTCCTTGTTCTACCGTGACAACACGATGATGGTCCTCGGGGACGCCAAGAAGATGACCGAGGAAATCGCGAAAGCGCTCTAGACGCCGCGACGCACGCGCCGGTCATCCGCGTTTGCCAACAGGCAGCTCAAGGAAGGCGCGACATGGAAACCCTCATCGACGCGGGCCAGCTTTCGGCGCTGGCCAGCGAGCTCATTGCGCTGGGTACGGAGTTCGCCCTCAATCTGATCTCCGCCGTTATCCTGCTGATCGCCGGCACCATCGTGGCTGGCTGGGCCCGGCGCACGCTGGAGACACGGCTGCGTCGTGCCGACAAGTTTGACGCCACGCTGATCCCGGTGCTCGGGCAGGTCGTGCGCTACGTCATCCTCGGCTTCACGCTGGTGCTGGTGCTCGCGCAGTTCGGGGTTCAGACCGCAAGCCTGATCGCGGTGATCGGTGCTGCCGGACTCGCCATCGGGCTGGCGCTGCAGGGCACCCTCCAGAATGTAGCCGCCGGCCTCATGCTGCTGATCCTGCGGCCCTTCCAGGTCGGGGACTGGATCGACGCTGCGGGCAAGACGGGTACGGCGGAGGAAATCGGGCTGTTCATGACCAAGCTCCAGGACTTCGAGGGAATGTTCATCGCGATCCCGAACTCGAAGATCTGGACGGATACCATCGTCAATTACACCCGCAACCCGTATCGCCGGCTCGTGCTCGATGCCGGGATTTCCTACGATGACGACATCGACCGGGCGCGAGACGTGCTCAGGAAGATGGCGGAGGCGGACGAGCGGATCTTGAAGAAACCGGATCCGCCGGTGGTGCTCGTCACCCATTACGGTGACAGCTTCGTCAATCTGCAGATTCGCGCGTGGACGAATAACGACACGTATTGGCCGACCCGTTTCGACATGACCCGCGCCATCAAATACGCGCTGGACGAGGCGCGGATAACCATCCCGTATCCCCATCGCCAGGTCATCATCAGTGCAGATGGCGAGGACCGCAGCCAGGTGGCCGGGACATCGGCGCCGAAGTCGACGGGCGGAAGCAAGGGCCGATCGGCAGGTGCGTCGAAGACGGCGTCTTCAGCGAAACCGAAGGCAGGCGGGGGAACATCGGCCGCGGGGCAAACCCGGAGCCGGCGCAAACCGATGAACGCCAAGTCCGGCTGAGTGGGAGAGCGTGCAAACGCCCTGACGTCATCACGGCCATCGGCAGCGGCGATACATCACACTTCCTCGGGCGCCACGCGACGCAGACCTTCATAAGCTGGCTTGTAATCGGATTTCAGCCGCAGCGCACGCCGATAGGCCGAGGCCGCCCGCTGGCGATCTCCCGCGCCTTCGGCAGCCTTGCCGGCCAGCGCCCATGCCTTGACGGAGTCCTTGCGCGCCACTGCAGCCTTGTACAAATCCTTGTAAGCCTCGGCGTGGTTCGCGAGCGCCAGATAACTGACACCGCGGGCATAGTGCGGCGCGATCTCGTCGGAACGATAGCTGAGCGCTTGGTCGAAGTCTTCGATCGCGTTCTGATGCTGGGCCAGCTTCTGGTAGACCAGCCCGCGATTGAAGTACATGGACGGGGTGCCCCCATCCAGTTCAATCGCCCGGCTGTAGTCGGCCAGAGCGGCGTCATACTTCTCGGCCTGGCGGAAGAGCTGTGCGCGTCCGCTGTAGGCGATGGCATAGTCCGAATCGATTGATATGGCGCGGTCGTAATCCGAGAGGGCTTCGCGCAGCTTGCCCATCTTGGAATACACAAGGGCGCGGTTGGCGTAAGCTTGGTGGAAGCGCGGCTCCAGCCGTATCGCCGCCGTGAAATCGGCGATGGCTTGGTCGTATTCGCCGATCTTCCCGTAGGCCGTGCCGCGTATGTTCAACGCCTCGGGATCGCGCGGGTTTTCCTTCACCACTTCGGTGAGCGACGCGATATTGCGCTTTTGTTCCTGGCGAGCCTGCCGGTCTTGCGGGGATAACTGCGACGCGACGTTGCTGGTTTGACACGCCGCGAGAACCACGCTGGCCACGATCGCGCCGATCACACCTAGTCTAGAGCTGCCTTCGCCCGGTTGCATGCGTGCCGTCTGTCCCGCTTGGCAAAACCTCGTGGGCCGCTCGTGGCGTACCCGCATCCCGGAGTCTTGGCTAGAGCACGATTTGGGCCGAAATGCGTTCCCGGCGCAGTAGCGCCTGACGGCGTAAAGGCCATTTCGGGGCCGTCACCTGTTCGACGGCCCTTGGCTAGACGTTGGGCTGCGTCTGTTTAGCGGCCCTTGCGCTTGCTCGGCAGCAGACCCTCGCGCTGAGCGCGCTTGCGAGCCAGTTTGCGCGCGCGGCGTACCGCTTCGGCCTTTTCGCGGGCGCGGCGCACCGAGGGCTTTTCATAGGCGTTGCGAAGCTTCATCTCACGGAAAATGCCTTCGCGTTGCATCTTCTTCTTGAGCGCACGCAGTGCCTGATCGACGTTGTTGTCACGAACTTGTACTTGCACGTGTCCTCCTTTCCTTGGGGGCGATAAAAAACAAAAAAGTGCCGCGCCGAAAATCATCAGCGCGCTGTTTCGTATATAGCAAGCCTCGGGCGACAAGTCCATCTGCCCGTCGGCTTCAAGGCTGGAAAAAGCTGTCCCGGGCCCTGCTCAATCCGGCTGGGTGAGCGGCATCACATCAACGTAGTGTCCCATCTTGCGTCCCGGTGCAGCCTCCGCCTTGCCATAGATATGCAGTGAACGACCGGGGTTATAGCCGATCAGGGCTGCCCATTCGTGGATGTCGGGACCGATGATGTTCACCATCTCCGCATTGGTGTGGCGCTCTGTCCCGCCGAGCGGCCACCCGGCGATCGCGCGAATATGGTTTTCGAACTGGCTTATGGCGCAGGCCTCGATTGTCCAGTGTCCGGTATTGTGCACGCGTGGGGCCACCTCGTTGACGAGGATGCCGCCATTCTCACCGCGCGACGCGAAGAACTCGACCGCCATGACGCCGTAATAGTCCAGCTGTGCCATCAGGGACTGGGCGATCTGGCGTGCCTCGGCTTCTTCTTGCGGGCTCAGCCCGCCGGGCACACGGCTGATCGCGAGCCGTCCCTCGGCATGCTGGTTGCGCGGGGGATCATAGAAGACGCAGGGCCCATCGAAGCCGCGAACCGCGATCATCGAGAACTCGAAGTCAAAGCCGATGCCCTGTTCGAGGATGGCGTCACGATCGCCCAGCCAGCGTGCCGCATGAGGCACGTCTTCGCGCGTGCGGATGCGGAACTGGCCCTTGCCGTCATAACCCTGCCGCCGCGTCTTCAGGACCAGCCCCTCGGGCCCGCCCGGTCCGCCAAGCGTCTCGACCGCCGCCGCGACCTGGTCACCGTTGTCGGCCCGCGCCCACGGCGGTACCGGCGCATGAACCCTCTCGAGCAACGCGCGCTCATGCAGCCGGTCCTGTGTGGCGGCCAGCGCATGACGGTTCGGCCGTAGCGGCGCGATAGCCTCGACGGGGCGCAAGCAGTCAGCGGGAATGCTCTCGAATTCGTAGGTGAGGACGTCGACGCCCTGCGCGAAGGCGGCCAGCGCCTCGGCATCATTGTAGGGGGCTTTCACGTATCGGGCGGCCACGTGCGCGACCGGCGCATCGTCATCCGGGGCATAAACATGCGCGCGGAAGCCGAGCTTGGCTGCGGCCTGCGCCAGCATCTTGCCGAGCTGACCACCGCCGAGAATGCCGATAACGGCGCCGGGTGTCAGGGCCTCACTCATCATCCGTCGGGGTCTGTGCAACATCGGCGCTGCGCGCTGCGCGCCAGTCCTCCAGTTGCGCCGCCAGCGCGGGATCGTTCAGCGCGAGGATCTGCACCGCCATCAGCCCGGCATTCGTCGCGCCGGCTTCTCCGATGGCGAGCGTTCCCACGGCGACTCCGGCCGGCATCTGCACGATCGACAGGAGGCTGTCCTGGCCGGACAGCGCCGCGCTCTTGACTGGAACGCCGAGAACCGGCAAAGGCGTCATCGCCGCCGTCATGCCCGGGAGATGAGCCGCGCCGCCTGCACCGGCTATAATCACCTTCAGGCCGCGATCGTGCGCGCTGGTTGCGTACTCGTACAGTCGGCCGGGCGTACGGTGAGCCGAGACGATGCGGGTCTCGTGCCCAACATCGAACGCCTTCAGCAGGTTGGCCGCTGCGCGCATGGTTGCCCAGTCCGACTGGCTGCCCATGATGATGCCGACGAGAGGTTGGGTCACAGGCCGTTTCCATTAATCCGATGGTATCGTCATCGCGTGGCTCGCAAAGCCGGGAGTATAGGACAGGCGGAAAGGCTTGCAACGCGCGGCCTGTTTTTCCACAGGCGTGGCATCCGGCTTCAGGCAATGATATCCGGGAAAATCTGGTCCTCGATCCGCGCGATCTCGTCCTTGAGCCACAGTTTGCGCTTTTTCATCCGCGTGATCTCGATCTGATTGATGGTGGCTGCCCCCTCGAGTTCAGCGATACGCGCATCCAGTTGCCGGTGCTCGCCCTGCAGTTCGCTCAGCCGCTGACGCAGATCGGGTGTTGTTTCGCTGCCGTCCATCATCTCTCCCGTTCACACCGGAGACCACGCGCAGGCCTGAAGTATTGCCCGTTAAGCCGGTCAAGGCAAGGTCTGCGCGAACGAGCCATGCTCGCGTGTTGTTTGCCGGAGCACAATCACAGGTAGAAAAAGCTGCGCGCTCAGGTCGCATCTGTTGGACACCGCGTCATTTATCTGTCATACTTCCTGCGTTTCGCGAAATTTTCGCAATCCAACCATGGAGGACGGTATGGCTCTAGAAGCGCGTCTTGAAGGTCTGGCGAGCAAGCATCGCGAGCTCGAAAAGCGTATCGAGGTTGAACTCGCGCATGCCTCGCACGATGACATGAAAGTCGCGGCACTCAAGCGCGAGAAGCTTCGCGTGAAGGACCAGATCGAGCGCGTACGCATGAGCCAGAACGCGGCGGCTTAGCCGGACGAGCCCGCGATCGGGCTATAACCGCGCTGAACAACAAGCGCAGGATCCGAGCGCCGGGAGGGCAGCAGCCTTCCGCGGCGCTTTTTGTGTCTGGGCACCGCGCCCCCCGTGTTGCTGGCGGCAGGCCAATCCGCTAGAAGAGGCTCAAGAGAGGCCACATTTCGTTTCAGGCATGAGCAAGAAGCAGAAGAAGGCGCTGCGCCCGAAGGCGCGCCTCCCCAAAGGTATGCGGGATGTCGAGGCGCCGGAGTTGCGTGCGCTGGCGCAGATGACGGAGAAGATCCGCGCGGTTTATGAGCGCTACGGGTTCGAGCCGCTCGACACGCCCGCGTTTGAATACACCGACGCGCTGGGCAAGTTTCTGCCGGACCAGGACCGGCCGAACGAGGGCGTGTTCTCGTTTCAGGACGAGGACGAGCAGTGGCTTTCCCTGCGCTATGACCTGACGGCCCCGCTCGCGCGCTATGTCGCGCAGAATTACGACGCGCTGCCCAAGCCGTTCCGCCGCTATCAGGCCGGGCCGGTGTGGCGCAACGAGAAGCCCGGGCCGGGGCGGTTCCGCCAGTTCATGCAGTTCGACGCCGACACGGTCGGGACGGATAACGTCGCGGCGGATGCGGAGATGTGCATGCTCGCCGCCGACGCGATGGAGGCGCTGGGCATCGAGCGCGGCGACTACGTGATCCGCGTGAACAGCCGCAAGGTGCTGGACGGCGTGATGGACGCCGCGGAAATCCCGCACGAGAAGCGCCTGACGGTGCTGCGCGCCATCGACAAATATGACCGGCTTGGAATTGAGGGCGTGCGCCAGCTTCTCGGGTCAGGACGCAAGGATGAAAGCGGCGACTTCACGCCAGGCGCGGAGCTGCCGGAACATTCGGCAAATCTTCTCCTCGATTTCATGACCACCGACGTCCCTGCCCAGACAGAGGCGTCCGAAGGAGATGTTCTTGTCAAGCATCAGGTCTCGCTCATGGAACGCGAATGGCCGGGCCTTGACACGCCGGGATTTCTGGAAGGCATCGAACGGATCGACGGCGTCCGCCAACTCGTGGCGACTTGCGGCTTCGGCACGGATCGCATCCGCTTTGATCCGTCCGTGGTGCGCGGGCTGGAGTATTATACCGGGCTGGTGTTCGAGGCGGAGTTGACCTTCGAGGTCGCGGACGATGACGGCCAGCCCGTGCGCTTCGGCTCGGT
>CAYFTI010000015.1:0-27093 GCA_964346065.1 uncultured Hyphomicrobiaceae bacterium
AAGTCTACATCATGATCCTGCCGGCGTTCGGGATCATCAGCCACATCATCTCGACCTTCTCGCGCAAGCCGATCTTCGGCTATCTCGGCATGGCCTACGCGATGGTGGCGATCGGCGTCATCGGTTTCATCGTGTGGGCGCACCACATGTACACCGCCGGTCTGAGCGTCGATACGCAGGCCTATTTCATCTTTGCGACGATGGTCATCGCGGTGCCGACGGGCATCAAGGTGTTTTCGTGGATCGCGACAATGTGGGGCGGCTCGATCGAGTTCCGCACGCCGATGCTCTGGGCGATCGGCTTCATCTTCGTGTTCGTCATCGGCGGCGTGACGGGCGTGGTGCTGGCGAATTCGGGCATCGACCGGCAACTCCACGACACCTACTACGTGGTGGCGCACTTCCACTACGTGCTGTCGATGGGCGCGATGTTCGGCATCTTCGCGGCCTGGTACTTCTGGTTCCCGAAGATGACCGGCTACAACTACTCCGAGTTCATCGGGAAGCTGCACTTCTGGATGACCTTCATCGGGGTGAACGTGCTGTTCTTCCCGCAGCATTTCCTCGGCCTGCAGGGGATGCCGCGCCGCTACGTGGACTATCCGGATGCCTTCGCGGGCTGGAACTACGTGTCCTCGATCGGCTCTTATATCTCCGCTGCCGCGGCGATCGTATTCATCATCGGTGTTGTTCACGCCTTCGCAAGGGGGCGTCAGGCAGCCGGCAACCCGTGGGGCGAGGGCGCGACGACGCTGGAATGGACGTTGTCTTCCCCCCCGCCGTTCCATCAGTACGAGACGCTGCCGCGCATCAAGTAGCGGCTGACGAAACCAGACCGGCGGGGCTGGATGACGCACGGCCCCGCCCTCACGCGACACGCGACAGGCAATGACGGATCACAGCGTACCGTTCGACATCACGAGCCGCGAATCGTCCGGGCACGATAGCCACGCCACCGCCCGCGGCACACGGGCACGCGACGTCGCGGGCGCGGAACTGCGGGACTACTGGCTGCTGCTCAAGCCACGGGTCATGTCGCTGTCGATCTTCACGGCGCTCGCCGGGATGGTTGCGGCGCCCGGAACGATCCATCCCGTTCTCGCCGTCGCGGCGCTAATCGCGATCGCAGCCGGAGCAGGCGCGGCCGGTGCGCTGAACATGTGGTACGACGCGGATATCGACGCGGTCATGCAGCGAACCGCGAAACGTCCGCTGCCACGCGGCCGGGTGTCCCGCGACGAAGTGCTGACCCTTGGCGTGGTGCTCGGGGCCGGCTCTGTCCTGTGTCTCGGGACGATGGTCAATTGGGTCGCTGGGGGGCTGCTCGCCGGGACGATCCTGTTTTACCTGCTCATCTACACCATGTGGCTGAAACGGCGCACACCACAGAACATCGTCATCGGCGGCGCCGCGGGCGCGTTTCCGCCAATGATCGGTTGGGCGGCCGTGACCGGTGGAATATCGCTGGAAAGCGTCGTCCTGTTCGCGATCATCTTCTTCTGGACGCCGCCGCATTTCTGGGCCCTCGCGCTGGTGCGCAGCCAGGACTACCAGCGCGCCGGCATCCCGATGCTGCCCGTTGTCGCGGGCGGTGACAGCACGCGGCGGCAGATCGTCATGTATAGCGTCGTGCTTGCGCCGCTGGGCGTTGCCCCGACATTGTTCGGATTTGCTTCGCCGGGTTATGCCCTGGTGGCGGGCGTGCTCGGTGCTGTGCTGCTTGGGCTTGCTGTGGAGACGTGGCGCTGGCGCGACGGCCCGGCTGCTGATCGCGCGGCACGGCGGCTGTTCAAATTCTCGATCCTGTACCTGTTCGGCGTTTTCGGTGCGTTGCTGATCGACCATCTCGTCGGGTGGGTCATCTAAGGAAAGTCCAAGACCATGTCGGACAGCCAGAGCAATCACCTTGAGGCGTCGAGTGAGCATGACGGCAATGCCGCCACGCAGGAAGAGGAGCGCATCCGCCGCAAACGCCAGCGGGCCCGGTCTCTTGCGATTGCATGGGCGCTGGCGTTGCTGGCGCTGCTGTTTTTCATCGTGACGATCGTGCGGCTGGGCCCAATGGTCGCCAATCGGCCACTGTGAAGCATTTCGGAGATGCTGGAGCCATGAGCGAGGAAAGCAACAACACAGACGACAAGCGCGGACAGCCATTGCGCCCTGACAATGGGCGCGCGCTGCGCAGGACCGTGATACCGCTCGTGCTCGTTGTTGCGGGCATGACGGGCCTCGCCTTCGCCGCTGTACCGCTTTACGACATGTTCTGTCGGGTGACCGGGTATGGCGGTACGACGCAGCGCGCCGAGGCCGGCTCGAGCAGGGTGCTGGACAGGACCATCACGATCCGCTTTGACGCGAATATCTCGCCGAAGCTGGACTGGCAATTCAAGCCGGCACAGCCGTCTATGGATGTTAAAATCGGGGAATCCGCGCTGGCCGTCTACGAGGCGCAGAACCCCACGGACAAGGCGCTGGCAGGGACCGCGACATATAACGTCACGCCGGAGATCGCCGGCGCCTATTTCGCCAAGGTGCAGTGCTTCTGCTTCACCCGGCAGACGCTGGAGCCGGGGCGGCGCATGGACATGCCGGTCAGCTTCTTCGTCGACCCGTCCATCATGGACGACCCCGAGGCGCGCGAAATCGAGGAAATCACGCTTTCCTATACCTTCTTCCCGGACAAAAAGGAGAGCGAAACCAGCTCAGCCGCCGCCGAAGGGCAAGGAAAGGATCGCGCTGACGCCAAAGCGTCGCTATAAAACCAACAGGGCCCGTACACGCAACAATCGCCCGAGAGACGACAGGGGAACGACACGTCATGGCCGAAGGGCATACCAGACATCATGACTACCATATCGTTGAGCCTAGCCCGTGGCCGATCGTAGGATCGCTGTCCGCGTTCGTCCTCGCCATTGGCGCCATCGCATGGATGCGTACCGGCAACGGCGGGATTTTCGGCGTGGAGGGGCCGTGGATGTTCCTCGTGGGCCTCCTCGGTGTGGGCGTCACCATGATTGGCTGGTGGCGCGACGTCGTTCATGAATCGGTTGTCGAGCGCCAGCATACGCCTGTCGTCCAGCTCCACTTGCGTTATGGCATGATCCTGTTCATCGCCTCCGAGGTGATGTTCTTCGTCGCGTGGTTCTGGGCCTATTTCGATGCTGCCTTGTTCCCCGCCGCGGAAACGCTCTCCGGCACGGATCAAATGGTGGGTGTCGTCGGACGTCACGAGGCGACTGGCGGGCAGTGGCCGCCGGCGACCACCGGAGACGGGCGCTTCATCTCGACCTTCGATCCGTGGGGGCTGCCGCTCGTCAACACGCTGATCCTCCTGCTGTCGGGAACCACCGTGACCTGGGCCCACCACTCGCTCTTGCAGAACGACAGGCGTGGACTTATCTGGGGGCTTGTGCTCACGGTCCTGCTGGGTATGACCTTCACGGCGCTGCAGGCTTATGAGTACATGCATGCCGGCTTCGAGTTTTCGGGCTTCATTTACGGCTCGATTTTCTATATGTCGACCGGCTTCCACGGGGCGCACGTCATCATCGGCACGCTTTTCCTTGTGATCGTGCTGATACGCGCGCTGGCAGGCCAGTTCACGCCAGAGAAGCATTTCGGCTTCGAGGCGGCGGCATGGTACTGGCACTTTGTCGACGTCGTCTGGCTGTTCCTGTTCGCCAGCATCTATGTTTGGGGCGCAGGAACGCCCGGTGCCCACTAGGGTGTGAGGCTGCCTGGCGCGCGCTTGTCGCCGGCGGGTGGCCAGCAGCAGATCGCGTGCTGCGAAGGCTTGGCGGCGGAAGTCAGCGCCCTCGCGTGGCAAATTGTCCCGTCCAGCACAAAAAACGTGTCCGGCGGGCTAGATTCCGGCGCGGTCAAAAAATTTTAACTTGAAAGTCGAGTGTGAACGAGGCAGAACCCCGCCTCGTTCACACAGTGTGTTCGGTCATCTACTGGTTGGGGAGGACGCCATATGGCTTACGATGACGCCCTCTTCCAATTGGGGATGGACTTGGATCCTGGTTCAAGCACCGCCCAAACGGAAGAAAAAACACCCTCGCGTGCCGCTCTGACAGAAGCGGACGATAGGAAAGACTATTTCTGCGAGCGGGACGGAGTCCGTTTCGCTGGCACGCATCTTATCGTCGATCTGCTCAACGCGAAGCATATCGATGATGTCGCGCATGTCGAGGAGACATTCCGACGATGCGTGCATGAGGCGGGTGCGACCCTGCTGCATATCAACATGCACCATTTCACGCCGAACGGCGGCGTGACAGGGGTAGCGGTTCTCGCCGAATCGCATATCAGCATTCACAGCTGGCCGGAATACGGCTACGCGGCGCTGGACATCTTCATGTGCGGTGACGCGAACCCGCATGCCGCGATTCCGGTCTTGCGTGATGCCTTTGAACCGGATGACGTGGTGGTGACCGAGCATCTTCGCGGCCGGCACGTCTGGGAGGTTGCCGAAGCGGCTTAGCGCGGCTTCGCACCGGCAAAGACGAGATGGTTTTTTCGGGCCGCGGCCACGGCGATGGCTGCGGCCCGTTTCGCTTCAAACGCTTGCTTGACGGAGGCCGTGATGACCCGCTGGATTCCCGAAACACTCCACGAGGATTTTCAATTCTCCTTCAAGACTGACGAGGTGCTCTACGAGAGCCAGACAGAGCACCAACATCTCGTGATCTTCCAGAACGGAACATTCGGGCGCGTGATGATGCTCGATGGCGTGGTGCAGCTCACCGAGGCCGACGAGTTCGTTTACCACGAGATGATGGCGCATGTGCCGCTGATGGCGCAGCCGGAGCCGAAGCGGGTCCTCATCATCGGCGGGGGCGATGGCGGCGTTCTGCGCGAAGTGCTCCGGCATCCGGGCATCGAGCGCGCGGTCTTGTGCGAGATTGACCAGAGTGTCATCGACATGTCGCGCCAGCATCTCGACTTCATCGCGCAGGGCGCATTCGACGATCCGCGCGCCGATGTCGTGATCGCTGACGGCACCAGGTTCGTGGCCGACACAGAGGAGCGTTTCGATGCGATCCTCGTCGACTCGACCGATCCGATTGGTCCGGCGGTTGCCCTGTTCACGCGTGAGTTCTATGCAAACTGCAAGCGCGCGCTGAACAAGAATGGCGTTCTGATTGCCCAATCGGGCCTGCCGTTCCTCCAGGGTGATGAGCTTCGCGATGTCCAGGCGAGCTTTCGCGCCCTGTTCTCCGACGCCGGCGCGTACCTCATGACCACGCCGACGTATATCGGCGGGCCGATGGCCTTGTCGTGGGGTTGCGACGATCCCGCGCGGCGCGGCCCGGGCCTGGATACGCTGGAGAGGCGCCGCGCGCGGCTGGAGGGCGACATGAAGTATTACACCCCGGCTGCGCACCTTGCCGCCTTTGCCTTACCCGCTTACGTGGCAGCGTACGTCAAAGGCTGATCCCCGCACTGGTAGCCGCCTGCGGCGCGGTCCATGGCGATCAAGGAGCCGCGATGCCCTCACCGCTGCCGACAGTATCGAACCAGCACGATCTGCGCACGACGTCCGGGATCTTGTTCATGATCGCCGGCGTCGCGCTGGTACCGATGCTGGATGCGTTCTCCAAGTACCTGTCGGACTGGCTGGCGCCGGGGCAGATCGCGTTGTTCCGCTTCGGTTTCCAGAGCATAATCCTGATGACGATCCTTGTTGCGCGCCGGCAGGTGTTCTGGCCGGGCGCCCTGACGGGCTGGCTCGCGCTAGCCGGCGCATTCGCGGCGGGCGCGGTGATATGCCTGATCTGGGCTGTGAGCCTGCTGCCGCTTGCCACGGCCATATCCATCTTCTTTATCGAGCCGCTGTTGCTGACGCTGATCGCCGCGCTGATGCTCGGCGAAAAAATCGGTCCGCGCCGCCTTGGTGCGATCGCGGCGGGTCTTGTTGGCGCGCTGATCGTTATTCGGCCGAATTGGGCGACCTTCGGCCCCGCCGTGCTGCTGCCGGCTGCCGCGGCGTTCTTCTTCGCGTGCTACGTCACGACCATCCGCGGACTGTCCGTGCGCCTCGCGGGCCTGCCGATGCAGGCCTGGTCCGGCACCTGGGCGACGTTGATCATTGCCATGGTCGTCTTGATTGGCTCGATGGCTGATGTTTCGGTTTTCACGTTCGAGCCGGTTCCGGGCTGGGCATGGGGCTATCTTGTGGTGATGGGCGGCATCGCGGCTCTTGCGCACATGATGTTCGCCATGGCCTTTCACCGCGTGGAGGCCGGCGCGCTGGCACCGTTCCAGTATCTGGAGATCGTCGGAGCGACGACGCTGGGTTATCTGGTCTTCGGCGACTTCCCCGATACGCTGACCTGGCTCGGCACGGCAATCATCCTGTCAGCAGGCCTTTACGTGTTCTACCGCGAGCGGCAGGCGGCGCGTGGCGTGACTGCGAGCACGAAGCGCCCGGCGCGCTAGCTACGCAATTTGGGAGAACTGTCTCTCTAAGGCCCGAAGACCGAAGCAAACCAGTGTTACCTACACGGCTGGATTGCATGGCGGCGCTCGCAATGACGCCCATGATGCCTGGGGCTGTTACACGACCTTGCCGGGGTTCAGGATGCCGTTGGGGTCCAGCGTGTCCTTGAGCGCGCGCATCATCCACATCTCGGTGTCGTCCTTCACCTCGGGAAGCAGCTTGCGCTTCATGCGGCCGACACCATGCTCCGCGCTGATCGAGCCGCCCATCTCCACCGCGATGCCGTAGACCGCTCCCGCGATCTCGTCCCACCGCGCCAAATAGGCCTGCTTGTCCATGCCGACCGGCTGATTGATGTTGTAATGGACATTGCCGTCGCCGAAGTGCCCGAACGGGAAGGGCCGCGCATCGGGCACGAGCCGGGCGACCTCGGCGTTTGCCCGGGCTATGAACGCTGGCAGCTTGCTGACCGGAACGGACACGTCGCATTTCACCGAGCCGCCTTCGTATTTCTGCACTTCCGAGAGCCGCTCGCGCAGGTCCCAAAAGGCCTGCGCCTGCGCAAGGGAGGCGGCAACAGCGCCGTCAGCCACGACCCCGGCCTCGAAGGCTTCCTCGAGCAGCCGCTCTAGCACGCTTTCACTCGAACCGTCGTGCCGTCCGCCGGTGACCTCCATCAGGACGTACCAAGGGTGCGGTGCGTCCAGCGGGTCTCGGATTTCGGGTATATGCGTGTTCATGAAGTCGAGCGCGATGCGCGGAATGAACTCGAAGGCGGTAAGCGCGGATCCGGCCTCGGCCTGCGCCATCTCGAACAACCGCGCGATATCGTCCAGATTGTCCAGCGCAACGAACGCCGCCGCCTGCTCGGCCGGGCGCGGAAAAAGTCTCAGGACCGCAGCCGTGATAATGCCCAGCGTGCCCTCCGAGCCGATGAACAGGTCGCGCAGATCATATCCGGTGTTGTCCTTGCGCAGGCCGCGGAGCCCGTTCCAGACCCTGCCATCGGCCAGGACGACTTCCAGCCCGAGCGTCAGGGCCCGCGCGTTGCCGTAAGCCAGCACATGAATGCCCCCGGCGTTGGTCGCGAGGTTGCCGCCGATCTGGCAGGAGCCTTCGGCCGACAGGCTGAGCGGGAACAGCCTGTCTACCTCGCCTGCGGCCTGCTGTGCCTGAGCCAGTGTTGCCCCCGCCTCGATCTCAAGTGTGTAGTTCGCGGAATCGACCGCGCGCACGCTGTTCATGCGGGACAGGTTCAGCACGATCTCATGGCCGCTTTCAAACGGCGTCTGCCCGCCGACCAGCCCGGTGTTGCCGCCCTGGGGAACCACCGCGATGCCGGCCTCGTTGGCGATTTTCAGGATCTCGGAAACTTGCTGCGTGGTGCCGGGCTTGAGCAACAGCGGGGTACGTCCATGATAAAGTCCGCGCCACTCCTCCATGTAGGGTGCGAGGTCGGCTTCATCGGTCAGGACGTACCTGCGTCCGACCACATCGGCCAGGCGTTCGAGGATCTCGGCAGTTGGCGCCGCCGAGGCGCGTTCATCCAGCATTGGTGACCATACTCTGAGCTTCGGGAGGCGCGAGTCTAGCTCAAACGCGAATGCGATGGAAATTGCGGCCTAGCTATTGCCCCGTCTGGGGGCGGCGGCCTTCTCAAGCCGGTCATTGATCGCCTCGCCCAATCCCTCGCAGGGCACGGGATTCACCGCAATGATATCAGTGCCACATGCGTCCAGCGCGCGCAGGTAGCCGAACAGGTTGGCGGCGGCTTCCCCAAGGTCACCGGTCTCGCTCAGATTGAGGATCGCCTCGTCCGGAGCATCGGGACCGAAACCCAGGAGGACTTCGCCGGACCGCGCCTCGCGGGCATTCAGGCGCAAGCGTGCGCGCGGCGCGTAGTGGCTTTTCATCATGCCGGGCGCGGCGGGGGACCCGGCTTCTTCTTCCTCGCGCTGCAGGGACGTTCCCAGGCGCGCTTCAATGGCCTCGCGCGCCAGTCCTCCCGGACGCAACAGAACGGGCCTTTCGCCAGCCAGGCCGACAACGGTCGACTCGAGCCCGCCAGGACAGCGACCGCCGTTAATGATAAACCCGTCCGTATCGTCGAAGTCCCTTGCCACGTGCTCCGCGGTCGTTGGGCTGATCTGTCCGGCCTTGTTGGCGCTTGGCGCGGCAACGGGCACGCGGGCGAAGCCGATGAGTTTCTGCGTAACCGGGTGGGACGGCACGCGCAAACCGACGGTCTCCAGCCCCGCCGAAACAAGGCTGCTGAGCCCGCTATCGGATGCCAGCGGCACGACGAGGGTGAGCGGGCCCGGCCAGAATTGTTGCGCCAGGATCCGCGCCCTGTCATCGAACACACCGAGACGTTCGGCATGGCCAAGATCAGAGACATGAACGATCAGTGGGTTGAATTGCGGGCGTGCTTTTGCTTCATAAACTCTTGCAACTGCATGTCCATCGCTGGCATTTGCGCCGAGGCCGTAGACGGTTTCAGTTGGGAAGGCAACGAGACCCCCCTCCCGGAGCGCGCGTGCGGCCCATGCAATATTCTCGTCGCTGGGGCTAAGCATCTGCAATTTTGTGCTCGTGTGCGAACGCTGACGCTGTAGAAGTACGAAATAGGTTGGCTTTTGAGGGAGAACGCTGCGCTACCAAGCTGATCCTTGTGCCAATTCCTGTCAAGCGGAAGTCACGGATTTGATTGTACATTTTGCCAGCCGCGAGATGTAGTCGGGCATGACCACGGAACAATGGCTCGTTGTCGCGGTGCTGGCCGGCTTTGTCGCCCTGCTGATGTGGGGGCGCTGGCGCTATGATGTCGTCGCCTTTGCCGCGCTCATCGCCGCGGTCATCGTTGGAGCCGTGCCCAGTGAGCGCGCTTTCGACGGGTTCGGGCATCCGGCCACGATAATCGTCGCGCTCGTCTTGATCATCAGCCGCGGGCTGACGAACGCTGGCGTCGTGCAACTGATTGCCCGCTACGTCATCGACGCCGGGCGCGGATTATCCACGCATATCGGGATCATGGCCTCCGTCGGGGCAGGGCTGTCGGCTCTGATGAACAACGTCGCTGCCCTTGCTGTCCTCATGCCGGTGGACTTGCAGGCATCCGATCAGGCGAAGCGTGCGCCCGGCCTGACATTGATGCCGATCTCGTTTGCGACGATGCTGGGCGGGCTGGTGACGCTCATCGGGACGCCACCGAACATCATCATCGCGAACTTTCGCCATCAGGCCACCGGTGAGCCGTTCGCGATGTTCGATTTCGCACCGGTCGGGCTGGCGATCGCAGTCGTCGGCGTTGCGTTCATCGCGCTCGTGGGGTGGCGTCTGATCCCGTCGGGGCGTCAGGGCAGCGCGGCGCGGCGCGAGAGTTTCGCGCTGGATGATTACATCGCCGAAGTCAGGGTGCCCGAGGAGGCCGGGCTGATCGGCAAGCGCGTGCGCGAACTTGACGAAGTGGTGGAGAAGTCCGGGGTCGCCGTGCTGGGACTGTTCCGCAATGACAAGCGTATGCCGGGCATGGCGCGCCGCGCGGTCATCGAGCAGGGCGACACGCTGGTCGTCGAGGGCGCGCCGGATGACATCGACAAGTTTACCGCTGAACTGGAGCTCAGCTATGTCGAGGGTGAGCGCGAGAAGGAGCGGCTGAAATCCAAGGATCTCGGCTTCATGGAAGTCGTGGTGCCCGAGGGAGCCAGGATCGCGGGACGCTCGGCCTACGGGTTGCGTTTGCTGACGCGCCAGGGCGTTGTGCTGCTCGGCGTCTCGCGCCAGGGCCGGCGTTTCGTCGAACAGGTGCGCCGGCTGGAGATCCAGCCCGGCGACATTCTCCTGCTTTACGGCCCCGTCGAGCGTTTGGCGGCCGTTGCCGACTGGTTGGGCGTGCTTCGTCTCGTCGGGGGGGAGGCCAGGCCCGTGCGCACCGAGCAAGTGGGCATGGCCTCGGGGATTTTCCTCGTGGCGATCGTATTGGCCAGCCTCGAACTGTTGCCCTTGCCGATCGCGCTTGGCGGCGTGTGCGTCGGATTCGTGGCCAGCGGGATCGTTCCGCTGCGCGAGATCTACGAGTCGATCGAATGGCCCGTGATCGTTCTTCTCGGCAGTCTGCTGCCGATCGGTGCGGCGCTGGAAAGCTCTGGCACAACGGCGCTGCTGGCCAAGCAGATCCTGGGCATGTCGGGAGGCGTTTCGCCGGCCGTGATTCTCCTCATCCTGATGGTGGTGACGATGACCTTGTCGGACGCGCTGAACAACGCGGCGACCGCGGTCATCGCCGCACCGTTGGCCGTTGACATTGCCGGCCGGATGGACGTTAACCCGGATGCGTTCCTCATGGGCGTCGCGGTCGCGGCGTCCTGCTCGTTCCTGACCCCGATCGGACATAAGAACAACACGCTGATCATGGGGCCAGGCGGCTATCGCTTTGGCGACTACTGGCGGCTTGGCCTGCCGATGGAATTGATCGTGCTTGCCGTGGGCCTGCCGATGATTCTGATGGTGTGGCCGCTTTGACGGACGTACCGGTGATCGACCTGTGCGATGTTCGCCACGACTTCGACGGCGTGCCGGTGCTGCAGGGCCTGAGCCTGCGGCTGGCAGAGCGGCGCGTCGCGGTCATCGGCGATAACGGCTCGGGCAAGAGCACGCTTGCGCGGATGCTCAACGGCCTTTTGCTGCCACGCGCTGGCCAAGTGCGGATCGACCGGGTCTCGACCCGCGACGATCCGGCAGCGGCGCGCGCGGCGGTGGGGCTCGTGTTCCAGAACCCGGAGCATCAGATCGTCATGCCGACCGTGGAGGAAGACCTCGCCTTCGGGCCGCGCAACATGAACCTGCCGCGCGCCGAGGTCGCCACGCGCGTCGATGACCTGCTGAGCCGCTACGGGCTGGCGGAAAAGCGCACCCAGCCCGCGCATCTGCTCAGCGGCGGTGAGAAGAAGCTGCTCAGCATCCTCTCGGTCGTGGTCATGCAGCCGCGCACCATCGTCTTCGACGAGCCGATGACATCGCTTGACAGACGCAATCGCGCGCGTATTGCCAGGGTGATCGCGGAACTGCCGCAGCAGGTGATCACAATCACCCATGACCTTGATCTCGTCGCGGATTATGATCGCGCCATTCTGCTCGCAGCCGGCGCGGTCGTCGCAGATGGCGCGCCGCGTGACGTGATCGCGCGCTATCAGGAACGGGTCGAGACATGATCGCGCTTTACATTCACCGCGAAAGCCCGCTGCATCGGCTGGCGCCGGGCGCGAAGCTCGCCGGGCTGGCCGTGGCGGGTGCCGGAGCGTTCTTTCTGCCGGGGTTGGCGTGGCAGACGGGTGCGCTCGCTTTGGTTGTGATGCTTTATCCATTAGCGCGCCTCCCGGTCGGTGAGATCGCGCGGGCGCTGGGGCCGGTGATTGTGCTGGTGGCGGCGATCTGTGTGTTCCAATGGTTTGTGGCCGGGCCGCTGGCCGCCGCCGCGATTGGGCTACGCATCGTCACGCTGGTGCTGCTCGCCGCGCTGGTGACGCTCACTACGCCATTTTCCGCAATGATCGACACCTTCGCGCGCGCTGCCGCCGTGGCCCGCCCACTCGGCGTCAACCCGCATAAGGTCGGCCTGGCCGCGGCGCTCGCAGTGCGGTTCATTCCGGTGCTGCTGGCCGATTACCGTGAGATTCAGGCGGCACGGCGCGCGCGCGGGGCACGCTCGCCGGGGCTGTTCGCCGTCGGCCCGCTGCTGATCAAGACGCTGCGCATGGCCGGCACGCTGGCCGATGCGGTCGAGGCGCGCGGGTTCGAAAACCGCAGATAGGGAGGCGTCATGCGGGTCAACGACATCGTCTATATCGCGCTGTTTGCCGCCATCACCGCCGTGCTCGGGCTGGTACCGCCGGTCACGCTGCCCGTCATCCCCGTGCCGATCACCGCGCAGTTCCTCGGTGTGATGCTCGCCGGCTCCATCCTGGGCGCGTCGCGTGGCGGGCTGGCGCTGTTGCTGTTCATTGGCCTCGTTGCTGCGGGTCTGCCAGTGCTCGCCGGCGGGCGCGGCGGACTTGGGGTGCTGCTGTTCTCCCCGAGCGCGGGGTTCCTGTTGGCCTTCCCAATCTCCGCTTTCGTGATCGGTTGGCTGACCGAGCGGTTCTGGCGGCGGCTCGACGTTGTACGTTCGTTTCTCATCAACGTTGTCGGCGGCATCGGCGTGGTCTACGCGCTCGGCATTCCCGGCGTAGCGCTGATGGGCGATCTCAGCCTCGTACAGGCGGCGGCCGGTTCAGCGGTGTTCATTCCCGGTGACATCATCAAGGCCGGGATCGCGGCGCTGGCGGCTGTGTTCGTGCGACGGGGCTATCCGCTGATCGAAAGCGCGCGCTCTTAAATGACAACGATCTTCACCGAGATGGAAGCGGCGGCGGGGGCGACTCCGGAAAAACCCGCGCTGATCGGCGGGGAGAGCGCGCTCAGCCTCCGTGAATTTGCCCGACGCGTGCGCGGCGTGGCGGGCAGCTTTCAGGCACTCCCGGCCGGACCGCTCGCTTTGTCGATCGCATCTCCTGCGCAGACCCTGACAGCGTTCTTTGCCGCCGCGGCGCTCGGACGCGCAGCGTTCGTGCTCGATCCGGACGCACCGACAGGGACGACCGAGCAGGCGCTGGCGCGGGCCAAACCGGCGGCTCATCTGACCGCGTTGCCGGAGCGGATGGAACCTGCCGAATTGCCAGAGGTATCGGCGGAGACGGAATTCTACTGGGGCCTGACCTCCGGTACGACAGCCACGCCCAAAATCTTCGCGCGCACGCACCGCTCCTGGCTCGCGACGTTCGAGACGGCCGAGCTGGTTTTCGAGTTCTCGCCGGAGGATCGCGTCGCGATTCCCGGCGATCTGAGCCATTCGCTGTTCCTCTTCGGCGCCGTCCACGCCCTGTGCCGGGGCATGACGGTTATGCTGTGCCAGCCGTTCAGGCCGGCGCGCGTGGCGCGGGAGATGGCGACATCCGGCGCCAGCGTGCTGTATGTGGTCCCCGCCATGCTCGAGTCGCTGATGAAAAGCCGCGAGACGGCATGGCGAGCGCGTGTGCGACGCATCTTCTCCAGCGGCGCGAAGTTGTCGGCGGAGATGCGCGCCGGCGTAGAGGCGGCGCTGCCCGGGGTCGATTTGGTGGAGGGTTACGGCTCCTCCGAAACCAGCTATGTCAGCTATGTCAGCACGCGCGCGCCCGCGCCACCCGGCTCGGTCGGGCGGCTGTTCCCCGGCGTGGAGGCCGAGATCCGCGACCCCGACGGGCGAAGCTGCGCGCCGGGCGAGAGCGGCACCGTCTGGGTGCGCAGCCCGATGACCTTTGCGCGCTATGTCGGCGGGCCGGAGGCCATTGCGCCGGGCGGCTGGGTCACGGCGGGCGATGCGGGCGTGGTGGCGGATGAGGTCCTCTATCTGAAGGGCCGCGCGAACCGGATCATCAACGTCAAGGGCCTGAAAGTCCATCCCGAAGCGATCGAGCGGGCCCTGCTCACGCACGCCGACGTGGCCGGTGCCGCTGTCGTCGGGCTGGACGATGCGAAGCGCGGACAGCGCCTGGCCGCCGTGGTGGTGCCGCGCAATGGACGGGCCAACCGCGCGGGCCTCAGCGCGCATTGCCGCGAACGGCTTGGGGCGCGCCTGACGCCGCAGACATTCTTTCGCGCCGACTCGCTGCCTGAAACGCGCTCTGGCAAGGTAGCCGTCGAGGCGCTGCGCCAGGCCTTGATGCGCGGCGATCCGGCCTACGAGGCCCTGGAATGAGCCGGGCGATCATCATAGCCGCGCGGCGCACCGCCCTCGGATTTGTCGGCGGGATGCATCGGGCCTCGCCGGTCGAAAGGCTTGGCGCTACGGCTGTCGAAGCCGCGCTGAGCGACAGCGAACTGGAGCCCGGTGACATTTCCGAAGTGATCATGGGCAACGCCGCGGGCGGGGGCGGCAACCCGGCCCGGCTGATCGCGCTGAGCGCCGGCCTGCCCGAGAGCGTGCCGGCCATGACCCTTGACCGGCAGTGCACCTCGGGACTGGACGCGATCGTGACTGGCGCGCGACAGATCCAGACTGGGGCCGCGGAGGCTGTTATCGCAGGCGGCGCGGAGAGCCCCTCGACTGCGCCCTGGCGCGTCGAAAAACCGGCTTCGCTCTATCGCGGGCTGCCGCGCTTCTTCGGCGAGGCGCAGTTCGCACCGGGCGCGGGCGGCGACCGGCAGATGATCGACTCGGCGGAGCGAGTCGCCCGCGAATGCGGGATCAGCCGCGAGGCGCAGGACGCCTATGCGCTCACGAGCCATGAACGCGCCGTCGCAGCGGCGCAGGCGGGCTGCTTCGATGCCGAGATTGTCGCACTCGGCGCTGGCGAGGAGCCCGATCAGGGGCCGAAGCCGGGGCTGCGGCCCGAGGTTCTCGCGCGCGCGGCTCCGCTGGTCCCTGGCGGCACGGTGACGGCGGGCAACAGCTGTCCCGTGAGCGATGGTGCGGCGGCCCTGGTCATGGTCTCGCCGGCGCTGCATGCGCGCCTCGGATGCCCGCCGGCGCTGGCTCTCATCGATGCGTCGGCGGGTGCGGTCGATCCGGCAAAACTTGGGCTCGGGGCGGTCCCGGCCGTAACGCGGCTGCGTGCGCGACTGCCTGGCGCTCAGAGCTTCGCGGCGGTCGAGTTCAACGAAGCCTTCGCCTCGCAGGTATTGGCAACGATGAACGCGCTGGACCTGCGCCATGAGAGCGTCAACCCACAAGGCGGCGCGATTGCGCTCGGCCACCCGTACGGCGCCAGCGGGGCGGTCCTTGTTGTGCGGCTCTTCACTCGACTGGTTCGCGAGGGGCAATCCGGGGCCGGGCTGGCGATGCTGGCAGCGGCGGGAGGCCTTGGACTGGCCGGCCTTTTCCAGGGTTTGTAGGCTCTCGTGACCGACCCCTCCCCGCCCGGTGCCTGTGGCGTTTCGCTGAGCCGAGTTGGGAGGCCCCCAGCATTGGTGAGGTGTACATTTTCGGCGAATTATGTATAATCT
Organism: uncultured Hyphomicrobiaceae bacterium; assembly: GCA_964346065.1. Classification (GTDB taxonomy): domain Bacteria; phylum Pseudomonadota; class Alphaproteobacteria; order Rhizobiales; family Rhodomicrobiaceae; genus Dichotomicrobium. Next base: position 15,467 of record CAYFTI010000015.1, read on the forward strand.
TTAATGTAATCATGGTGCCACCTGGCCATTGGCTGGGTGCAACTAGCCGGATACGCGTTCTGCGAAAGAAATCACAAATCCCGCCCTATCGCGCCTCGACCTGGGGCATTCGCATTACGCGCGCGCGGCGAGACCACGACCCGGTACTCACGGCAACTTTCGATGATCGTGCGGCCATGCCGGCCGTTGCATGCAGGCGCCCTGCTAGCGGCCGTTAACCCGTCCGCGAGCCAAAATCGCCTATGAGTTATCGAGAGCGGATTTGCTTTGCCTATGCCTCATAACGCCAATTCATCTGAAGATCAGGGGTCGGAAATGCAGAATTTCATGATCGGCTGGCGTGAGTGGGCAGCCTTGCCCAAGCTCGGTCTGCCAGCGATCAAGGCGAAGGTTGATACGGGAGCGCGGACATCAGCGCTTCACGCGTTCCGCCTGGAGACCTTCGGGCCGGAAGACAATCCCCGCGTACGTTTCTGGGTGCACCCCGTGGAAGGCCGCGAAGATATTGAGGTGAAATGCACCGCAAAGGTGCTCGATCGCCGCCAGGTCGTCAGTTCGAACGGCAAATCCGAGCTACGCTATATCATTCGTACGCCCATCCGTATCGGCGAGCGGGAGTGGCCCATAGAAATCTCGCTGTCCAACCGCGAGACCATGACGCACCGGATGCTGATCGGCCGGACCGCGCTGGAGGCGATCGAGGCGGTCGTTCAGCCATGGGGCGAGTTTTACCAGGGCCATCTCGACTACAAGGTCTATGACACGGTTGCCAAGCAGCCCATCGATCATCGGCCGTTGCGCATCGGGCTTCTGACGATGGAGCCAAAGAATTATTCCAACCAGCGCTTCATCAAGGCGGCGGAAGCTCGCGAACATGTCATCGAGACGCTGGAAACGCTCGGCTGTTACATCAACATCAACCGGATCGCCTCGGCAGTCCATTATCGCGGCAAGGCGCTTCAGGAATTCGATGCCGTGATCCCGCGGATCGGTTCCGGGATCACCGAATACGGGACGGCGCTGGTGCGCCAGTTCGAGTTGACAAAAGCGTTCTGTCTCAATTCCGGGCGGGGGATCAGCAATTCCCGCAACAAGCTGCTGGCTCACCAGATCATGGCCGAGAGCCAGCTTCCCATGCCGCAGACCGCCTTCGCCAGTTCGCCGCACACCACGGACGACCTGATCGACATGGTCGGCGGTCCCCCGCTGGTAGTCAAGCTGCTCCAGAGCACGCAGGGGCGCGGCGTGGTACTGGCGGACACGAAGAAGGCGGCGGCCTCGATCATTGACGCATTCCGCAACGCCGAGGCGAACTTCTTGGTTCAGCAGTTCGTTGCGGACGCGGCTGGCCAGGACATTCGCTGCATCGTGCTGGATGACAAGGTGATCGCCGCGATGCGCCGGGTCTCCGGGGGCGAGGACTTCCGCTCCAACCTGCACTCGGGCGGCTCCGCGATGCCCGTAAAGATCTCGCGCGAAGAGCGCCGTGTCGCCGTCAAGGCCGCGAGGCGGATGGGGCTGAAATTCGCTGGCGTGGATCTGCTGCGCTCGAAGAGCGGGCCTCTCATCCTCGAGGTCAATTCCAGCCCCGGCCTGCAGGGCATCGAATCCGTGGTGGGCGAGACAGTGGCCGAGGCGGTGATGGCCTATATCGAGCAGCACACGTTCCGCCAGCGCCCGAAAATCCGCAAGAAGTCGGCGGCGTGACTCCCAGGCATGTCGCTTGCCGCGGTGGGATGCTCAGCAGAATCGCCGCTCCAGACTTGCGACCATTCGTCGGTAGCGCCAGTGAGCCAGACGGTTAAGCCCTAAGCCGGCGAGCAGGCAGGTCGGCAGGATGTGGAAGGCATAAAGCCTCATCAGGAGCGACCGGGCGTTGGGGCGCGCCTGGATCTTGGCGACGATGCCCGGCGCGACGCGATAATACTCTTCGATCTCGGCGCGGCGGGCGGGCGTGCGCTTGAGCCAGGTATCGCGAAAGCGGCGCGCGACCGGGGCCGGGTCGTCTAAGCCTTCATGCGCGGCGACGACTGCACGGGTGAAATGCGTAACTGCGTGATCTTGTTGCGCTGGCGCCTCATGATCTCGAAACGGAAGCCGTGGAACCGGAAGACCTGTCCCTGGTCGGGGATGGTCTCGGCTTCGTGGATTACCAGACCGGCGATTGTCGTGGCCTCGTCGTCCGGCAGGTTCCAGTCGCGCATTCGATTGAGATCACGGATCGGGACAGTGCCGTCCACGATGATGCTGCCATCCGGCTGGGGGCGAATGCCGGTGACGGCGGTATCCAGCTCGTCGGCGATCTCACCGACGATCTCCTCGAGAATATCCTCCAGCGTGACGAGACCCATGACCTCGCCGTATTCGTCGACGACCAGCGCGAAATGCGCCTTTTTCTTGAGGAACTCGTTGAGCTGATCCTTCAGGCTGGTCGTGTCGGGCACGAACCAGGGTTCCGACGCGACCGACAGGATTTCGATCATGCTCATGTCGCCCTGGCTCTGCTGCACGGCGCGCAGAAGCGCCTTCGCGTGAACGATGCCGACAATGTTGTCGAGATCGCCCTGCCAGATCGGCAGCCGCGTGTGAGGGCTATGCAGGACCTCCTCGACGAGTTGCTCGGGAGGAATGTCCGCATTGATCGTCTGCATCTTGGTGCGATGGACCATGATGTCCGACACGGTGAGATCGGGCAGGTCAAGCACGCCGCCGAGCATGTCGCGGTCGTGTTTCACGACATGGCCGGCACGGTGATGCAGGTCGATCGCGCCGCGTATCTCCTGGCGCGGGGAAAAATGATCTTCGGCCTGCCCTTTGGTCATGAAGGTCAGGACTTTCGAGACAAAAACCTGTACGCCCACGGTAATCGGCGCGGACACCCGCACGAGGGCCGACAGGACGGGCGCAGCGGCGAGGGCATAGCGGTCCGCGTTGCCGATGGCATAGGTCTTGGGCATCACCTCGGCGAATATGACGACCAGTGCGGTCATCACCAGAGTGGCGTAAGCCACGCCCGCCTGCCCGAACAACCGCAGAAACAGGCTTGTCGCAAGCGCCGAGCCGAGCACGTTGACAAGATTATTTCCCAGCAGGATGGCCCCGAGGAAGCGTTCCTGGTTCTTGATGAGCCGGTTGACCGATTCGGCGCGTTTGTCGCCCTCCCGGGCAAGCGTATGCATCCGGCCCCTTGACGTCGCCGTGACGGCAGTTTCTGATCCGGAAAAGAAGCCTGACAGGGCCAGGAGCACGACAATCGCAAGAGACGTCAGCACGATTTCCAGTATCATGATCCCCGGCATTCCTCCGAAAGCAGGCGCTTGAGATCGTCAGTCTGCACCTCCCGGCTGGTGAACGCTTCGCCGATATCGCGCGCCAGGACGAAGGTGAGGCGGCCGGCGGCGACCTTCTTGTCCTGCATCATGTGCGTGATGAGTTCGGCCGGCTCCGGGATGCCGCGTCCGGCCGCGCCGAGCTCCTCGATCGCGACGGGCAGCCCCACCTCGCGCAGATGGGCCAGAACGCGCTCATGGCGCCCCGGCGGGCACAGGCCGAGGTGTTCTGACAGCTTAAAGGCCAGCCCCATGCCGATCGCCACCGCCTCGCCGTGGAGAAGGTCACCGGAATAGCCAGCCCACGTCTCCAGGGCGTGGGCGAAGGTATGGCCCAGATTGAGCAAGGCACGCTCGCCGGACTCACGCTCGTCCCGCGCGACGATCTCCGCTTTCATCCGGCAGCTTTTTTCGATGGCGTCGGCACGGGCCCGGCGATCGCCGCGCAAAAGCGCAAGCCCGTTGACCTCCAGCCAGGCGAAGAAGCCGGCATCGCCGAGCAGGCTGTATTTGACGACCTCGGCATATCCCGCCCGCAGTTCGCGCGCGGGAAGCGTGTCGAGGGTGTCGGTATCGGCGATCACAAGGCGCGGTTGATGAAAGGTTCCTATGAGGTTCTTGCCCTGCGGCGTGTTGATCCCGGTCTTGCCGCCCACGGAACTGTCGACCTGCGCGAGCAACGTGGTCGGGACCTGCACGAGCGCCACGCCCCGGCGCAGGATGCTCGCGGCAAACCCGGCCAGGTCGCCAATCATGCCGCCGCCGAGTGCGATGACGGCGTCGCCGCGCTCGATGCCGCGTTCCAGCAGCGCCTCGCACAGCGGCGCGAGCTGGTCAAAGCTCTTGCTGGCCTCGCCCGCGGGGACCACGACCGGCTCAACCCCGAGGCCGGCTGAGACAAGCTTTCGCTGAAGCGTATCGAGATGAAGCCCGGCGACCGTGTCGTCGGTAACCACGGCACAGCGCCGCCATGCGCCGGCGCGCGCGATGATTTCGCCCGCACTGCCCAGAAGGCCGGCTCCAATATGGATCGGGTAGCTGCGCTGGTCGAGCGCCACCGTGACGGCGCGGGTCTCGCCGACAGGGGCAGAGGAAACGGACGGGGATTGGCTCATTGGGTGTCAGGCATTGTTTCTAGCCGGAGGAAGCATCGTCCTGGCCAGCCTCACCGGGAAGCACGCGCGCCGCGACGGCCTCGACGATCTCTTCCACGATTATTTCGTGGGGTACGTCGCGACTTTCAATCGTGATGTCCGCGCTGGCGTAGACGGGATAGCGCTCGTCCATCAGCGTTTGCATGATCTGCCGCGGATCGCCGGCCTGAAGCAGGGGGCGTGTGTCACGACGGGACACCCGCTCCATCAGGGTTTCCAGATCGGCCTTGAGCCAGATCGAAAGGCCCTTGTCGGCAATTTCCGCACGCGTCGCCTCGTTCATGTAGGCGCCGCCGCCCGTTGCCAGCACGACCGGCCCGTTTTCGAGAAGGCGCGCAATCACGCGGCGCTCTCCATCGCGGAAGTAGTCCTCGCCGTGATCGTTGAAAATCTCTGTTACGGACTTGCCGGCTGCGGCCTCGATCTCCTTGTCGGCATCGACGAATGACAAGCCCAGACGCTTGCCCAGTCGCCGGCCGATCGCGCTTTTGCCGGCGCCCATCAGGCCGATCAGCACAAGGCTTTTTCGTTCCAGGGCGGAACGAATGCGACGAGCTTGCGGGTCGCTGCCGGCGGAAAGGGACGGATCGGACGCGTTCGACTTCGCGGACATGATTTCCAGAAGATTGGCGGGTTTGAAAGGCTTCGCGACGCGGCTTGGCAAAACGGTTCCATAACTGCGCGGTCATGGCAAACTTTTTCGCCCCGCGAGCTTGACAAATCAGCAGGGCTCGGGCCAGCCATAGTCGCGGCCCGCTTGGGTCATCGGTTGGGAGATCAGCATGCCGACACTGTTCAGGTTCTTGTTTATTGTCGGATTGGTCGTTGCTTTATTTTACGGTGCCATGTACGCTCTTCCTAAATATTTCCCGCCGGATCAAAAAGAAATCACCAAGCCGGTCCGCAATATCGAGCTGAAATAATCGGATCGCGGTCACGCGTGAGGCGTGGCCCGTTTTCAGCATGGAGTTCCCGTGACGGTTCGACCGCCGAACAGGGCTGATGGCGAAACGCAGCCGGACCCGACAGGTTCGGATGCCGGTCATACTTCAGCGCGCAGGGTCTTTCCGGATCCTGATCTCGAGCGTTTTCTGGATATGCTGAGCGCGGAAAAGGGCGCCTCGGCCAATACCCTCTCAGCCTATCGCAACGACCTTGCTCATCTCGGCGCGTTTCTTGCTGACCAGGGAGCCAGCCTCCGTGCGGCCGATGTTGAGCATCTCCGCGTTTACATGGCGCGGCTCGGCGAAGCAGGTCTTGCCATGTCCTCGCGCGCGCGGCGCTTGTCGGCGATCAAGCAGTTCTACACGTTCCTCCTGAGCGAAACAGTCCGCGCGGACAACCCCGCCACCCTTCTGGAGGGGCCGCGCCGACGGCCGGCACTCCCCAAGACCCTGAGCATGGCCGAGGTCGATCTGCTGCTCTCGACGGCGAAAGCCCGGAAGCTGAAAGCCGAGCCGAGCGAGCGCAAGCGGGCTGTACGGCTGCATTGCCTCCTGGAAATCCTGTACGCAACCGGGATGCGCGCGAGCGAACTCGTGTCCCTGCCGCGCGCGGCGCTTGCCGGGGACAAGCGTGTTCTGACGATCCGTGGCAAGGGTGGGCGCGAACGCATCGTGCCGCTCAATGGCGCGGCGGTCTCGGCACTGGAGGATTACCTGGGTCAGCTACCAACGCGCGGCGGGCGCCAGCAGGACTGGCTATTTCCCTCCTGGGGGCGCGCGGGCCATCTCACGCGCCAGCGCCTGTCGCAAGAGTTGAAGGCGCTAGGGCGCGAAGCCGGTCTCGATCCCGCGAAGTTGTCGCCCCACGTCCTGCGCCACGCCTTTGCCACCCATCTGCTTGAGCGCGGCGCGGATCTGCGGGCTGTTCAAAAACTGCTCGGCCACGCCGATATATCCACCACACAGATCTACACTCACGTCTTGGAAGAGCGCCTGCGCGAAATCATCAATACGCATCATCCGCTGGCGAAAGACGTGGTTACCTCGCAGACGGCGGGTGTATCGGCATGGGCGCGCACCTGAGGGCGGCTTGACAGCGCCACCGTCACCCGCCAAACGTCGCGGCCAACCAGGGGAGCCAATGCTGGCGGCTTGTCATGTCCATGCGAACCTATCTCGACTTCGAAAAACAGATCGCGGAACTTGAAAACAAGATCGAAGAACTCAAGGCGCTGGCCGATGAGGACGGTTCGGTCGAGTTTCAGGACGAGATCGCGCAGCTCGAAACCAAGGCCCGCGAGGCCCTCAGCGAGACCTACGCCTCGCTGACACCGTGGCAGAAGACGCAGGTCGCACGCCACCCCGACCGCCCGCACATGCTCCATTACATCCGCGCGTTGATCACGGATTTCACCCCGCTCGCAGGCGATCGGTACTTTGGCGAGGACGCGGCGATCGTCGCGGGTATGGGGCGGTTTCGCGGACGGCCGGTGATGGTGGTTGGCAATGAGAAGGGCGCCGACACCGAATCACGGCTGCACCACAACTTCGGCATGGCGCGCCCGGAGGGTTATCGCAAGGTCGTGCGCCTTCTGGACATGGCCGAGAAGTTCAACATGCCGGTGATCTCGCTGGTCGATACGGCGGGCGCCTACCCCGGCATCGGCGCGGAGGAGCGCGGACAGGCCGAGGCGATCGCGCGGTCCACCCAGCGCTGCCTGGCGCTTCATACGCCGATGATGGCCGTGGTCATCGGGGAGGGCGGTTCCGGCGGCGCGGTCGCCATCGCGACGGCCAACCGGGTGATGATGCTGGAGCATTCGATCTACACGGTCGCCTCGCCGGAGGCGGCGGCCTCGATCCTTTGGCATGATTCGGCGCGGGCGCAGGAGGCGGCGACGAACATGAAGATCACGGCGCAGGATCTTTATAGTCTTGGCATTATCGACGAGATCATTCCCGAACCGTTGGGCGGCGCACACCGCTCACGCGACGAGACGATCGCCCGCGTGGGTCATGCGCTTGAGAACGCGCTGGCCGAGTATGACGACGTCTCGGGCGAGCGGCTGCGCCGCGCGCGAGAAGACAAGTTCCTGGCAATCGGGCGCAATCTCTGAGCGCCGGCAGGTGTTCATCACGCGACTGTGACCAAACCTGTGATTCGCCTCACAAAATTGACACGAATGATTTATAGCCGGGTAACCATCGCGTGCTAGGGAATCGAAAACGACTGGCATTGCGCGGCCAGCCTGCGCGGTGCCCTCAGGGTCGAGCGCTTTGCATATTGCCGGGGACTTTCGCATGGTTGGCCTGCCTTTGCGCCGTTTTCTGACGGTGTCTGTTCTTCTGCTCGCGGCTGTCGGCTTGAGCGGATGCCTCGGGGAGGCCACCGCGCCGCATCTCAAGCCGGTCCCGGCCGCCGCCCAGGCCCGCCTCGCCAAACTGGGCATGACTCAGGATGCGCCGATCCTGGTGCGGATCTTCAAGGAAGAGGCGGAGCTTGAGATCTGGAAAAAGAAGGACGACCAGCGCTTCCACCTCTTCAAGACCTACCCGATCTGCAATTACTCCGGCGAACTCGGGCCGAAACTCAAGCAAGGCGACAAGCAGGCCCCTGAAGGTTTCTATACCGTCAGCCCCGGGCGAATGAACCCCAACAGCAACTATCACCTCTCGTTCAATCTCGGCTATCCGAACCGCTTCGATGCCGCGCACGGGCGCACGGGCGCGCACTTGATGGTGCACGGAGACTGCTCCTCGGCAGGGTGCTACGCGATGACGGATGCGCTCATCGAGGAAATCTATGCGATTGCGCGCGAGGCGTTCGAGGGCGGACAGCGGCAATTCCACGTTCACGCCTTCCCGTTCCGCATGACGGCAAAGAACATGGCGCGTCAACGCGACAATCGCTGGTACGGTTTCTGGCAGACACTGAAAGCCGGCTACGATGCGTTCGAGAAGACGCGCGTGCAGCCGCGCATTCACGTTTGCGAGAAACGCTACCTGGTCAATGCAGAGTTTTACGGTGACGTCGTAAAACCTGATCCGAACAAGGCGTGTCCGCCGCATCGCAAGCTGGACGCCCAGACCATCCTCGCGCGGCTGGCCGGCGAAAAGACCGATGTCGCCGCTGCGTCGGACGAGGTGACGCGTCCGCGCCGGTCAGACGAAGCCGAACTAACGGCGCAGGAGCAAGAGGCGGCCGCCACGAGCGGGGCGCGCGAAGAGCCGGCACGACCGGTTCTGGCTGCGTCCGTGACGGCTGAGCAACCAGCACAGGAGCCAGGCCCGGACGCCCAGGCCGAGCAGTCGGCGGGAGACAGCGCGGCCCAAGCCGGGGACGACCCGGAGCCATGGGTGTTGCCGGACGAGGCTTCAGCGGCTCCCAAAGCAGACCGGTTACCTCTTCGGTCGAACGAGCCTGACGACGACTCCGCGACCTGACAGTTCCGCGACGCGTCCGGCCCTGCTCTCGGGGACAAGGTGCCGGAGCGCGGAGGGCCGGAAGGCCGGCCTGTCCACACCTAAGGCTATGCTGGTTGAGGCGCTTGATATGGTGTTATACTTGCAAGCCGTATCATCGCGTGAGACGCGTGAACCCTATGCCTGCGGCGCTTAACGGCCTTAGGAGTTGCCTTTTGCTTCGTCTTCAATCGCTTTTTGTCACCCGGGCGCTCCCCGTGTTCGCCGTTGTGCTGGCCGGCAGCTTGGCGTTTGCCAGTGCCGAGGCGCGCAGCCAGCGTGACTATTCCGACCTCCTGCAATGGTCGAATGGTTTTTCTCTGCTCGGCAGTTATCTGGCCGGGCGGGTCGCCAGTGAGGAAAAGAACTTCGAGGAAGCGGCTGAGTATTTTCGCCGCGCGCTGGCGCGAGACCCGGACAACGACGACATGCTCGGCGAAGCATTCAAGACTGAGTTGGCGGCGGGCAACATGTCCGAGGCGGTGTCGCTCGCGCGCCGGTTGACGGACGGCAGTGCGAGCACGTCCGGTTTCGCGCTCCTGCTTCTGGGCACCGATGCGTTGAAGCGTGGACAGTACGATCAGGCGATCAGCCGGTTTCAAACCGTCAGCGACAGCCCGATCATCAAGCTGACGGACCAACTGGCGCGGGCATGGGCTGAATTCGGTAGCGGTCGCCGCGACCAGGCGCTTCAGACACTTTCAGTCGCGCCAAACGCCGATAGCTCCGGTTATTTCCAGCAGCTTCATCGGGCCCTTGCGGCGGACCTCGCCGGACAGCCGGAGAAGGCTCGGGAGAATTACCAGCGCGTCTTCAAGCGTCATTCGAACAATCGCCGGCTCGTCGAAGCATATGCGCGCCATGCGGCGGCCCGCGGCGATGACAAGCTGTTGGAAGAGATACTGGGCCCTTACAACGATACGCAGAGTGCCGACGGGAGGCTGAGCGATCTCTACGCCAAGCTGAAGAAGGCGGATGACCCGAAACTGCTGGTGACGTCGGCGCGGGAGGGCCTCGCCGAGGTGTATTTCGGGATTGGCGGTGTGCTGGCCAGCGAACAGGCGACGTCTCCTGCGCGGTTTTATCTGCAGTTGGCGCTCTACACCCGTCCGGACCTCGATCAGGCCAGCCATATGCTCGGCGAGATCGAAACATCCGACAAGCGCCTGGAGGCGGCGCTGGAGGCATACCGCGATGTCGGCCTCGGATCGCCGCTGTACCTGGACGCGCAAATACGTGCGGCGTTTATCCTGAATGCCCTGGACCGCAGCGAGGACGGCATTGCCCTGCTCACCGAGAAGGCGATCGAAGTGAAGAAGGGCGATACGCTGTGGGATATTGCGCAGCGCCATTACGGCAGCGGGGACCGCTACACGCAGATATTGCGGAACAATGACGATCTCCTGTCCGAATCCGGGGGTATCAAGCCGGGCCAGACATTACGGCTGCCCGGTTTGTTGGATGCAACGGATGACAAGCCGCGCGTGCTTCAGGCTGTCGGCAACATTCTGCGCGATCGGGAAGACTATGCGCGAGCGGCGGAATATTACTCGCGGGCCATCGAGATCATCGGGACGCCGTCGCCGGAGCACTGGATGTACTACTACGCGCGGGGGATCTGTTACGAGCGCTTGAAGCAGTGGGACATGGCGGAAGCTGATCTGGAGAAGGCGCTGGAGCTGAATCCCGACGAGGCGTCGGTGATGAACTATCTCGGCTATTCGTGGGTCGATCAGGATCTGTACCTGGAAAAGGCCATGGACATGATCCGCGAAGCCGTGCGGCGCGAGCCGAACAACGGGTATTACGTGGATAGCCTGGGATGGGCGCACTACAAACTGGGCCGGTACGACAAGGCGGTTGAGCATCTGGAAAAGGCGGTGGAACTGCGCCCGGAAGACCCCACCCTGAATGATCATCTGGGCGATGCCTATTGGCAGGTTGGGCGCAAACGCGAGGCGCGCTTCCAGTGGAAGAACGCGTTGAGCCTTGATCCGGAGCCGGAAGACCGCAAACAGATCGAGGAGAAGCTCGCCAACGGGCTGGACGATGGCAACCGCAAGGCCGAACTCGACGAGTCCGGCGCAGCAAGCGTCCAGTAGCCGCGCGCGGGGCGGGACGGGAACCGAGATGCCCGAGGACGGTCCCGCGGTGCAGCACGAATTCGCCCCTGCCAAGATCAACCTCAGCCTTGAAATCCGGGGGCGCCGGGCAGACGGCTACCACGAGATCGAAAGCCTGATCGCTTTCGCGGATGCCGGTGACACGCTCGGATTTCAGCGCGGTGACAGCCGCGAGATTCGACTGCGAAGCCAGGGGCCTTACGCGGGCGCGATAGACGGCGACAACCTGGTTCTCGAGGCGGCGCGCGCGTTCCTGGCTTGCGAACCTGAGGCTCGTGGCGGTGATTTCCGGCTCGACAAGCAGCTTCCGGTGGCAGGCGGGATCGGTGGCGGCTCTTCGGACGCTGCTGCCGCGATACGCCTGTTGGCCCGAGCGAATTCATGCAGTTCCGGTTGGCGCGAGCGGCTTATGCCTGATCTTGCCCGGCTTGGCGCGGATATACCGGTGTGCCTCGAGGCACGGGCGGCTTGGGTGCGCGGACTGGGCGAGAAGCTCGCGCCGATGGACAGGTTTCCACCGTTGCACGGCGTTCTGGTCAATCCGGGCGTCCTGCTGCCGACCCGCGATGTGTTTGCCGCGCTCGATGCCCCGGCGCTGGACAATCCTCCGGAGGA
>CAYFTI010000016.1:0-24057 GCA_964346065.1 uncultured Hyphomicrobiaceae bacterium
GTTCCAGAACATCGAACTGAGGTCATCGCCCGCCGCGGCGCCCGCGAATGACATGCCTTGATAGTAGGCTGATTGCTCGCGCACCGCGAACGCGCCCGCGAAGGCGGACGTCGTGAAAACCAGACCCGCGCAGAGTGCCGCGCCAGCAACCCCCCAACGCGCGAATTCGTTTCCTCCTGGCATGTATTCTTATCCCCCTTGAACTCGGGCCTGTCACAATCGGCGAGCCTGACCCGCCAGCTTTAGCCGTTAAACCGGAAGCCTATTCACCTCTGCCGAAGAATGCCAAGTTTGCGAAATTCCCATGGCGCTCGCCTGGTTGCAGCGCAAGGTTGAGTCGGGATCCCTCTTCACGACCCGGCGCCTACCGTTTCTGACCGGAAAACCGGCAAACTGACCAACACACAGGCAGACTCGATATCTGCATTCGAATTGTTGCGATACAACTAATGGTTGCCGCCATTCGCGGGCGCGTGCAAGCTGAGGATGACTTTTTCCGGCTTTCTGTTGCCCTTGCGCAACGTGCTACGCGCGCAGGCGAGTCACTTTCCCCAAGCGTCAAGCTGTGGCGGATCGTAGCCGGCTCAGGCGGCGCGCTCATAGCTCCAGATCGCGGCGGGCGGCAGATTGGCCCAGACCAGACACCGCCTCTGGGCTTTCAGCCCGAGCGCTCTTGCCAGCCGGATCGGTACCGGGCTGCTCTCGCGGTAGGTGAACTGCACGAATACCCCGCCGGGGACCAGCACCTGAAAGCTGCTTTTCATGATCGATCGGATCATCGGCTTGGGGAACAGGCGCATGGGCAGGGTGGACACGATCGCCCCGACTGGCGGCCCCTGACGCTCCCGCCAAAGTTCTGCCACCTGCTGGGCCGGTGCGACCATCACGTCGACCCCGCGAAAGCTGCGCTGCAGATGGCCGCCGAGCGCGGCATCAAGCTCGACAAGCGTGAGGTTTTCGGGCGCGACGCCATTGCGGATGATCTGGCGCGTCACGGCACCGGTCCCCGCGCCGAGCTCGATGACATGGGGCGCCGGGCGTTGGACGATGGCATCGGTCATGGCGCGCCCGACAAAAGGGCTGGAGGGGAACAGGCTGCAGATTTGACGCGGATTGCGCAGCGAACGCCCCCAGAACAGCAGCGGTCCTTGCGCGCGCGTTGCCAGTTGTTCGAGTTGCTCGTTCATTTGTGCGCACTTTACCCTTCGTGACGAAATACCGGGGGCTTAAAGGCTCACCGATCACTCCGCAAGCCACCCACGCTCCAGGGCGCCCGGCCACCCGTCAAGCCAGCCGCCCTCGGCACGCCCCTGATCGCAATTCTGATACCGCGGATCGTCTAACGAGCGACGGCACGGCATGCGTCGGAACAGGGCATTGTGCGCTGTCCTGTAGATGAGCGGGTCGGCGAGCCGTCAATCGTGTGTCCTGGCCAGGTGCGGATGCGCGGTATCAACAGTATCGTGATAGGTCATGGTTTGTTCGACTAGAAATATGCCAGGCGTAAGCGATCGACAAGAGAGCAGTGCCTTGCCGCGCGGCACAGCGGGCATGGATTCGCGTCCCACGGCTCCCTATCTAACGCTGTGAAGCGGAAAGTGGCTGCCCCAACGGCTCGCGAATGTTAAAAGATGATGACAAACTCGGCCCGTCCCGACAGAATGGCGATGTCCCCGTTAAAGAGGTTCGAATGACGCGTTTTGTTCTTGGTGAGCTCAGGCGTTATGTCATGCTGGGCACAGGGCTCATCTTCCTGATTGCCGGGGCAATCGTCCTTCCGCTGCCACTGCCCTTCGGCGCCGCGATGATCCTCATCGGGCTCTCGCTCCTGATCGTGAACAGCGAATTCATCCGCAACAAGTTCCTCACGCTGCGCAGCCGCTGGACCAGCATGGACAACTGGCTGAAATCGGTGGAGCACCGTCTGCCGCGGCCGCTGCGCAACGCCATCGCGCCTGACGACCAGGACTAGCCTGGCTGCGGTTCCCGCAGCGAAAAAAACATCGTTGCTGGCGAAATTCTGCCTTGATCACCACGCCGTGAATGGCGACAGGTGTATCTGAGGAAGTGCATTCCTTTCCAAGACACGCTAGAAACAGCCGGGCGCGCGAGCGCCTGCACAGTCGCTTGTGTGCCTGAAGACCGGGGCAAAGCGCCAGAACGGCCGGGAGAAGTAGTCATGGCGGAAACTGTCACCACACCGGAGACCGCGCCGGAAGCCGCGCAGCGAGACATGGCAAATGCCATCCGCGCGTTGTCGATGGATGCTGTCGAGGCGGCCAATTCGGGTCATCCGGGAATGCCGATGGGCATGGCCGATGTCGCCACAGTGTTGTTCACGCGGTTTCTCAAGTTTGACGCCGCAAACCCGGACTGGCCGGACCGTGACCGCTTCGTGCTGTCCGCCGGGCACGGCTCGATGCTGCTCTATAGCCTGCTTTATCTCACCGGATACCCGGGTATGGACATCGATCAGCTCAGGAATTTCCGCCAGCTCGGCTCGCACACGGCGGGGCACCCGGAATACGGCGATGCGCCCGGCATCGAAACAACGACAGGCCCGCTCGGCCAGGGACTCGGAAACAGCGTCGGTATGGCGCTGGCAGAGCGTCTGTTGAATGCGCGGTATGGAGACGACATCGTCGATCATTTCACCTATGTGCTGGCAAGCGACGGCTGCCTGATGGAGGGCATCAGCCACGAGGCGATCTCGCTGGCGGGCCACCTCAAGCTGGGCAAGCTGATCGTGCTTTTCGACGACAATCACATCTCCATTGACGGGCCGACCGACCTTGCCGTTTCGGACGATCAGGCCGCGCGCTTTACCGCCTGTGGCTGGCACACCACGCGCGTTGATGGCCACGATCCCGACGCCGTCGCAGCGGCGATCGAAGCGGCGCGCGATGAAACCGGCCGCCCCTCGCTGATCGCCTGCCGCACGGTCATCGGCTACGGCGCGCCGAACAAGCAAGGCACCGCTGAGACGCATGGCGCGCCGCTGGGGGATGACGAAATCGCCGCCGCCCGTGCCGAGTTGGGCTGGACTCATCGGCCGTTCGAGGTGCCGGATCACATCCTCAGCGCCTGGCGCGAGACCGGGGCGCGTAGCCGCGCAACATTCGAGGCGTGGCAGGAGGCCGCAAACCGCCTCACCGCGCAGGAGCGCGACCGCCTGCATGACCCGATCGACGACGCGACGCGCGAGGACATTGGGGCGGTTATCCGCAAGGTAAAGGCCGATTTCAGCGCGGGCGGCGAAAAGCTCGCGACGCGCAAATCCTCTCAGCAGGTGCTGGAGGCGCTGGTCCCGTCTCTTCCGGCGCTGATTGGCGGCTCGGCCGACCTCACCGGCTCCAACGGCACCAAGACCAAGCAGCACCGCGACGTTTCGGCCGAGGACTTCACCGCGAACTACATCCATTACGGGGTGCGCGAGCACGGCATGGCTGCGGCGATGAACGGGATGGCGCTGCACGGCGGGGTGGTGCCTTACGGCGGCAGCTTCCTCGTTTTCACGGACTACTGCCGACCCTCGATCCGCTTGTCCGCGCTGATGGGCCAACGTGTGATCTACGTGATGACGCACGACTCGATCGGGCTTGGCGAGGACGGCCCGACTCACCAGCCGATCGAGCATCTTGCGGCGCTGCGCGCGATGCCGACCCTGCAGGTGTTCCGCCCTGCGGATTCGGTCGAGTGCGCTGAAGCGTGGGAACTGGCACTGAATAGCGTGGACAGACCGTCTATCCTTGCGCTGACCCGCCAGGGACTGCCGGTCCTGCGCGCGACGCACAATGACGCCAATCTGTGCGCGCGCGGCGCCTACGTGATGCGCGAGGCCGAGGCCGCGCGCGACGTGACGCTGCTCGCGACCGGCTCGGAGGTCGAATTGGCCGTGAAGGCGGCGGATTTGCTGGCGGGCGAGGGGATCCGCGCCGCAGTCGTCTCGATGCCGTGCTGGGAGCTTTTCCGGGCGCAGCCCACCGATTATCGCGATCAGGTCCTGGGTTCGGCGCCGCGCGTCGGCGTCGAAGCGGCCGCCGTGCTGGGCTGGCACGAGTGGCTCGGCGCGTCCGGCCGGTTCGTCGGCATGGACAGCTTCGGCGCGTCCGCGCCGGCCGGCGACCTGTTCCAGCATTTCGGCATCACGGCCGAGCGGGTCGCCGAAGAGGCTCGCGCCGCAATCGCGCAGGGTTAGGCGGAGCAGACAGCGATGCTTGAGAAAATCAAGAGCATCGACTCGGCCGAGGTGGCGGGCAAGCGCGTGCTCGTCCGCGCCGATCTGAACGTGCCGATGGCTGACGGCGAGATCACAGACGCGACGCGGATCGAGCAGCTCCTGCCTTTGCTCCGCGATCTGTCGCAGCGCGGCGCAAAGGTCATCGTGATGTCCCACTTCGGCCGGCCCAAGGGCGAGCGCGTCGCGGACATGTCGCTTCAGCCCGTCGCCGACACGATGGCCGAGATGCTGGCGCCGATCAGCGTGTCCTTCGCGCCGGACTGCGTGGGCGAGGCGGCGAAGGCCGCCGTTAGCGCGCTGGAACCCGGGGGTGTCTGCGTCCTCGAAAACCTGCGCTTCCATGCGGGCGAGGAGGCCAACGATCGGGACTTCGCCGCCGCGCTTGCCGAACTTGGCGATATCTACGTCAACGACGCCTTCTCTGCCGCGCACCGCGCCCACGCCTCGACCGAAGGCATCGCGCATATCCTGCCCGCCTATGCCGGTCCGGCGATGATGGCCGAGATCGAGGCGCTGACCATGGCGCTGGAGCAGCCGCGCCGGCCCGTCGCCGCGTTGATCGGCGGGGCAAAGGTCTCCACCAAGATCGACGTGCTCTCGAACCTCGTCGCGAAGGTCAACCTGCTGGTGATCGGTGGGGCGATGGCCAATACCTTCCTGCACGTCGAGGGCCGCGGAATCGGCAAATCTCTGCACGAGCCGGACGAGGCCGATACCGTCGAGCAGATCAGCATGCGCGCGGAGGAGAGTGGCTGTCAGATCCTCGTCCCGAAGGATGCGGTGGCCGCACCGGCGTGGCGCGCGGGCGCTCAGAGCGAGGTGCGCGATGTGACGGATATTCCCGATGATGCTATGATCCTCGATATCGGACCGGAGTCCGTCAACGATATCTGCAAGCGCGTTGCCGAGTGCCACACGGTGCTGTGGAACGGGCCGCTCGGCGCGTTCGAGATAGCGCCGTTTGGCGAAGGGACTTTCGCTGTTGCACGCGAAGTGGCGCGGCTCACGCGCGAAAGCGTTGTGACGAGCATTGCGGGCGGCGGCGACACGATAGCGGCGCTGAACGCGGCGGGGGTCACGGATGCCTTCAGTTATGTTTCAACCGCGGGCGGCGCCTTTCTCGAATGGCTGGAGGGACGCGAGTTGCCAGGTGTCTCCGCGCTTGCCCGCGCCTGAGTTAATGGGAGGATTATCATGGCACGAGTTACACTGAGACAACTCCTCGATCACGCCGCCGAGCACGGCTACGGCGTGCCGGCCTACAACATCAACAACATGGAGCAGGGCCTTGCGATAATGCAGGCCGCTCATGACACGCGCTCGCCGGTCATCATTCAGGCGAGCCGCGGCGCGCGCAAATACGCCGGCGACTTCATGCTCGCCAAGCTGATCGAGGGGCTGGAGGCGCTCTATCCGGACATCCCGATCTGCCTGCACCAGGACCACGGCAACAACCCCGCGACCTGCCTGTCCGCGATCCAGCACGGCTTCACCTCGGTGATGATGGATGGCTCGCTGGAGGAAGACGCCAAGACGCCGGCGTCCTACGACTACAATGTCGGCGTGACGAAGAAGGTCACGGAGATGGCCCACTGGGTCGGCGCCAGCGTCGAGGGCGAGTTGGGTTGCCTCGGCTCGCTGGAAAGCGGCGAGGGCGAGGCCGAGGACGGCCATGGCTTCGAGGGCGCGCTGTCGCGCGACAAGCTGCTGACCAACCCCGACGAGGCCAAGCAGTTCGTTGCCGAAACGAAGGTGGATGCGCTGGCCGTCGCGATTGGCACCAGCCACGGCGCCTACAAGTTCACGCGCAAGCCCACCGGCGAAATCCTGGCGATGGACGTGATCGAGGCGATCCATGAGCGCCTGCCCAATACGCATATCGTGATGCACGGCTCCAGCTCGGTCCCGCAGGACCTGCAGGATATGATCAACCAGTATGGCGGCGACATGCGTGAGACCTATGGCGTGCCGGTCGAGGAGATCGTGCGCGGTATCCGCCACGGCGTGCGCAAGGTGAATATCGACACCGACCTGCGTATGGCCGCCACGGGCACGATCCGCAAGGTCTTCCACGACAACCCGGCCGAGTTCGACCCGCGCAAATACCTGAAGCCCGCAATGGAAGCGATGCAGAAGGTCTGCGCGGAACGCTTCGAGGCGTTCGGCACGGCTGGCAACGCCCCGAAGATCAAGCCGATCACGATGGCGGAAATGGCCACGCGCTATGCCGAGGGCGCGCTCGACCCGCGGATTGGCACGGCGCGCGCCGCCTGACGCGGCTGGAGGGGCCATGAACGTTTGCCATGCGCCGGATCGTGGCCCGCACTGGCCGCGCGCCGTGGTGTTCGACCTCGACGGCACGCTGATTGACAGCATCGGCGACATCGCGGACGCGCTGAACGCGACCCTGGCGACACGCGGGCTGCCCGCTCTGCCCGAAGACCGCATCAAGCACATGGTCGGCGCGGGGGTGCCGGAGCTGGTGCGCCGCGGGCTGTCGGCGCATGGTGTGGACGCGGACGATATCGAGCCGTTCGTGCGCGAGCTTGTCGAGCGTTATTCGGCGCAGCCGGCGGCGCGCACGCGGCTTTATGACGGCGCGCGCGAACTGCTTGCCGAACTGAGCGCGGCGGAAGTGCAGCTCGGCATCTGCACCAACAAGCCCCAGGCGGTCACGGATCTGGTCCTGCAGCAACTGGGCGTTGCCAGCTATTTCGGTGTGGCTATCGGCATCACACCGGATTTGCCGCGCAAGCCGCACCCGGCGATGCTGCGGGCGGTTCTGGACCGCCTCGGCGTGCCGGCGTTCGAGGCCGTCATGATCGGCGATAGCGGCTCGGATGTCGGTACGGCGCGTGGTCTCGGCGTGCCGGTCATCGTGCTGCGTTCAGGCTATGGGCAAGAGCGGCCGGAGGAGCTTGGGGCGGATGCCGTGATCGACAGCGTCGCCGATGTGACGCGCGCGATCGATGCGCTCCGCTTCAGCGTTGCCTCTGACCATCAACGCAAACCGGAAACTGGTTGAGAGGCACTGCGTTGCGCGGCATGGCCGGAAGGTCCGGCCCGCGCGTGGGCCAGACGTGGTTCGCGCCACGCGGGTGATGCCGGGCAGGGCTGTTTCTCATTGCGCCGAAATCATGCATTCTGTCCGCAATGAACAAAGCGAACTCAAACTCCTGCGCGGACTGGCTCCGGCGCACGGCAAGACGGATGCGAAAAGCGGGATTGGGCGCCGCCACGCTGATGATTCTGCTTGCCGGCAACGCAATCCTGGCGCAGGAGGATGAGTTGGCCCAGCCAGTCGCCCCCGCCAGCGAAGAGCATCCGCTTTCCGAACTCTATTCCGGCTATCATTACCAGTCCTCGGATGTGCGGGCGATGCAGAAAAGCGATATCCAGAACCCGGGAATGCTCTGGTACGCGTACGGGCGGCGGCTGTGGTCCTCAAGCGACGGAGAAGCCGATAAGTCCTGTGCGAGCTGCCACAACGTGGCGGAAAAAGCGATGCGCGGTGTGGGCACGCGCTACCCGAAATTTTCCCCGGCCGAAGGGACGCCGGTCACGCTATCGCAGCGGATCAACCTCTGCCGCACGCTCAACCTTAAAGCGAAGCCCTGGCCGCTCGGGTCGGACGCGATGGTCGCCATGACGGCCTATGTTCGGGGGCAGTCGCGCGGGATGCCCGTGCGCGTGACCCGCGACGGCGCAGCCGAGGCGTTTTTCGAGGCGGGCCGCGCCTATTATTACCAGCCGCGGGGAAAACGCGGCCTCTCCTGTGCAGCATGTCACAACCGCAGTGCGGGCCGGAAAAGCGGTGCCAAGACGGTCAGCCAGGGGCATGGCAACGGCTTCCCGGCCTACAAGATCGCGGAGGAGACGGTCGACCCCCTGCATCGCCAGTTCCGGCGCTGCAATCGGCGGGTTGAAGCTGAACCATTGCCTTTGGGCTCCGATCCCTACGTGAACCTGGAGCTTTATCTGGCATGGCGCGGAAACGGGTTGCCGGTCGAAACGCCGGCGGTTCGTACGTGGTGAAGGGCATCCGGAGCAGGAAAGTCGCAAGAAGTGGATTCCATGATGAGCATACCCAACGTGTTGACGATCGCCGGTTCCGACTCGGGCGGCGGCGCCGGGATACAGGCGGATCTCAAGACCTTCGCGGCGCTGCGTACCTACGGTGCGTCAGCTATCACCGCCGTCACCGTGCAGAACACGCAGGGGGTACGTGCGGTTCATCAGGTGCCCCGCGAAATCATCTCGGGACAGATTGCAGCCGTTTTCGAGGATCTGGCCATCTCGGCGGTCAAGATCGGCATGATCGGCAGTGATCAAGCAATCGAGGCGGTTGCCGGCGCGCTTGAGTCGACATCGCATGTGCCAACGGTGCTCGATCCGGTGATGGTGGCGGCGAGCGGTGATCCCCTGCTGGAACCGGGGGCTGAAGCCGTGCTCAAGTCGCGGCTGTTGCCCAAGGCCGATGTTCTGACCCCAAACCTGCCGGAGGCAGCCCGTCTGCTGGGAACCGATCTCGCGTCGGACGAGGCGGCAATGCGCGACCAGGCGCGGGCGCTTGCCCAGCTTGGCCCCAAGGCCGTCCTCGTGAAAGGCGGCCATGGCACAGGCGATGAGGCGCTGGATATTCTGTTCGATGGTGCGGAGTTTGCGCGCTTCACGGCGTTGCGCGTCGCGACCCGGAACATCCACGGTACCGGCTGCACCCTGTCATCGGCCATAGCCGCGCTGATTGCACGCGGTTTCGGCCTGCAAGAGGCGGTGCGCGAGGCCAAGAGCTATCTGACGAGCGCGTTGTCCGAGGCCGACAAATTGAGCGTCGGCCAGGGCGCCGGTCCGCTCAATCATTTCTATGCGCTGTGGGGACGGCCGGTGTGACGCGAGTCGGGCCGCGGCGCCGGAACGCTCAGGCCGACATGGCCAGATTGACGGCCTTTGGGCCCTTCCCGCGCGGATCCGGTTCGGTCTCGAAGGTTACGCGCATACCCTCGTCAAGAGCGGGCAGGCCGGAGCGTTCGACCGCAGAGATGTGGACGAATACGTCCTTGCCGCCTTCGTCGGGCGTGATAAAGCCGTAGCCCTTTGTCTGATTGAAGAACTTGACGGTGCCGGATTGTTGCATGACGTCTCTCCTGTCCCCACGACACTCCACGGACGCGTCGCGCGCCACGTCCCAGAAAAGCATGGCCGGCACGTCAGGAAACGGGGAGAGACTTGATCGCCCCCTGCTCAGGCAAAGGGTAGGGCTCAGTTCATCCACCGGGTCTGGAAGGCCGCCCGATGCGCGTAATATGCAGGATTTCCCGAGCGGCGACAAGCAGAATCGGGGCTCAGCGCCTTTATCTCGAACCCTGTCCGGCAGACGGGCGCGAGCGTGAAACCGGTCCACCTTGCCCGCGACAGTCTCCACGCCGATCAATGATCGATACTGTCGGCAGCGAGTATTGCGGATATTATCACCACGGCCTGCGCCTGCGGATAATCGTCAGTGATCGTCAGGTCGATGCGCGGTGAATGGCCCGCCGGCAAAAGGCTCTCAAGCTGTCGCGCGGCGCCGCCGGTCAGCTTCATGGTCGGGCGGCCCGAGGGCAGATTGACGACGCCCATATTGCGCCAGAACACGCCGTCGCGAAAACCTGTTCCGAGCGCCTTGGCGCAAGCCTCCTTGGCTGCAAAGCGCTTGGCATAAGATGCGGCGCGCAAGCGCCGGCGGTCGGACTTCTGGCGTTCCACATCGGTGAAGATCCGGTTGAGGAACCGCTCGCCATACCGATCGAGGGTGGCCTCTATCCGGCGGATATCGATGATGTCGTTGCCAAGACCGATGATCATGAGCGATCAGCCTTCAGGCGCTGAGATTGCCGAGCGTGCCCGCGCGCGCCTTGTACATGAGCGATCGCATCCGCCGGATCGCGGAGTCGAGTCCGGAGAAGATCGCCTCTCCGATCAGGAAGTGCCCGATATTGAGTTCGGCGATTTCGGGTAGTTCGGCAATCGGCGCGACGGTATCGAAGGTCAGGCCATGCCCGGCATGCACCTCCAGCCCCGCTTCGGCCGCCTCGCGCGCGGCCTCACGAAGCCGCGCCAGTTCGCTCTCGCGCGCGGCAGTATCGCCCTCGAGGGCCGCCTCGCAGTATGCGCCGGTATGCAACTCGACCACTGGGGCCCCGAGCGCGCGTGCGGCCAAGATCTGCCGAGGATCGGGGTCGATGAATAGCGAGACCCGGATGCCGGCATCGCGAAGCGCGTTGACAATCGGCCGTAGGCCGGCGCTCTGGCCCTCGACATTCAGACCGCCCTCAGTGGTCAGTTCGGCCCGTTTTTCAGGCACAACGCAGCAGGCATGCGGCAGATGGCGCAGGGCAATGTCGCGCATCTCGTCTGTGGCCGCCATCTCGAGGTTGAGCGGCAGGGCGATTTTGGATTTCAGCCGCGCGATGTCGTCGTCGCAGATATGGCGGCGATCCTCGCGCAGATGCGCCGTAATACCGTCCGCGCCGGCATCCGCCGCGAGGCGCGCCGCACGTACCGGGTCGGGGTGACGCCCGCCCCGCGCGTTTCGGATCGTGGCCACATGATCGATGTTGACGCCGAGGCGTATTTGGGTCTCGAACGCGGACATTGCACTCGTTGTGTTACGCGCCTTGCGCGCTTGGATCTCCCGGCAGGCGGAGCGAGCTCGTCGCCTGTCCCGGGCGAAGGGCACGCAAACGCTCTCGCCGGCGCCGCTGGCGAAGTTCGACCGTCTGTCGGATTGCAATATAAGAAATCGCTGCCGCCAATGCACCAATCGGCAGGGAGCCGAGCGCCATCGGTTTGATCACCGGCCAGATGCCATGAAACACGACCAACGCGGTTTCCATCGAGAAATCCATCAGGCTCTCGAATACGGCGGCGCCCCAGCTTGCCAGGCCTTCGGGCAGGCTCCCGCAAGCGCCGAGCACGTTACCCGTCAGCATGACGCAGCCGAGCTTGTAGGTCGAATACCATATCACCGGCACGCTGAGCGGGTTGGCGACAAACGTGCCGAGCGCCGATGCGATGATGCTCCCGCCCAGCACCCAGGCGAGCACACCGGCCAGCAGGAACTGGAAGCCGAAAAGCGGCGTGAACCCGATGAACACCCCTGCCGCGCATCCTACGGCGATGGCATGGGGCGAGCCCGAAAGCCGCCAAAGCCGATAAAACACGTATCTCGCGGATCGCGCGAGGCTACGACGCGGCCATAGCGCAACCCGCAGGGTTGCTAACACGGAGGGCCGCTCACGGCGTCGAAACAGCATAGATCTTTGAACTCCACCTCAGGCGGCCGCAAGGCTGCACCGGTCGCCGGCACCCTTCATTTATTTAAGCAAGCCGCCCGGCCTGACAACTGTATTCCGAGGGGGACGATCGTCGCGAACCATCGGGCTCCTGCATCGGTTGTAACCCAGTCCGCTCGCACGCGAAACTTTAGGCTGATGGCTCTGTGCGTGGTTTGAAGAATTTGTTGCGTTCACGCCGCACCGGCGGCTCGACTCCCCGGTTTGACGGCCGGCGTATTCTTCAAATGTGGCGGCAGGTCGTCTGACGCATGGGTGGCAGCGTCGAGTTGCAGGAGGGCGAAGAGCGGCACGCCGAGTTCGGATCGACCGCCGGACCGGTCCACCAGGCAGCAGGCCGCCACCACCTCGCCGCCTTCCTTGCGCGCCGCAGCTGTGCATTCGCGCGACGACAGACCTGTGGTCACGACATCCTCGACCATCAGGCACCGGGCGCCGCGGGGAATTTCGAGATCGCGGCGCAGCGTGAAGGTGCCATCGACCCGCTCGAAGAACACCGCCGGCACGCCCAGCTGGCGGCCCATCTCGTAGCCGACAATCACGCCTCCCATCGCTGGCGACACGACCATGTCGATCGGGACACCGCGCGAGTTCACACGTTCAGCGAGTTCCGCGCAAAGGCGCTCGGCATGGTGGGGATACTGCAGCACCCGCGCGCACTGGATATAGGTATCGCTGTGCAGGCCGGATGACAGTATGAAATGACCGGTGCGCAGGGCGCCGGTTGTCTTGAGTATGGCCAGGACTTCGTCTTCGCTCATGCGGCTGTTCACTGTTTCAGGCGGGTGCCCGCTCGGCGTTGCTGACAACCTTCAGCCCGCGCAAGCCAGCGAGGATGTCGGTGAGATGCTTGACATCATACACCTCCAGCGTGATCCGCATCTCGGTATAATCGACCTGCCTGTTCTTCATTTCGATCCGGTCGATATTGCTGCCCGACTCGCCGATAAGCTGGGCAATCTGCGCCAGTGTTCCCGGCGCATTGATCGCGTCGATCGTTATATCGACCGGGAAGCGCACGGTCGACCCCTCGTCGATATCCCACGTCACGTCGATCCAGCGGTCGAGTTGGTCATCATATTCCGTCAGCTTCGAGGAGTGGATCGGGTAAATCGTGATCGTGTTGTCCGGCTCGAGGATGCCCACAATGCGATCGCCGGGGACAGCGCCTCCCGGCGCGAACCGGATCGGCTCGCCGTCGTGTGTTCCGCGGATCGGCATGGCGCTCGCCAGATCGCTGGGGGAGGCGTTCTGCCCGCGCAAAAGCCGGAACTTCACGTGGCGCATCCAGCCCAGGTTGAACCAGCCCTCGTCGTCGCGGCGGATGGCCTTGCGCTTTGGCGCCTCGGTCCATTCCCGCCCCGGGTGAACCGCCTTCATCACTTCAGCGGCGGTCAGTTCGCCCCGCCCGACCGCGGCCAGGACGTCGGCGGTTGAGGTTTGCGCCAGCCGATGCAGGCAGCTTTCCAGCGCGCTTTCATCGAATGCCAGATCAAGGCTCTCGAACGCGTTGCGCAGGATCTGCCGGCCCAGGTCGCAATACTGCTTGCGCACAGCTTCGCGCGTGGCGCGGCGGATCGCCGAGCGCGCCTTGCCGGTGACGGCGACGCGTTCCCATGCTGCCGGCGGGGTTTGCGCCTGCGAGGTAATGATCTCGACTTCGTCGCCGTTCTTGAGTTGGGTGACGAGCGGCATGTGCCGGCCGTTGATCTTCGCGCCGACACAGCGATTGCCGATATCCGTGTGCACGGCGTAGGCGAAATCGACTGCGTTCGCGCCGCGCGGCAGGGCGATCAGCCGCCCTTTGGGCGTGAAGCAGTAAACCTGATCCTGGAAAAGCTCCAGCTTGGTGTGTTCCAGGAACTCTTCCGGGTTGTCGCCCTCCAGCAGGTTGCCCACAAGCCGGCGCAGCCACTGGTAGGGCGCGCTTTCCTCGCTCAGCGGCCGGCGCGCATCGCCATTGGCTTTCCCCTGGCCGTCCTTGTAAAGCGAGTGCGCCGCAACGCCGTATTCCGCGACGTAGTGCATCCATCGCGTGCGAATCTGCAGTTCGACGCGCTGGCGGCGCGGGCCGACAATGGTCGTGTGGATCGACTGATAATCGTTCTGCTTCGGGGTCGAGATGTAGTCCTTGAAGCGGCCCGGAACCACGCGCCAGTTGGTATGGATGCAACCGAGGATCCTGTAGCAATCCGGCATATCCTCGGTCATCACGCGGAAGCCGTAGATGTCCGAGAGTTGCTCCAGGGAAATCTGCTTGTTTTCCATCTTGCGCCAGATGGAGTGCGGTCTCTTTTCGCGTCCGTGGACCTCGGCCCTGATCCCCTCGGCGGTAAGCCTTTCCTCCAGTTCCGCCCGGATATCCTCGATGAGCCCTTCATTGCGTTGGCGCAGGGTCTGCAAGCGGGATACGACCGTTTTGTACGCGTCCGGGTTGAGCCAGTAAAATGCCAGGTCGGAGAGTTCGTCCTTGATCTCCTGGATGCCCATGCGCCCCGCCAGCGGCGCATAGATTTCCATTGTCTCGGCCGCAATCTGCTTGCGCTTGTGCGGCTTCACGTGCTCCAGCGTGCGCATGTTGTGCAGCCGGTCGGCGAGTTTGACCAGCAGGACGCGAATATCGCTGGAGATGGCGAGCAGCAGCTTGCGAAAGTTCTCGGCCTGCTCCACGCGCTTGCTTGCGAGGTCGAGCTTACGCAGTTTCGTCAGCCCGTCGACAAGTTCGGCAATTTCCTTGCCGAACAAGTCCTCGATCTCGGCCTTCGTGGTCTGCGTGTCCTCGATTGTGTCGTGCAGGAGGGCCGCAGCGATGGTGGCGTCGTCGAGCTTGAGATCCGCCAGGACAGCGGCGACCTCGAGGGGATGTGAGAAGTACGGGTCTCCCGATGCACGGCGCTGGTTGCCATGCGCCTTCATGGCATACACGTAAGCGCGGTTGAGCATGGCCTCGTCCGCGCTTGAGTCGTAACGCATGACACGTTCGACAAGCTCGTACTGCCGCATCGGCGTTTGCCCTCGGTTCTGTTTTTCGGCCCCGTCGCCCGCAACGTGTCAAAGACGAAAGGCGCGCCACCCCGCGGACCGCGCGCCCCTACCGGTCAGACTGTGCGATCCGCGTCGGTCGGACCATCAAGGCGCTTCAGCGGGAACGACCGTTCGCTCCACCACCCCCGATGGAGCCGCCTTCCAGGCCACGCAACAGTTCCTCCTCTGAAAGAGGATCGATCGTGGTATCGCTTGTCATATCGTCGCGCGTGAGCGAAGGGGTCGTTTCCTCGCCGCCGATGGCCGGGCTCCCCTCGCCCTCCGGCTCGTCCACGTCAACATAGCGCTGCATGGAATGAATGAGGTCTTCCTCGACATCGTTCGGCGAAAGCGTCTCTTCCGCGATTTCGCGCAAGGCGACGACCGGGTTCTTGTCGTTGTCGCGTTCCACGGTGATCGGTGCGCCCGCCGATATCGCCCGTGCCCGATGTGCGGTGAGCAGGATCAACTCGAAGCGGTTGGGTACCTTGTCTATGCAGTCTTCAACTGTAACGCGGGCCATGCCTGATATTCTCCTTCGTGAGCTGCGAAGCGTAAAAGGAAACGGTTGGTGTTACAAGTGCCGTGCCTCATGACGCGTTTCAAATATTTCCCAGACCGTGAATCAAAGCCGACGTCATGGACAAATCAAGTCGCGGAGGTCAGGACGCGACGAATCCGGCCCTGCGCACTGCGCGCATCGCGCGGCAAGGCGTTGAGAAGCTGGGCCGCGGATTCGCCTGTTACCGGGTGATGCCAGCGCGGCATGATATCCACCAGTGGCTGGAGCGCGAAGGCCCGCAGGTGAAGCTGTGGATGCGGCAAAACAAGAGGCGGGCGCAGGCTAGTGCGAGCCGCCGCGCGCTCGCGCGGGGCCTGCGCGCGCGCGAGATGCAGGAGCGAACGGGGTTTGACAGCCGGCCAGTGTGTCACGAGGCCCGCGTAATCCAAAATATCGATGTCGAGCGGACGCGGCCCCCAACGCTGTTTACTTCGGCGTCCGGCGCTGCGCTCGAGACTCTTGAGCGTGCGCAAGAGGGCTCGCGGCGGCAAGGAGGTGTCAGCCACGACCACGGCGTTAGCGAAATTGGCTTGAGCGCGTACGCCGAGCGGTTCGCTCTCATAGATAGGTGATTGGCCTTTAACGTCGATCCTGTATACACCAAGTAAGTGCGTAACCCGGAGCATTGTATGGATGGGCGGCCCCCACGCACTCTGCATATTTGCGCCAAGCCCCAACACTATCGTCATGTGGTGTTTCGATCTGCTACGCGTTGAGATTGTAAAATCCGGCCGTACGCCCGTTTTCGGGTGAGGCCGCAGGCATACCGCCATTTTTGCCAAGCCGAACTTTGACGTATGGCGGTTTCTTTATTCATGAGGTCGAGATGATGAATTTTTACCCGAATGAGCGCTCTGCCCTCTTTATCGACGGCGCCAACCTGTACGCGGCCGCGCGTGCGCTCGGTTTCGATATCGACTACAAACGCTTGCTCGCCAAGTTCCGCGCCCAGACCTACCTGATCCGTGCGTTGTATTACACGGCATTGGCCGAGGACCAGGAATATTCCTCGATCCGGCCGCTGATCGATTGGCTGGACTATAACGGTTACACCATGGTGACCAAGCCAACCAAGGAATTCACCGACCCGAGCGGCCGGCGCAAGATCAAGGGCAACATGGACATCGAGCTTACCGTCGACGCAATGGAGTTGTCGAACTATCTCGATCATGTCGTGCTGTTCTCCGGTGACGGCGACTTCCGCAGCCTCGTTGAAGCCCTGCAACAAAAAGGCCGTCGCGTGAGTGTGGTGTCGACGTTGGCGACGCAGCCGCCGATGATCGCTGACGAACTGCGCCGCCAGGCGGACCAGTTCATAGATCTGCGCGAGCTGGAAAGTGAGATCTGCCGCGTCTCCAATGGGCGTGACAGCCGGCGCCAGGCTGCCCAGGCGGAACCGGAATTCTACGATGATGACGATGACGACGACATTGGTGCGGCATCGCAAGGCTCGGAAAAGCTCTAGCCAGAAGGACCGCGGTGAGGGCGCAGGCAAAACCGGAACCGCCGCCAGATTGCGCCATCTGCGATCGGCTTGTGGCTTACCGCCAGGATAACCGCGCGGAACATCCGGACTGGTTCAATGCGCCGGTGCCGTCCTTTGGGCCGGAGGAGGCGCGGCTGCTCATCGTCGGGCTGGCTCCTGGGCTCCAGGGCGCTAACCGGACGGGCCGTCCGTTCACTGGCGATTACGCGGGTGACCTGCTTTACCAGACTCTCCTCGAAACCGGCTTTGCCGCCGGCACGTACGGCGCCTCGCCCGACGACGGCCTGCGCCTGAAATCATGCATGATAACGAACGCGGTGCGCTGCGTCCCGCCTGAGAACAAGCCGACCGCCGCGGAGATCAAGGCGTGCCGCCAGTTCCTGCGCGGGCGCATCGCCGGCCTGCCACACCTGTGCGCTGTCCTGGCGCTCGGGCGGATCGCCCACGACTCTGTCATCGCCGCGCGGGATCAGCGGCAGGCTGCGTTTCCGTTCTCACATGGCGCGCGCCACGAGATGCCCGGCGGGCTGGTCGTGTACGACAGCTATCACTGCTCGCGCTACAACACCAACACGGGCCGGCTCACCGAAGAGATGTTCCGCAACGTGCTGGCGCGGATCAGCGCCGACCTTGGCGACTGAAAAGCCGCCCGCGCGGCACGCGGACGGCTTTGCGAGCCGATGCCGGTTGCCCTTACTTCGGCTGCGGCACGAGGCGAAGGTAAGGCGTTTCCGTCTTCCAGCCGTCGGGATACTTTTTCTGAGCTTCCTCGTCCGTCACGGACGGCGCGATGATGACCTCGTCGCCCTCATGCCAGTCGGCCGGCGTTGACACCTGGTGCTCCGCGGTGAGCTGCAGCGAGTCCAGGATACGCAGGATTTCCTGGAAGTTGCGGCCCGTGCTCATCGGATAGACCAGAAGCAGCTTGATCTTCTTGTCCGGTCCGATGATGAACACGTTGCGCACGGTCTGGTTGTCGGCCGGCGTGCGGCCTTCGGTCGTGCCGCCAGCCTCGGCGGGCAACATGCCATAGGCCTTCGAGATCGACAGGTCGGTGTCGCCGATCATCGGGTAGTTCACGGAATGGCCGGTCACCTTCTTGATGTCCTGATCCCACTCCTTGTGGCGATCGACCGGGTCCACGCTCAGGCCGATGATCTTCGTATTCCGCTTGTCGAATTCCTCTTTGAGGCCGGCCATCGTACCCAGTTCCGTGGTGCAGACCGGGGTGAAATCCTTTGGGTGCGAGAACAGGATACCCCAGGAATCACCGAGCCAGTCATGGAAACGGATCCGGCCCTCGGTGGTTTCCGCTTCGAAATCCGGCGCTGTTTCGCCTAATTGCAGAACCATTTTGCTCTCCCTTTGCTCATCGGCAGGTCACGTGGCGCGCATCCCGCGCCCCACATCCATTGCCTGCAATGTATAGCACAAATGAGGATGAGCTGCCCGTCACGTCAACGAACGCTCTACGCCATGTGCTGGTATCGCAAAACGCTGTTTCACGGCGCCGGGCTTCGGCGGAACACGGCACTGTCTGCCGCCTTTGTCCTACTGCCCGTAAATGGCTCGCGGGAGCCATGTCGCGATCTCCGGCGCATACCACAGGACCACCAGCGCAAGGAGCTGGATGAGAACGAACGGGATGATGCCCTTGTAGATTTCGACCGTGCGCACCTCCGGCGGCGCCACACCGCGCAGGTAGAACAGCGCGAAGCCGAAAGGTGGCGTCAGGAACGAGGTCTGCAGGTTGATGGCCATCATCACGCCGAGCCAGACCGGGCTGATGGGCTCGCCGGGCGCAAGCTCCATCTGCAGGAGGATCGGGGCCACGATCGGGACGACAATGAATATGATTTCGAGGAAGTCGAGGAAGAATCCCATGATGAACATCGTCACCATGACCAGCAGAACCGCGCTGACGGCGCCGCCTGGAAGGTTGGACAGGAATTCCTCGATCCAGACATCCCCGCCGAAGCCCCGGAACACCAGCGAGAACATGCCAGCGCCCACCAGAATAACGAAGACCATCGACGAGATCGTCATCGTCGAGCGCATGACCAGCAGCAGGACACGATCTCCGTTTTCATCCCGCGTCTGATAGGTCCGCCAGGCGGCCAGCCCGATGCCGATAAACATCGTCAGTGTGAAAACGGCGGCCACCACGATAGCAATTTGTCCTTGCAGCGGTATTGTCTCGCGTTGCCAGCGCAGGTCGAACAGATCGCTCAGGATAAGCAGGATCACGAGGCTGACGCCGCCGAACAGGATCCAGCGGGATTGACCCGGCCGCAGCTTGAACCCCGCGAGCATGGTGGCGCCGATCGCGCCGACCCCGGCCGCTTCGGTTGGTGACGCCAGCCCGCCGAGGATCGAGCCGAGCACGGCGATGATGAGGATAATCGGCGCGAACAACACGCCGGCCAGATGGACAAGCTCCTGGCGCCGGTTGCGCCCGCTGACCTCGCGCTCCACGGCTGGCGCCATGTCCGGACGGAACCATGTCACGACAATCTGATAGAGGATGTACATGCCGACCAGCAGCAGACCCGGCAACAAGGCGCCCGCGAACAGGTCGTTAACGGACACCGTCTCCGGCGCGAAAATGCCCATGTCGAACTGCGCCTGCTGATAGGCCGATGAAAGCTGGTCGCCCAGCAGAACCAGAACGATGGAAGGCGGTATTACTTGTCCAAGGGTTCCCGAGGCGGCGATCGTCCCGCACGAGAACGAGCGGCTATAGCCGCGCCCCAGCATGCTCGGCAGCGAGATCAGCCCCATCGTGACAACCGTCGCGCCGACGATGCCGGTCGAAGCGGCCAGCAGCGCGCCGACCATGCAGACCGAAAAACCCAGTCCGCCGGGCAGCGAACCGAACATCCGCCCCATGTTGGCGAGTAGCTCCTCGGCAACCTTGGAGCGCTCCAGCATGACGCCCATGAACACGAACAGCGGCACGGCGACCAGAACCTCGCTGCTCATCGTCTGGAAAATGCGTTGCGGGAAGGCGCTCAGGAAACCGAGATCGAACACGCCAACGGCATAGCCGAAGAAGGCGAACGCGGCGGCGGTCCCCGCCAGCGTGAACGCGACGGGAAAACCCGTCAGCAACAGCACCACGGTGGTGAGGAACATCAAGAGGCAAAGGACTTCAGGGTCCAGCAGGAAGCTCATGTCGCCGGGGCCTCCTTAGCGCGTCACGACTGTTCCGCTGGACCGGGCTGGTCCCAGGTCAACGGTCCCTGGGAGTAGCGCGGCCATCGGCCCATGAGAAACAGGAACGCCTTGATCGCGGTCGAGACCGCCTGGAGGCCGACAAGCGCGGCGAATACCCAGATCACCGTCTTGTAAAGAAAGATCAGCGACAGGCCGGACAACTCGGTGGAACCTTCCAGAACAATCCACGCGTTTATGACGTAGCCCCAGGACAGCCAGATGGTGATGATGCAAAGCGGGATGATGAAGATGAGCGAGCCGAGCATGTCCACCCAAGCCTTGTAGCGCGGGTTTGCCTCGCGATAGAGCACATCGACCCGCACATGCCCGTCATAAAGCAGCGTATAGCCGGCCCCGATCATGAACAGCAGGCCATGCATGTACCAGATTGATTCCGAAAGGGCGGTGTTCGAGAAGGCGAAGACATAGCGCAGGATGACCACGGCGAACTGGACGATCACCATGAGGAATGCAGCCCAAGCGATCGTCTTGCCGACATGGATGTTCAGCGCGTCGATCGCGTTGGCGATCCGGTAGAGCGTTTTCATGACCTTCCCGTCTTTGGCAATCCAGCCGCGGAGCAAACGTGCGGCGGGTGCATTGCCCACGCATGGTGGCGGGCGCGTTTGGCACGGTTGAAGGGGACGGGCCGGGCGGCGCCATGCAGCCAACCGCCCGGTGCTCCAGCTGGTTAGCCCTCGGCCAGAAGGCGCTTGCGCATGTAGGATTGGTCGGACAGCTTGGACCAGTCGAGCGCGATCTTCCGGAAGGCCATATAGCTGTCATAGACCTTCTTGCTGATCGCGTCGGCTTCCGAAGCCTGCGCGACAACATCCTTCGCCGCTTTGCTGGCCTGGACGAAGACGTCGTCCGGCATCTCATACACGTTCACGCCGTGCTTGTTCACAAGCGTTTCCAGCGCCTTGGAGTTGTTGGCGTTGAACTCCGCCAGATCGATATTGTTTTCTGCCACGGCGCTTGCCTCGAGGGCGGCCTGATCGGCTTTCGACATGCTCTCATACAGTTCACGGTTCACGCCAAGCCCGAGCGCGGTTCCCGGTTCATGGAAGCCCGGATAGTAGTAGTTCTTGACGATCTTGTAGAAGCCGAAGGCGAGATCGTTATACGGTCCGACCCATTCGGTGGCGTCGATCGTCCCGGACTGAAGTGCTGGCAGCACCTCAGCGCCGGACAGCGTTACCGGCGACCCGCCGAGCGCGCGGATCACATCGCCGCCTAGGCCCGGAATACGCATCCTCAGGCCCTTGAAGTCCTCGACCGAGGTGATCTCCTTCTTGAACCAGCCGGCCATCTGGGACCCGGTATTGCCGCACAGGAACGGCTTGACGTTGAAGTCGGCCGCAAGCTCGTCCCACAGTTCCTGACCGCCGCCCTTGTGAATCCACGCATCCATTTCATCGGGGCGGAAGCCGAAGGGGACGGCTGCGAAGAACGAGAAGGCCGGCGTCTTGCCCTGATAGTAATACTCCGCGGAGTGATACATGTCCGCCGTGCCTTCCTGAACGGCATCAAGACCCTTCAGCGCGGGAACCAGCTCCCCGCCGCCATAGATGCGGATCTTGTAGCGGCCCTCGGTGGCGGCCTCGAAACGGCGCGCGAAGCGATCCGGTGCGGTGCCAAGACCGGGAAAGCCTTTTGGCCACGCCATGACCAGCTTGAGTTCCTTGACGCCCTGGGCGATCGCGGGCTTTGCAAACGCTGAGGTGGCGGTCGCGCCCGCGGCAACGCCGGTAGTCTTCAAAAACGAACGACGATCCATGTAAGCTCTCCTACGTTCCTCCCAAATCTCTCCGGCTGCGACAGGCCTGGACGACTGCGCCATTCACGCGGGGGGCAGCACCAGGCCAGGCAACCCGGACAGATCGTTAATGACAGCTAAGGGCTTGGCAGGCAAGTATTCACGGGGTTGTGATGATCGGTTGAGATGGCAGACGGCGAAGCCGAAATGCGCGGCGCCGGCGACGTCCCAGCCATTGGCCGAGACGAAGCCGATTTCGTGAGCAGCCAGCCCGAGGGCGTCGACAGCGATCTGGTAGGCGCGCCGGTCAGGCTTGTAGACTTGCGCGGCGTCGACTGAGAGCACCTTGTCGAGCATCGGATCAAGCTCGGCATGGGCCACCGCCTGATGCAGCATATCGGGAGCGCCGTTCGACAGGATCGCCGTTGCCACGCCCGCATCGCGAAGCGCGGAAAGAACCGGCGCGGCGTCAGCGTAGGCATCGAGTTCGCGGTAGAGCGTCAGCAGCTTTTCGCGCAGTTCGGCATCGGCAATGCCGTGTGCTTCCAAAGTGTAATCCAGCGCATCCTGCGTCACTTGCCAGAAATCGGCATAAGCGTCCATCAGGCTGCGCAACCAGGTGTATTGCACCTGCTTCTGACGCCAGAGATCGGAAACCAGCGCCGCGTTCGGGCCGATTTCGCCTGCCAGCCGTGCTATCGGTGCATGGACATCGAAAAGCGTGCCGTACGCGTCGAAGGCGACGGCCTTTACGGCGGAGAGGGAAAGGTGTTGTTGGCTCATCATCGTTGTGCCGCGCCGTTGCCGATAACGATATCTTGCCCGCTTTCACCTGGTTGGCGCAAGGCGCGCCCCTCTAGAAGGGCCTGGCAGGCCCGAGCGAAGCAGCGAACAGCACGATCCCGAGCATCATCACGATAAAGCCGCCCCCGATCGCCGCGGCGCTCTGGACTCGTGCTGCCCAGAGCGAGCCAGCTCCGCCCAAGCGTGCCGCGAGGTTACGCGAGCCAACGGCAGCGGCGGCGAGAATGGAAACGGTGATCGCGGTGCCGAGCGACATCGCGAAAGTCGAAAGGATCCCGGCCCAAAACAGCCCTTGCGTCAGCGCGAAGACAAGGACAACGATCGCGCCCGTGCACGGGCGTACGCCAACCGCCAGCATGATCGCCGCGGCACTGCGCCATGACCAGGTGTTTTGCAGCGCTTGCGGCTCCGGCATGTGCGCATGGCCGCAGCCGCACTCGACGTCATGCGCATGATCGTGCTGGCCGGTGGGCGCGCTCTGGCGCCGTATGCGCCGGACGGCGGCATAAAGCATCAGCCCCCCGACAACCGCAACTAGCGCGTAGCTGAGCGTTTCCAGGTCGCCCACCCGCTCCCGGATGCGCAAGCCCATCGCGTTGAGCATGATCGCCATGACCCCGACCAGAGCGATCGCCGAGAGTGCCTGGATGAAGGACGCGCCGAAGGCGAGAAGGATGCCCCGCCGCGCCGTACGCTCATTCGCCAGCGCATAGGAGGATATGACCGCCTTGCCGTGCCCCGGCCCGACGGCATGGACCACGCCATAGAAAAAGCTGATCAGGACCAGGGCAAGCCCGGCGGAGAAAGCGCGCTCTTCCTTGAGCGTTCGCACGCCGCCGGCAAGCTCGCGGTACAGTTTCTGTTGCGACTGCTGCACCCAGGTCCAGAACTGGCTGAATGCGCCGGGGTCGCGCTGCGGTGCGGGGGCGGCGCTCGGCGGGGTGCGTGTGCCGAACGGGCTTTGCGCGCTGTCGGCCTGCGCGACGAGGATGCTTTCAGGAGACGCCGCGGCGTCAAAGACGGACGCGCCGATCAGCACCCCGACAAGCGGCAAGGCCATCAAAAGCCGTTTGGTCCATCCCGCCACGAAAGCAGCCCCCGTCAGCCTTTCCTACGAATTCTTTCCGCGGCGGGCGGGGAATTGCCCACCCGCCGCGCACGTTCTATTCGGCCCGCTGCTGTTTCCCGGGGCCATAGCCGCGGCCCATGCCACGACCCATGCCGCGATGCATCGGTCCCCGGCCCATGCCGCGCCGCCTCATGCCGCGACCGTCATTGCGGCCCATGAATCGATTCATCCGCTCTGACGGGGCCTGCAATTCCGACAGGGTCACCATTGCGTCGCCATCATCGTCAAAGAACTGGAAGCGGTCGACCATCATCGGCCGTGTGTGCGCCCTGTGCATGGTGGCGAACTCTTGCAGCGACAGGTTGCCATCGCCATCCGCGTCATATTCCTCGACCTGCTGCTTCCAGAAGTTGGCCAGTTCTTCTTCCGAGACGTTGCCGTCGCCATCGGTGTCGGCCATCTCCATGAGACGAACGCACCCGCGCGCGCGCATCCCGTACATCATGCGGCAGCCCTTCATGCCGCCGCCGGCCCTCATGCCACGGCCCATCATGCCACGGCCC
>CAYFTI010000016.1:24157-26508 GCA_964346065.1 uncultured Hyphomicrobiaceae bacterium
GGCCCATGCCCTGGCCCTGACCGCGCATACTCATGTCCTGGCCGCTTTCGTTTTCCGGTTCCTGCGCGATTGTCACGCCGGCGACACCGGCAACGCCCAGCGCCAGCGTCGCGACCACGGCAAGTATTCCTAAACCTTTCATCGGGTTCCCTCCTTCTCTCGGGTGGTCTGATCAAGGGCGGCAGCGCAGTCTTGTTAACCTGCGCCTCTCGCCACGTGATACAGAAACCACGCGGAGCGACCTGATGTTCCGAGGCGGAGGTGGATTTCGTGAAGCACGGTGTTGCACGATCGGTGGTTGGGCCATGGGACAATGCGGCATCCGCTGTCAGGATGCAGGCTTGCAGCGAAGTGACACATCCCGCGCAAACTGCGCGCCCCAGCCTTCAGAGCCGTCCAGCGTCTCGAAGAAGGCTTCCCCGAGGTTCTGCGTTACTGTCGACGAGGCCGGCGCATCGGCGATCTGCGGCGCACAGCCGCTTGGCGCCCCACTGGCCAGCTGCACCGGCTCGTCATCGGCCAGGCTGAAGGACACGAAGAAGGTCGGATCATAAACCGAAAAGCTGAACTGGCCCGCCTGTTCCGCCGGGACCGGCTCCGCCAGTGGCAGGGTGAAGTTCAGCGTCAGCAAGGTGCCGTCATAGACCAGTTCGTAATTGACCGGGTCGTTGCGCGGCAGCTTCTCCTCGCCAAGCTCGGCGAATGTGAAATAGTCGAATTCGCTGAGGCTTTCGATGTTCGTGCGGGCCAGCGGTTCCAACTCCGCGGCGCTGTACGTCCCGTCGCCGTTCTTGTCCATGCCCTGCAGGGCGAAGGCGGTGTAATACTCGTCGAAAACCCATTTGTGCCGGAAGCCGGTGATCGCGCCGGCCTCGTTGAACAGCAGCTTGGTTCCCACCGTCACCCAGACATGCGGATGTGCCTGAGCCGGGCCGCCCGGCCAGGCGGCAAGGATCAACACGACCAGTGCGGCCATGCATCGGCGTAATAAGGTTGCCCCGGCACGCCAGCCTTCGAAGATCATGTTCCGCCCTCCATCTCGCTGGAGGTTTCATGGCGAGACAATTTGTCGAGATTAGGCCGGGAGCGGCTTCAGGCGCCGGCTTTGCGCCGGCTGCGCCAGTAGACGCCAAGCGCCGCGACCAGCGCCAGGGCGAAGGGGACAATCAGGATGAGCAGGGCGTGCTCCTGCACGAAGGTTCGCAAGCTGATAATGCGCTGGCCGAGGACATAGGCGCCGCCGCCCCATGCCAGCGCCCAGAGACCGCAGCCCAGCACATTCGCGAACAGGTAGGCCGGCCACGGCATATCCGCCGCGCCCGCCGCCACGCCTTTCAACTGGCGCAGGAACGGGAAAAACTGCGCAAAGAACACGATCTTCATGCCGTTGCCGCGCAGACGCGCCTGGGTTTGCTCCAGGCGTTCCGGCGTGATGCGCAGGCGATGGCCGTAACGCCTGAGCGCCGGCAGGCCGCCATAGCGCCCTACGACATAGGCCACGACGCCGCCGAGAGCACCGCCCAGCCAGCCTGCCAGGACGACGTTCCACACCCAGAAGGTGTCCGAAGAGGCGAACAGCGCGGCGATAACCAGAAGCGTTTCCGCAGGAGTGGGCCCGCCGATTTTCTCAAGCAGCACGCTCGCGAAGACCGTAAACGCCCCGTACTGATACAGGAAAGGTTCGATCGCAGTGAGATCGGCAGACAACACCGACGGCATCCCTTCCATGGAACGGGGGTCCGCGTTGCCGCGCGCCCCGATTTATGTGTTTACGCCTGTAATTCGCCGAAAGAAATAGTATGCGAGACCGGCGATAAAAACCTTTGCAAGGCCACAATTCAGGCTAGTTTGCCAGACGCAGATGCGAAGGGCGCAGCGGAAACGTGCCCTCGAAGGCTGAAAGGACGGGGAAAATGGACAATCCGATGGGCTCTCAAGGCCAGGCGCACCAACCCGAGGCAGTGGCGGAACTGTTCGCCGCGCCGGATCAGGTCGAGGGGCTGAAGCGCGAGGCCGGCGAGCTGCCAGGCTGGGATCTGAGCCCGCGCCAGATCTGCGATCTTGAGCTTCTGATGAATGGCGGCTTCGCCCCGCTCGACGGGTTCCTGCGCGAGGCCGATTATCACAGCGTCTGCGACACGATGCGGCTGGAAAGCGGTGCCCTCTGGCCGATGCCGATCACGCTGGATGTCTCCGCCGATTTTGCTGAAGCTGCGCCGGTGGGCAGCCGGATCGCGCTGCGCGACGCAGAAGGCGTGCTGCTGGCGCTGATGGACATCGAGGCGTCGTGGCGCCCGGACAAGGCGCGTGAGGCTGAGGCGGTGTTCGGCACCACCGATCTCGCTCATCCC
>CAYFTI010000017.1:0-25928 GCA_964346065.1 uncultured Hyphomicrobiaceae bacterium
CGATCTGCCGCTCGAACTCGCTGGCGTCCTTGATGCCGCGCATCTGGAGCTGCACCGTCGCAACGCGCACCTGGTCGGGCTGGGCCATCGCCCGCTCGGAGCCAGGCTTCTCGCCCGCTTCCACGTAATACGGGTTGAGCCACACCATGTGCGTGGCGTAGCCGAGCGAGTCCTTGTCGTCCGGATCATAATCCTTCAGCACGCCGATTGGCTCGAACCCGTTGGACAGGTGAAAGCGGATGGCTGTGTCGCGGATCTTCCGCTCGCTGACAGCCTGGACGTAATCTTCGGGGTCCGGATAGGTGCGCCGGCGGCGTCCATATCCAGGCATCCGTCCGCCGAACACGATCCCCTTCAGCCTGAGTTCCTGACACAGCTTTTCGCGCATCGCGTACAAGCGCCGGCCGATGCGCAGGCGCCGATAATTGGGATCGACGCT
The DNA here is from genome assembly GCA_964346065.1 of uncultured Hyphomicrobiaceae bacterium. Classification (GTDB taxonomy): domain Bacteria; phylum Pseudomonadota; class Alphaproteobacteria; order Rhizobiales; family Rhodomicrobiaceae; genus Dichotomicrobium. The sequence goes on from CAYFTI010000017.1 coordinate 440, forward strand.
AACCTCCATACCATAGAGATAGTCACCTTCCGGATCATGCCGCGAGGCGAGGCCGTCGCCGGTGATCTCGGCCCAGGTGTGCGGGTTCAGCGCCGCCTCGCCCGAGATGATGAAGGTCGCGCAATGCCCGACCATGTCGCCCTCGTATTCGGCGACGAACTGGCCTTGCGGGAAATTGATGATCTGGCTGCGGATCGCGCGCTGGCTGTAGCCCGGCTCGGGCGCATAGACGCGCCGGCTGAGCGCCGCGATCTCGGGGACGTCGTCGAGACGCGCCTGGCGGACGACGATCTTGCGCTGATTTTCACGGCCGTTCCCGTTCCGGCCGGCCCTTTGCGTGGTGGTGTTTGCCATGTATCGCGTGGTGTTGCGGGTCGCGTTCTTTCATGCTGCATGTGTCACGCCCAGCCCCGTCGCGCAAGCGTCTGGCGCGCGTTCACGAGATTTTGGCGGAGATCCGCGCCCGTTCTCAGGCCGCGCGGAGATTTTCCTGCTCGACCTCGGCTTCGACGCGGTCAAGGGCGGTGGCCAGCATCTCGAACAGCTCGTCGATCTGCTGCTCGTTGATGATCTGCGGGGGGCAGATCGCCACGACATCCCCGATGGCCCGAAGGATCAGTCCTTCGTCTTCGCACGCCCGCACGACGCGCAGCGCCATGCTTAGATGCGCGGAAAACGGCCGCTTTGTCGCCTTGTCAGCCACCAGTTCCAGCCCAGCCATCAGCCCCACGCCACGGGCATCGCCAACCAGCGGGTGGTCGGCGAGCGTCTGCACCTTGGCCTGGAAGCGGGGCGCTATCCGCTGGACGTGCCCCACCATGTTGTCCCGCTCGTAGATCTCAAGCGTCTTCAGCCCCAAAGCGGCCGACAGCGGGTGGCCCATATAGGTGAAGCCATGCGCGAAAAGACTGACCTTCTCGCTCTCCGCCTCCAGCGCTTCGTACATGGCCGGCGGGATCGTAATCGCGGACAAGGGCGCGTAAGCCGAGGTCAACTGCTTGGCAACCGAGATGCTGTCAGGCTCAACGCCATAAGTCTGTGAGCCGAACATCTCGCCGGTGCGCCCGAAGCCGCAGATGACCTCGTCGGCGATCATGCGCACGTCATGGCGCCGAAGCACCGCCTGAACCTTGTCGAAATAGGTCCGCGGGGGCAGGTGAACACCTCCGGAGCCGATGGCCGGCTCGGCGATGAACGCGGCCACTGTCTCTGGTCCCTCGCGCTCGATCGTCTCGTCGAGCTCTTCCGCGAGCCGGGTCGCGAAGTCTTCCTCGCTTTCACCCTCTTCGGCGCCGCGATACATGCTCGGGCAGGAGACATGGAGAAAACGGTCGAGCGGCACGTCAAAGTCGATGTGATTGCGCGGGATGCCGGTGAGGCTGGATGCGGCGAGGGTTACGCCGTGATAGCCCATCTTGCGCCCGATGATTTTCTTCTTCTCCGGCTTGCCGCGCGCGTTGTTGTAGTACCAGGCCAGCTTGACCTGCGTGTCGTTCGCCTCTGAGCCTGAAGAGCCGAACAGCACATGCGAAGCCGGTGCCGGCGAGATTTCCTTGATCTTTTCCGCCAGCGCCACTGCCGGATCGTGGCTGCGCCCGGCAAAGAGATGCGCGAAGGATAGCCGGGACAGCTGCTCGCGCGCGGTCTCGACAAGTTCCTCGTTGCCGTAGCCCAGGGCGGTACACCACAATCCCGCCATCCCCTCCAGATACCGTTTTCCCGATGTGTCCCAGACATAGATGCCCTTGGCACGCTCCAGCACGATCGGGCCGGTCTCTGGTAACTGACGGAGATTGGTGAAGCCGTGTACCACCGTCTCCGCCGCACGGCGTTGGGCATTGCTAAGCTCAGCCATGAGCTGTCTCGATCCTGTTTGTTGGCCGGTCAAGCGCGTTCGCGGCGCCCGGAAAGGTAGCAGCAGACAGTAAGGCGTTTGGCGAATATCGTCCAGCTTTGGCAGGACGTGTTTGCAAGGCGTCAGCATAACAGGATAAAACCGGAATCCTCAGCACGGCGCAGGGAAGGTCCCGAATGCGTGTCTTTCCGCAAATTTCGCAGACCGCGACATGGAGCCGGCGCGTTGCGCTGCTCACGCTGCAGCTCTTTGTCCTCACGATCGTGCTTCACCAGTTCGCCGGGCTTGCGACGCCCGTGGCGATGCGCCTGTTCGGCCTCGCCGTCTTCGGCGCCCTTCTCGCGGTGGCGCTTGCGGTCATCGCGCTCGTCTTGATCTGGCAGGACGGCGCGCGCGGGTCGCGCAGGGCGCTTACCGCGATGTTCGCCGCGGCATTGGTGCTGGCTGGTCCGGCATGGTCCTTGCCCAAGCTGGTGCTGGAGCCGGGGGTCACAGAAGTGACAACCGACACGAGCGCGCCGCCGCGGTTCCGCGAACTCGCCAGCGTACGCGCCGAAGTGATCCGGAAAATGCAAGCGGCTCGGGCAAATCGCGCTCCGAGCACGATGGCCGGGGAAAGGCTGACGATGAAGCCTCTGCGTGTTGATCGCCCGGCGGAGGAGACCTTCAGTCTGGTGCGCGAATCCGCCGATTCGCTCGGCTGGACGATCGTCTCGGCGACACCGCCGGCGAATGGTGAGCCCGGCTATATCGAGGCCGTGGACCGCTCGCTGCTGTTCGGAATCACCGGCGACGTGGCCCTGCGCGTCCGCGGGGAGGGTAATAGTGCGCGCGTCGATGTGCGTTCGGCCTCGCGGTATGTCGAGCATGATCTCGGTGGCAATGCAGAGCGCGTATCCAACCTCTTCGCCGAAGTGGATACGGCGGTCGCGCGGCTTGAGAAAAACGAAGAGATCGCCCGGCTGGCCCGGCTGCGGGCCGAGCGCGCCAAGCGTATACGCGAGGCACGCGAGGCGAAAGCGCGCCGTGAGCAAAGGCAGAAACAGGCCTACGACACGGTATCGCGGCAATGGCGCTCACCATCGGCGCGGCGCAATCGTTCACGGTCTGACCGTCGGAGCCGGCAGCGTCAGCGGACCCAGGAATTGCGCCAGTTCTGGGAGCGTATGCAGAACTGACCGGGCAGGGGAAGGGCCGGCTCAGTTATTGCCGAGCAGCCCCTCAATAGCGTTCTTGAAGTCATCCTCGCTCACGTCCCCGCCCGTCAATTCTTCGACCGTCTTGCCGAAATTCTTGGCAGCGCCCAGGCTTTTTTCGGGGTCCTTCAAGACCTCCTCGACGTCCGGGTAAATCCGCGGCTTCTCCCAGCCGCCCTCAATCCGGATGGGAAGCTCGATCGCTTCGGCGGTCTGGTTCTCGCTGGCACGCGGCGCGACGCGGGGGCGCAACTTGAAGTCGAGCCGCTCGCGGCGCACGTCAACCTTTCCGGTTCCCCGCGCGCTGACGAACGGCCCCTTCAGCCGTAGATCGTCTGTCCGCGCCACGCCCTTGTTGACAGTCCAGCTTGCATCGAGTTCCGCGAACCGGGTCGTTTCGCCTTCGCGTCGCCGGAACTCGCTCAATTCGCCGGACTGAAGGCGGGCCAGTATTGCGGGCAGATCGAGGCCGCGGAGAGCCCCCTGGGTGAGGCGCATATTGGCATCGCCCTGCAGGCGGGCACGCAGATCTTTCACTGTCTTGCCCCCGCTGGCCACATTGATGCGGCCGTCCAGCGTGCCGGAGAGCCAGTCGAAGGAAGATGCATTGGTGAACAAGGGCAGCGCATCGACCTGCTGCATGTCCATCATTGCGCTGACGACGGGTATGCCGTCGTGGCCGGTCAGCTCGAAACGGCCGGTGGCGTTCCCCTCGTACAGGCTCAGATTGGACAGTTCGATGTTCAGCGCGCCGTTATTGAGCCGCGCCCGCGCCTCGGCATTGCTCGCTGTCAGCGCCTTTCGTGTCACGGTTCCCGCGCTGAGCGCAAGGTCGGCATCGATGAGGTCGAGCCCGTCCAGATCAAGCCGCATATCATCGTCCGGGGCGGCATGGGCCGTCCAGAGCCCGTCGCCGGCCGCGTTTGCGGCGTCTTTCGGCAGGGGCTGCATGGCGAGTGCGTCGAGCGCGAGCTCGTCGAAATCCAGTTGCCCCGACAGACGCGGCCGCTCCGCCCGCATCGCGACCGCCAGATTGCCGGTCGCTGTCATGTCGTCGAGCGTCGCGCGCAGATCGGAAAGGCGGATGTTGTCCTCGCCGGCCTCCAGGCTGGCTTGAAGGGTAACGCTCGCGAGCGCGGGTGCCGCACTGGCGCCGGCAAGCGCGAAGACGTCCGAAGGCTCTTCCGATTCGGCGGTCAAAGCGCCCTTCACAACCGTGTCGGGCATGACGTCTCCATCAAATCGGAGGACGCCAAAGCCGCCCGAGAGGGTGGCGACGAGCTGTGCACGCTCGCCCAGCGTCAACCGCTGAGGTGTCGTGAGGGTGGCGTCGACCTCGATACGCTTGCCGTTTGCGGAAAATGCGCCGGTCAGGTTGGCCTCACTTTCCGGGTCCGGCATGAGCAGGGTGAGGTCCGAATCGGTGATCGACACCGGACCGCTCGCATCCGGGGCATGATAGTTGATCGTGGAATCGCGCAGCCGCACCTGCTGGATGCCGACACGCGTAGGGGCTGCCGCGGCGGGTCCGGCCAGGGCGGCGCGCCGAGTCGGGGGCGGCAAGGTTCCGGCCCCCTCTGCGCTGGCGAATTCCCAATTTACAGAACCATCCGCGTTCGTCCGCAAATCGATGACGGCGCTATCCAGCGTGACCGCATCGAAATTGACCGTGCCGCTGAGCAACGATAACAGGCTTAGCTCGGCGGTGACGGTTTCCGCGCGCAGGAAGGGTTGCTGCGGATTGCCGTCCGGGCCGGACAGGGCAATACGCTCAAAGGTGACGCCCGTGGATGGCAGGATGCGGAATTGACCATCGCCGGCGATGACAAGTTGCCGGCCCGTAGCCTGTTTGACGTAAGCCGCCAGTTCGCTCTTGACGTTCGATGCCGGCACGAGAGCCGGTGCGGCAAACAAGGCGGCAATGATGACCGCTGCCGCGCCGCCCAGCCAGATCAGGATGGGTCTCATGTCTCCTCCCCCCATTGTCCAGAACCGTTATAAGTCACGATCGGCCCAAGGAACGGCGGAAACATGAAAGGCAAGCTGTTTTTCGACAGGTTGCGACGCCGCCTACTTGCCTGCCTCGGGCAGAACCGACACCGTGGTGCGACCGCCACGGATATTACGGAACGCCACGCGGCCTTCGCGTACCGCGAAGATCGTGAAGTCCTTGCCGATGCCGACACCGTCGCCCGGGTGCCATTTGGTGCCGCGCTGGCGGATGATGATGTTGCCGGGAATGACGCGCTCGCCGCCGTATTTCTTCACGCCGAGCCGGCGTCCGATTGTGTCGCGTCCATTGCGCGAAGACCCGCCTGCCTTCTTGTGTGCCATGATGGCCCTCTCTTAAAGGTTCGCCCGCGCCCGACCCGGCGCCTGGGCATCCGTCCTAGTCCTCGATCATCTGCTTTGCCTGCCCGACCCAGTCATCCCGCGTCGCGCGGCCCCGCAGATCGAGCGCGTCGTCCATCTCGTTGACGTCCTCGTCGCTCATCGCAGCAAGCTGATTGAAATGGAATATGCCATACGCGTTGAGTTTTTCCACCATCTTCGGCCCGACGCCGGGCAATGACTTCAGGTTGTCGGGCTCGCCTTGCGGTGCATCCAGCTTCTGAAAGCCCGCAGCCTTGCCTTGCGCAGGCTTCTTGGTCTTGGCGGCCGCGCTCTTGTCCTCGCCCGAGGTGCCCGCCTTGGCGCCTTTCTTCGGCTTGCTGCCCAGACCTTCGCCGGGCTCTGTCTTCGACGTTCCGGCGGCTGCGCCCTTTTTCTTCTTCGGCTTGTCGCCCGCGCCAAGCACCTCGAGCACACGGATCGTCGTCAGGTGCTGGCGATGCCCGTTCTTGCGGCGATAGTTCTTGCGGCGCTTTTTCTTGAAGACGATGATCTTGTCGCCGCGCCCCTGCTCCACGACTTCGGCGGAGACGCGTGCACCTTCGACGACCGGCGAACCGATTTCGGCGAGTTCTCCCTCCTGGCCGATCATCAGCACATCGGAGAATTCGATCCGTTCGCCCTCTGAGGCGTCGATCTTTTCGACCTGTAGTTCCTGATCGGGCGTCACGCGGTATTGCTTGCCGCCCGTGCGTATGACCGCATACATGGCCGTGGCCTTTCTTGTCCGTTACCGCGCCCTGTGGCGCCGCGACCGCAAGACTTTCCTTCACGGGAAGAGCCGTTGTTCGCGGGCTTGATATTGTCCGATTTGGAGATGGCCTCGGGCAGCGCATTAAGCGCGTGGGCTCGCACCTCGCGCGTGTGCGGGAGAAATACAGCGTGTTGCACGCGTTTGTCAATGTCGCACCGGGTTAATTCTCAGGTTCTCGCCCGCGCGCGTGCCGAATCGCGGCGCCGCGGCGCCAACAACTTGTCGATGGCGACGACGGCCAGTTCCACGCAGATGAACAGCAGCGTGAGGACTGTCATGTTGGCGATGACCCGCACATGGCCGAGGTCTGCCACATCGAGGAAAGGGTAGGGGTAGAAGCCGGTCCAAGCGCCGTACCCCAGTATCCACGCCCCGTAAAGTAGCGGCAGGGCGAGTGCATACAGAGCGGTCCGCCACGACGTTTTGCCGCGCCGCGTGAAAACGAGCCAGTCAAGCACGAATGCGACCGGCACGATCGTGTGCAGGATGATCTGGGCGGCCAGATTCAGTCCTTCCGGTGTCCACACCGGCGCCAGCATGACGTGATATACAGCGGCGACAACGATGATGTAGCCCGCGATCGCGGCGCGCACGGGCGGGTGGTCAAGAAATCGGCCGGCTCGGCTTCCGGGCGCGACGGCGGGCACGGCCATGGCGAGCGCGATGATCGCGTTGGTCAGGATGGTAAAATAGCTGAGGTAGGTGATGATACGCGTGAGAATGTCCGGCACCCGCGCGTGCAGACCGTAGAAGAAAGCCAGATACAGCCCGGTGACGGCCGCGATGGCGGTTACCAGGCGCACGACGGCTTTCATTGGCATTCTCCCCTCATCTCCGCGCGATGAAGCTAATGAAGGAGGGCGGTCATGACCAGCGCCCGATGACTCGCCAGGATGAGTCGCGCGGCAAGGGGAGTCAGCGCGGAGCGATAGCCTGTGTCATTGTCCCGCTATCCGGCCTCCCTGCGGTCGCGATGAGGTGTGCGACCTCATCGATCCTCGTGCGCAGTCTCTGCGCCCTTTCGCGGCACAGACGCGGTAGAAGATCGGCCCGGCCTTGCCGTGCAAGCTGGCTGACCGCTTCGACCGCCCCGATGCTCTCGTCGTCAAGCTGTGCCACCGCCGCCAGGAAGGGACGGCGCACAGTGGCCGGCGCGCTGGCGAACGCGGCGATGGCGAACTGGCTGTCTCGCAGGCCGCTACTGTGAAAATAGTCTTCGTACGAGCGCGGCCGCCAATTCGAGAGCTCGACGGCCAACGAGCCCGGTGCGGCTGGGAACCGTTCCAGCAGCATGACCAGGGCCGCGTATTGCTCCAGAAACTCGCTGCTTGCGAGAGACCGCTCGTTGACGATCGTGGTATCGGCCTGCTTGCTGTACTGGCCGTGCAGCGCCTTCGCGTAGCGTTTCGAGATGGTTTCCGACCAGGCTTTCCAGAACCATTCGTCATTCGCGAAGTTGAGGTCTGTGTACATATCCGCTGGGCCGTGGCGATACATTGTGAGAAGCGCCCTGATAAGTGCCTGGAGCACCTCACGGGCGCAGGCTTTATGGGCTCCAGCGTTGGCCGAAAAGGATTGCCAATGCATGAACCGGGGCCGCCAGTCAGGCGGAAGCGTTAATGCCGCATGAATCGCCGGACGGAGCCCGCGCGCTTTAAATTCACGGCAGCTAAGCCTATTTTCCGACCAGATCGGAGTTATGGATGATTGGCGCTTTGGCATAACCGCGCCGCCAGCGCTACAACCGCGGAGCCCAACACGAAGGCTTGCCATGACCGAAGATGGGCGTGGCAAGACGCAGGCGAGGTCGAATGATCAAGACATTAGGACAAGTGCTCGACAACCTGGTTTCCCGCGATGATACGAAGGCTGAAACCGAAGGAGTCGACGATACCCGGCTGGCCGCAGCGGCCTTGCTTGTGCATGCGAGCACGATCGATGGCTATGTGGAGGAAGCCGAGACCGAGCGCCTGCAATCTGTGCTGAAAGACCGCTATGAATTGTCGTATGATCAGATGCACGAGCTGGTCGTGGCGGCCGAGCGTTCCGAGCGTGACGCGGTCGATATCTACACCTTCACCTCAAAGCTGAAAAAGGCGCTGTCCGAGGAGGGCCGGCTCCAGATCATCGAGATGATGTGGGAAATCGCTTTTGCGGATGGTGAAATTCACGGCTACGAGGAAAACCTGATCTGGCGCACCGCCGAGTTGCTCGGCATTTCCTCGCGCGAACGCATCCGTGCCCGGAAGAAGGTCGAAGCGCAGCAATAACGCGAAGGCGCCGGGCCGATGGGCGGGGTTTTTCAACGACTTGAGCGCGCCTGGGCGCGGCGCAACGTGCCGGCTGATTCGGGCCCGGACCCGCAGGATAAGCGCCGCGACGTTGTCCTCATCACAGGGGCGAGCGAAGGCATTGGCCTGTCGCTTGCCCGTGAATTCGCAGCCGCCGGGCATGATCTGGCGCTGGTCGCGCGTAGCGAGGACAAGCTGACGGAGAACGCGGAGAGGTTGCGCAGCGAGCACGGTATTTCCGTTGACTGTATCCCGATCGACCTTGCGATCCACGGCCATTGCGACCGGCTGGCCGAAGACCTGGAAGCCCGCGGCCTGCGCGTGGATGTGCTGGTGAACAACGCGGCGATCGGCCTTAGCGGGCCATTCACCGAGCAGGCCCATGCCGACGTGCTGCGCCTCGCGGACCTGAACATGCGCGTGTTGAGCGATCTCATGCACCGCTATCTGCCCGGGATGCTGGCGCGCGGCGATGGCGGGATCATGAACGTGGCTTCGCTTGGCGGCGCATTGCCGGGGCCGTACCAGGCGGCCTATTATGCCAGCAAGGCGTACGTTATCTCGCTGAGCGAGGCGGTTGCACACGAGATTGGCGGGCGGGGGACGCGGCTTTCCGTGGTCGTGCCGGGGCCGGTGGCGACGCGTTTCCATCGGACCATGGGTGCCGAGTCCGCACTTTACACGAAGGTGTTGGGCTGCATGGATGCGGATGTCGTTGCCCGCGCAGCCTATCAGGGGTTTCGTTGCCGTAAGGTCCTGATTACGCCGGGACTATTGACGACGTTCAACTACTTTGCCGTACGCATTCTGCCCCATACCTTGACGACGCCCCTTATCGGTGTCTTGCTGAAAAAGCGGAGGTTTCTTCAGCCATGAGAGACGTGAGCCGCGAGGCGGAGATGACGCCGGCCACGGGCGATAGAACGCAGACGACAGCCCCCTCGGTGTCGGCGACGGGCGGGAAAGTGCTCGTGATCGTGCATCAGCGCCGTTCCAACCCGGGCTATGTCGGCCGGTGGCTGAAAGGGCACGGTTATTCACTGGACATGCGCCGGCCGCGCTTTGGCGATCCGCTGCCCGAACGGCTCGAAGACTATTCCGGCGTGGTCGTCTTCGGCGGGCCGATGAGCGCGAACGATACTTTCGACTACCTGCGCGGTGAGTATGATCTCGTTGAACGCACGCTGAAGGCCGAGCGGCCGTTCCTCGGTATCTGCCTTGGTGCGCAGATGCTGGCGCGCCACCTTGGCGGGCGCGTGTTCTTCCACCATCGCGGGCAGGTGGAGATCGGCTATCATCCGATCCGCCCGCTGCAGCATGGCCGGCGCTTCCCGCACTGGCCGAGCCATGTCTACCAGTGGCACCGGGAGGGCTTCGAGGCCCCGCGCGACACGACACGCCTCGCCGAAGGCGCGCTGTTCGAGGATCAGGCGTTCCGGTACGGCCCGGCATTCGGTCTGCAGTTTCACCCGGAAATGACCTTGCCGATGATCGATCTCTGGACAACGGCGGCACACCGGCGGCTGCGCCTGCCTGGTGCCAAGCCGCGCCGGCAGCACATGTACGAACACCAGATTCACGGGCCGCGCCAGCGCCTCTGGCTCAACCATTTTCTCTCTGCGTGGATCAATCAACGGGCCTGAACCGCCGGCCCGCTTACGCTTTATAAAAGCTTTTGCGCGAGGGTGCGCGCTGCCGGCACGTTGGTGGTTCGTCGTTCCGGAAAGACGGGGGAGGGCGCCGGTGCACGCTTACGCCAGACAGCCGGTTGCGCGTGTCCTGCGCAGGGTGAACCACGGCGCCTTCCCTCGACTTCTGCGCCCAATTCCCTCGGCGAACTTTTGACGCTGCATCCAGTCGGGCTCTGCGTTAAGGGTGTTCTTGTTGAAAACGTCCAACTGGAGCGCCAATCCGATGTCCCGCCGCACGCTTGCTGGTTGCGCAGCTCTTGCCTTCGTGCTGGTTACCTTTGCCTTCGCGCCAGCCGCCGCGCTGAACTACACGGTTGAGAACAACTGCGAGGAAGGCCCGCGCTGTCTGCGCGTGTACAACGACATCACCAAGATCGAGTTCTGCCTCGACCCCGGCCAGAGCTATACGCTTGAAGGGCTGAAGGCGGACGCGACCTACTGCGCCTGGTGCGACGACGCGCGGTTGCCCGACGACTGCCGCAGATGGCCCATCACCTTCGATGACTGATCGCGCATCGCGGGGCTTTCACCCGTCCATCAAGCCATCGTTATCGACGGATCTCCCCGGACGCCGGTGATTCGCGCGCCGTTTGCTGCCATATAATCTGAATACAGACGACGAAGCAGATCAGGGACATTCGATGCACGGGACCAAGGACGATCACATCAACGCGTTGCAGCCGGCAGAGCGCAAATTCACCGACCCCGACCGCACCGCGACCGGCGAGAAGCGCGCGCGGGTGGCCTTGCGCAAGCTGGAGACGCTGTGGATCAACACCGGCACGCTGTGCAACATCGAGTGCGCCAACTGCTATATCGAATCCAGCCCCACGAATGACCGCCTGGTCTATTTTTCCGCCTCGGACGCCCGCGCGGTCTATGACGAGATCGCCGAGCTCGGGCTTGGCACCCGCGAGATCGGCTTCACCGGCGGCGAGCCGTTCCTGAACCCCGACATGATCGAGATGACCCGTGACGCGCTGGCGCGCGGCTTCGAGGTGCTGATCCTGACCAACGCCATGCGGCCGATGCAACGCCCGAAGGTGAAGGACGGGCTGCTGGCGCTTCAGCGCGACCACGGCGCGCGGCTCACCCTGCGCGTCAGCATGGACCATCACACCGCTGAATATCACGATACCGAGCGCGGCCCCGGGGCGTTTGGACAGGCACGTGACGGGCTCGACTGGCTGGCCGGGAACGGCTTCAATGTGTCGATCGCCGGACGCACGATGTGGGGCGATGCCGAGCCGGAGGGACGGGCCGGCTATGCGCGGCTGATCGCCGAGCGCGGCTGGGGTATCGACGCGAACGACCCCGCGCAGCTCGTGCTCTTCCCAGAAATGGACGAACAAGCCGACGTGCCGGAGATCACCGAAAGCTGCTGGGGCATTCTCGACAAGTCGCCGGACAGCGTGATGTGCGCGTCCAGCCGGATGATCGTGAAGCGCAAGGGCGCGCAAGAACCAACCGTTCTGCCTTGCACGCTGCTGCCCTACGATCGCGATTTCGAGATGGGCGCCACGCTGCGCGAGAGCTTCGCGGCGGATGGCGGCATGTTCGAGGACGGCGCGGTGAAGCTGTGCCACCCCCATTGCAGCAAGTTCTGCGTGCTGGGCGGGGCAAGCTGTTCGGGCTGATCAGCAGCGTGTCTAGCGGAAGTGCTTCGACAGCTTGAGGCGCTGCGCCTGGTAGTGCGAGCCGATGCCCTGGCCATAAAGCCGGGTCGGCACCTCGGTCAGCTGTTCATACACCGCCCGGCCCACGATCTGCCCGTCCTCCAGCATGAATGGCACCTTGTGGCTGCGCACCTCCAGCACGACGCGGCTGCCCGCGCCGCCCGCCGCATCATGGCCGAAGCCGGGATCGAAGAAGCCGGCGTAATGCACACGGAACTCGCCCACGAGCGGGTTGAATGGGATCATCTCCGCGGCATGGGTCGGCGGCACATGGACGGCTTCTTTCGAGGCGAGAATATAAAACTGGTCGGGGTCGAGCACCAGCTCCGGCTCGCGCTGCGCGCGCAGCGGCTCCCAGTAGTCCTCGACCGGGCAGGCGCCTGCCTCGTCGATATCCACCACGCCGGTGTAGCGTTTTGCGCGGTAGCCGATCACCGCGCCTTGTTCTTCCCCCGCGAGATCGACGGACAGCGCCAGCCCCCGGTCAATGTCCGCCTGCGTCGAGGAAACGAGCCGTTCCTCATCGTGCAGCACGGCCAGCGCCGCGTCGCTCGTCTCGCTCGCGCCGCGGCGAAAGCGCATTTGCGCCAGCCGCGAGCCGGTGCGTACCAGCACGGGAAAGGTCTGCGGGCAGATTTCGGCGTAAAGCGGGCCGTTGTACCCTGCCGGGATCTGGTCGAAGGTGCGGCCATGATCGGAGATGATGCGCGTGAACACATCGATGCGCCCGGTCGAACTTTTCGGATTGGCGGCTGCGCTGACATCGGTGGGCAGGCTCAGCGCTTCCTCCAGCGGCACGACATAGACGCATCCCGTTTCCAGCACCGCGCCACTGCTCAGGTCAATGCGATGCAGGCCGAAGCGTGACAGACCCTGCGCCACGGTGAGCCGCTCCCCGGGCAGGAAACTTGCGCGCACGCGCCAGGCATGATCGCCGAGGCGCAAGTCCAGGCTCGACGGCTGGATCTGCTCGCCGATGATCGGCGCTTGGGCGCGGACACCGCCGGCCGCGATAAGCTGGTCGATTTCCTGGCAGGGCAGCAGCCCGGAGGACTGCGCTAAGGGTGCGCTTTTTTCACTCATTCGTCAGCTCCTTGCGCTTTCGTGTAGCGGAGAACGACCTTGACGCCAAGCGGGGGCGATTGCTTAATCCGCCGCTATACGCGCTGGTGGACGAGTATCCGGTGCGCAAGGAGTTTCCCGATGAGCCAATTCAGCGACGATACGCCAGCCGGCGGTGCATGGCGTCCCGCCACCCAGCTTGTCCATGGCGGCACGCTGCGCAGCGCCTTCGGCGAGACCTCCGAGGCGATGTTCCTCAACTCGGGCTATGTCTATGACAGTGCCGAGCAGGCTGAGGCGCGCTTCAGCGGCGACGAACCGGGCTATGTCTATTCGCGCTATGCCAACCCGACCATCACCATGTTCGAGCAGCGTATGGCCATGCTGGAGGGCGCGGAGGCTGCGCGCGCAACCGCTTCGGGCATGGCGGCGGTGACCTCGGCGATGCTGTGCTGGCTCAATCAGGGCGATCATGTCGTCTCGGCGCGGGCGCTGTTCGGGTCGTGCCGGTACGTGGTCGAGGAGTTGCTGCCGCGCTTTGGCATCGAGAGCACGCTGATAGACGGGCGCGACCTGAAACAGTGGCGCGACGCGATCCGCCCGACCACGCGCGCGCTTTTCCTCGAAAGCCCGGCCAACCCGACGCTGGAACTTGTGGATATCGCGGGCGTGGCGGAGATCGCGCGGGAGGCTGGCGCGCGGCTGATCGTCGATAACGTCTTTGCCACGCCACTGCTGCAAAGGCCGATGGAACTCGGCGCGGATATCGTCATCTATTCGACGACCAAGCATGTCGACGGGCATGGCCGCTGCCTCGGCGGCGTCGTGCTGAGCGATCAGGAGTTCGTGGACGAGCACCTCGGCAATTTCCTGCGCCAGACCGGCCCGTGCATGAGCCCCTTTAACGCCTGGGTGATGCTGAAGGGGTTAGAAAGCCTGCCGGTACGCGTTGCGCAGCACAGCGAGAGTGCCGCGCGGCTGGCCGATCATCTGGCCGAAGCGCCCGGCATGGCGGGCGTGTCATATCCCGGCCGCGCGGACCATCCGCAGCACGACGTCGCGCGCCGCCAAATGGAGGGGGGCGGGCCGATGGTGGCCTTCCGGATCGCAGGCGGCAAGGAGGCGGCGTTCCGTTTCATGAACGCGCTGCAAATCATCAAGATTTCCAACAATCTCGGCGACGCCAAGAGCTTGATCGCGCATCCGGCGACCACCACGCACCAGCGGCTGAGCGAGGAGGCACGCGCCGAACTCGACATCGGCGGGGATCTGCTCCGGCTTTCAGTTGGGCTCGAAGACCCGCGCGACCTCATGGCGGATATCGACCAGGCCCTGCGCGCGGCGCATGGTTGATCGGGATACGGCGCGCCTCCAGCGCGCCCCTACGGAGCGGCGCGGTGATGCGATGATCGATCTGAAACCGGTGCTGCTCGCGGTCGGCATTCTGCTGTCGACGCTCGGCGCCGCGATGCTCCTGCCTGCGCTGTTCGATGCCGCCGCCGGCAACCCCGACTGGTCGGTTTTCGCCGCGTCCGCCGCCGTCACGCTGTTCGTCGGTGTAGGACTTACCGTCTCGAACTGGGGACGCAGCCGCGAACTGTCGATCAAGCAGGCCTTTCTGCTGACGACCGTCTCGTGGCTCGCGCTGACGGCCTTCGCCGCCATTCCGTTCGCATGGTCGAGCCTTCAACTGAGTTATACCGACTCCTTCTTCGAGGCTATGTCGGGCATCACCACCACGGGGTCGACCATCATTACCGATCTCGGCGAGGCGCCCCCAAGCTTGTTGCTCTGGCGCGGCCTTTTGCAGTGGCTCGGCGGGCTGGGCATCATCGTGATGGCCCTGTCCGTGCTGCCGATGCTCAAGGTGGGCGGGATGCAGCTCTTTCGCGTCGAGGGGTTCGACACGGCCGGCAAGATCCTGCCGCGTGCGACCCAGATCGCCGGGGAGCTCGCCGTTCTGTACATCGTGCTGACCGCAGTGTGCGCGAGCGCCTACAACGCTTCCGGCATGAGCGCATTCGATGCCCTCGTCCATTCCATGACGACGATCGCCACCGGCGGCTATTCGAACTACAACGGCTCGATCGGTCATTTCGACAGCCTGCCGGTCGAACTCACGGCCGTGATTTTCATGATCCTCGGCAGCCTGCCCTTCGCGCTGTTCCTGCGCGCGCTGCACGGCGACTTCCGCGCCATGTTCCAGGATAGCCAGGTGCGCTGGTTTCTTGCCACGCTCGCGGTGTTCAGCGTCATCGGGGTCGTGGCACATGCGCCGGACGCGTCAGTCACCGACAGCGGCAAATATGTCGATTCGCTTTTCAACGTTGTCTCGATCATGACCGGCACCGGTTACGCCACCAGCGTTTACGATGCGTGGAGCCCGCTGGCGATGTCGCTGTTCTTCATTCTCATGTTCATTGGCGGATGCTCCGGCTCCACGTCCTGCGGCATCAAGATTTTCCGCTTCCAGGTGCTGTTTCAGGGGTTGCGCCAGAAAGTGCGGCAGATGTTCCACCCGCACGGGGTGTTTCTTGAAACCTATAATGGCCGGCCCTTGTCCGGCGAGGTGATCAGCGCGGTCACCACATTCTTTTTCCTTTATATCGCGGCCTTTGCCGTGACGGCGATTGCGCTGGAACTCTTGGGGCTGGATACAATCAGCGCAGCTTCCGGCGCGGCAACGGCGTTGTGCAATGTTGGTCCGGCGCTGGGCGAGACGATCGGGCCGGCGGGCAATTTCGCCAGTCTCCCGGATAGCGCCAAGTGGGTCCTGTCGGCTGCGATGCTTGTCGGGCGGCTGGAGTTGTTCGCCGTGCTTGTTCTGCTCCTTCCCGCGTTCTGGCTCTCCTGAGCCTTACGCCTGCGAGGACGCTTCCCCGGGCTTGTCGCTCACATACAGCCGTCTGACCCAGCGCGCCATGCGCCCGATATCGCTGCCTAAGCCCATCAGCGCGGGCACGAGGATCAGCACCAGAAAGGTCGCCGATGCCAGCCCGAACACCAGCGTGATCGCCATCGGGATCAGGAACTGCGCCTGGCGGCTGGTCTCGAACAGCAGCGGCGTCAGCCCGCCGATCGTGGTGAGCGATGTCAGCAGGACGGCGCGGAAGCGATCGTACGACGCGCCGATCGCGGCTTCACGCAAGGGCTCGCCCAGTTTCAGCCGTTCATTGACCTGGGACACAAGGATGATCGAGTCGTTCACGAGAATGCCCGAGAGCCCGAGCAGGCCGATCATGCTGATGATCGTAAGGGGCATGTCCATGATCAGATGCCCGAGGATCGCACCGACCAGCCCGAATGGAATGATGGCCAACACCGCCAATGGCTGGACATAGCTGCCAAAGACCCAGGCCAGGATCACGAAAATGAGGACCAGCGCAACAAGCGCCCCGGTCTGCAAATCCGCAAAGGATTGCTGGCGGTCTTCCTGCCGGCCACCGAAATCGAATTCGATGCCGTAATCCTCGACAAGGCGTGGAAGCACGTCGGCCTGAAGCTCCGAGACAACATTCGCCACGCTGTTGACCTCGGCATTGATGTCGCCCGTGACCGAGACGGTCCTTTCGCCGTCGATGCGCTGGATGATCGAGAAGCCGGCCTGCTCGCGCACGCGTGCCACCTCGGAAAAGGGGACGAAGTTGCCATCCGGGGCGCGCAGATAGAAGTTTTCAAGCGCCTGCGCACCTTCCCCCTCCTGCTCGCGCAGAACGCGCACGGTGATTTCCTCGTCACCGCGCGGGAACCGGGTCGCGATCGCGCCGTCGAAGGCGTTGCGAAGCTGGGTTCCGACGCTTTCCGCCGTAAAGCCAAGCGCGAGGCCGCGCGGGGTCACTTCCACGACAAGCTCGCGCTTGCCGTAGGGCATGTCATCGGAGATCGCCGTGACGCCCGGATAGCCGCGCAGGGCCGTCTTCGCCTCCTCCGCGGCGGCCTTGAGCTTCTCGATCGGCGCGTTCTGCAGCTTGACATCGATATCGCGGCCAGGCGGCCCCACCTGCTCGGTGCGCACTGTCGCCTGCTCGATGCCCGGGATTGTCGGCAGTCGCTGACGCCACGCCTGCATCACGGTTTCCGTGCGGATCTTGCGATCCTCGCTGGGGACGAGCTGAACCGCGACCTCGGAGATCGTGTCGCTCTGCGTGCGCCCCGCCTTCCCGAGCGTCGTGAAGGCCGTCACGACCAGTCCGCCTTCGCCGTCGGTCAGTGCGTTCTCGGCGTCATAAAGCGCGGTCTCGATCCGCCCGAGGGCATCGATCCGCTCGGATTCCGGCGTGCCGGCCGCGAACTCGACCTCCGCCGAGATGTTTTCGGATTCCGGCGATGGGAAGAACTGGAAGTCCACGCGCCCACCCGAGATCAGACCGATCGCAAGGAGCATGGCGCCGATGGTGAAGGCGAGCGTCGTGTAGCGCCAGTCATAGCTGCCCTGGATGAAGCTCAGGAAGGGCTTGTCGCGGACCCACTGGAAGCCGCGGTCGAAGCCGCGGCGGAATGCGCTGGGCGGTCGGTTCAGGCTGCCGAAGCTGTGGCTCAAGTGCCCCGGCAGGATCAGGAAACTCTCGATCAGGCTTGCGATCAGCACAGCGATCACGACAAGCGGGATCGCCACCATGACATCGCCGATGCGCCCGCTGATGATGAAGATCGGCAGGAAGGCCGCCATCGTGGTCATGCTTGCGGCCGTAACCGGCGTGAACATGCGTTTCGCGCCGTTTTCCGCCGCCTCCATCCGTCCATCGCCCATGCTTTGGCGCGTGGCGGTTTCCTCGCCGACCACGATCGCGTCGTCCACGATGATGCCGAGCATCATGATCAGCGCGAACATCGAGATCATGTTGATCGTCTGGCCGGACAGGAACATGACCACGAGCGTGGCGAGAAAAGCGATGGGAATCCCGGCCGCGACCCAGAACGCGATCCGCGTGTTCAGGAACAGGAACAGCACGATGAGCACGAGCACGAGGCCTTGCAGGCCGTTCTTGATGAGGATGCCGAGGCGCTGGGTCACGTATTCGCCCCGGATGTCATAGACCTGCGCCGTCAGGCTGTCCGGCAGCGTCGGCAGGACACGGTCGAGATACGCTTTCATCGTGTCCATTGTCTGGAGCGTGTCGGCGCTCACCGCGCGCTGCACCTGCAGCAGGATTGCCCGGCCACCTTGATGCAGGCCGATGATGGCGTCGTCGTCGAAGCGCGGCTCGACATCGGCGATATCCTGGAGCTGCACCTTGTTGCCCGCCACATCCGATTTCACCTCGATCTGTGCGACCTCTTCGGGCGTGCGCCGTTTGGCCAGCGTGCGCAGCTGCAGCTCGGAATCGCCCTCGACTGTGCCCGAGGGCAGGTCACGCGTCTCCTCGCGGATGCGCGTTGCGACCTGTTGAACGCTCAGATCGAGCCGGCGGAGTTCAGCTTCGGGAATCGTCGCCCAGATCTCCTCGTCGCGCGCACCGGTAAACGAGACCCGGTCGATGCCCGCATCCAGCAGCCCGTCGCGGATCTGTTTGGCGTGATCCTTCAGCGTGCGTTCGGAGAACGGACCGGACACTGCGATCTTGGCGACGGGCTCATAGAAGGTCACCCGCTGGATCGTCGGCTCCTCGGCGGCGTCTGGCAGCGTGGTCACCTGAGCGACCGCCTGCTCGACATCCGACTGAGCCTTTTGCATGTCCGCGTTGGCGAAGAACTCGATGTTGAACACAGCCACGCCTTCGCGCGCCACGGAGGTGAGTTTCTCGACGTCGTCAAGAAAACGCAGTTCGGGGTCGATCGCGTCGATGATGTTTTGCTCGACATCGAGCGCGCTTGCGCCGGACCACTGGATGGTCACGTTGATCGCCGGGATCTCGACGGTCGGAAAAAACTGGGTGTTGAGCCGGGACGTGGCAAACAGGCCCAGCATGATCAGCGTGATCATGAGCAGATTGGAGGCGGTCGGATGCCGGACGAACAGGCCGATAAGCCCAGCCCGGCCCGTTGGAGGCTCAGACATTGGGCTCTACCACCTTGACCTTCACACCGTCGCCCGGCCGTGCCAGCCGCGTCGCCGCGACCGTTTCTCCATCCTCCAGATTACCGCGCACCAGTACATTGCCGTCACTTCTGCCGACCCGCTCGACGCTGCGCCGCTCGAGCCGGCCGTCCTTGATCACATAGACATGGTCATTCTCGTAAATCGCGGTTTGCGGCAGACGCACCACGTCTTCGTATGCGATGTCGGGAACGCGCACCTCGACGAAGGCGCCGGGGCGCAAGGGTGTCGGCTCACGGGGGTTGTCGACGCGCGCATAGACGTTAACACCGCCGGTCGCGGAGGTAATGCGCGAGCCTATCCGCACGATCTCCGCGTCGTAGACAAACGGCTCGGCGCCGACGTACCAACGGACCGCAACCGAGCGTCCCAGCACGCCACCGGCTTCGCGCACGATGCGGCCATACTGAGCATCGCTGAGAGTTACGCGGACTTCCATCCACGATTTGTCGATCAGGGTCGCAACGGGGTCATTTGTGCTCAGGACCTTGCCGACCTCGGCATTGGGCTGATCCACGTAGGCGTCGAACGGCGCTTTCAGGGTCGTATTGCCGAGATTGCGTTCAGCGCTGCGCTTCGTCGCCCTCAGGCGCTTCAGCGCAGCACGTTGCTGCTCCGCCCGAGCCTGCTGGACCGAAAGACTGATCTCGCGCTGCTCAACGGCGTCCTGGCGCTGGCTGACGGTCAGCCGGCGCTGGTCCAGCACCTGTTGGGAAACGGCGCCAGTATCCACCAGGCGTTCGGCGCGCTGAAGGTCGCGCTGAGCGATTTCAAGCTGTTCTCGCGCACGCTCCAGCGCAGCCGCTTCCGCGCGGATCTGAGCTTCATTCTCCTGCAGCCGCGCCTTGGTCTCGGCGATTTGTGCCTCGGCTTCATCGAGCGCCACTTCGTAGTCGAACGGGTCGATACGCAACAACAGGTTCCCCGCGGAGATTTCGCCACCCTCGCGCAGGTTGGGCGAGGCCTCCACCACTTCACCCGCGACGAGCGCGCGCAACTGCACTTCGCGTCCAGCCACCGTCTCGCCGTACAGGGTAAGCTGCGGCTGATAAGTGGAATGGGAGACGGCAACCGCGCGGACCGGGGAGACGGCCTCTTGCGGCGGGTCTGGCGTGACGGTCGGCTTTGTCGCCAACAGGTACTCATAACCCAGATATGCCCCCGCCAGCAGCGCGAGCGGGAGAAGCACCTGCATGACCAGGCGGGCCCCACGCCCGACGTGGTCCCAGACAGTTCGTTTCGGACTAGGCGCGCCGGAATCCGGCTCAGGCGGAACGTCTTCTTCGGTGTGCTTTTGCAACATACGACAAACCTGCAAGGGGTGATGCGCGCGGCCACGGCCACTCCCGCATCAAAACAACGGGTTGCTCACCCGCGTCTGTAACACCTTGTTGCGCCCCCTATTTGAATTTGTCACTCGTCCGTTTCCGAAAGGATCGCGTCTGCCGCGAACGAGTACGCGCGGTTGCAGAATTCGCAGGTGACGGTGACCTCGCCGTCGTCCGACATCTCCGCGAGCCGTTCAGACGGGAACCGCTTCAACAACTCTGCGACCCGTTCGCGCGAACACTGGCAAAATGCATGGATCTCGCTTGCCGGGAAAGCGCGAACCCGCTCTTCATGAAACAGCCGTATCAGTAAACGCTCGGGTGACAGCGTCGGATCAAGGATCTCGTGATCCTCCACGGTCGCGCCGAGCATCGAGGCACGGTTCCAATCCTCTGCGCTTTCGTCGTCCACATCTACGGCATGGATCGCGTTGCGCCCCCCTTCGGCCCCGACTTTCTGGATCATCAGGCCGCCGGCCCGCCAGGCCCAGCCGCCCCGTTCGCCATCGCGCCGGCCGACGAATTGCGGCGCGACCGCCACGCGAAGAAGGCTCGGAATCTGCTCGGACTGGCGGAAATAGGTATGCGCGGCGTCGACGAGGTTTTCGCCTTCAAGCTCGACGAACCCCTGGTAGCGCTCCATGCCGGCACCCGGCTCGATGGTCATGGCGAGATGACCGCTGCCGAGCAGGCGAGGCTCGCCATCGCCGGCTTCTTCCATCGCGCGGGAGACGCCCTCGTCCTCGTAGCTGGCATACGCGCGGACATCGCCCGGAGCGCGGAACTGGACGACCAGGAAGGTGATGGGGCCGTCCGAACTTGTCTGCAGGGTCAGCCGTCCGTCGAACTTGAGCGATGCGCCAAGCATCACGGTCAGCAGGACCGCCTCGCCAAGCAAGCGAGCCACCGGCTCGGGATAGGCGTGGCGCGACAGCAAGTCGTCCACCACCGGGCCGAGGCGCACGAGCCGCCCGCGCACGCCAGCGCTCTCGATCTGAAAAGGCAAAACGTAGTTCTCAAGGTCGCCGACCAGCTTGCCCTCTGTCTGGTCGAGCACGTCACCGTCCGATTTTGCTCCGCCGGATTCGCCAGCCATTCACTCCGCCTCTAGACACCATGCCAGGATCGCCCTCTGCGCATGCATGCGGTTTTCCGCCTCTTCGAAAACGACGGATCGAGGACCGTCGATCACCTCGGCGGTCACCTCGTAGCCGCGTTGCGCGGGCAGGCAGTGCATGAAGATCGCGTGCGGGGCCGCCCCGGCCATCAGCGCTGCGTCCACCTGGTAATCCCTCAGCGACTTCATGCGCTGGTCGCCGTCATCATGGCCCATGGACACCCACACATCGGTGAGGACGCAATCAGCGCCCGCGATCGCCTCTGCCGGGTCTTCCTGTACAATGACTTGCCCGCCGCGTGCCGTCGCATCCTCGACCAGCGGCTGCACGGGCCTGTAGGCCGACGGACACGCGATGGACAAGGTGAATCCGAACATCGACGCAGCATGGATCCAGGACGTGGCGACGTTGTTGTTCGCATCGCCGATCCACGCGATCTTGCGGCCGGTTATCCGGCCGAGATTTTCCTCGAACGTCATGATGTCCGCGAAGACCTGACACGGGTGCGAGTAATTGGTCAGACCGTTGATCACCGGGACGTCCGCATACTCTGCCAGTTCAAGAAGCTCCGCGTGCTCGGTCGTGCGTAACATGATGATGTCGACATAGCGCGACAAGACCCGCGCGGTGTCGGCAATGGTTTCCCCGCGGCCAAGTTGCAGTTCGTTCGCGTTCAGAACCAGCGTGTCGCCACCGAGCTGACGCATGCCGACATCGAAAGACACGCGAGTGCGCGTCGACGGCTTGGAGAACAGCATTGCGAGGACCTGTCCGCGCGCCAGGTGCGAGATCGACAGCCTATCGCGCCGAAATCGTGCCTTCATGGCGTGCGCGCGCTGCAAGAGCCGATGCAGGACGGCGGTGTCGAATGTATTGAGATCAAGGAAATGACGCGGCGTCATGACATGTCCAAGGTGTTTCGAGCTGCGCGGCTCCGGGGCACGACCCAAGGGAATGCTTGAGGCTGGTTAGCTCTGCTGTGCCGTCTCCGCAGCCCTCCGGCTTTCGAGCGACGTCAGGGCTGCATCAAGCCGCGCGCAGGCCTCGCGCACCTCGTCCTCGCCGATGTTGAGCGGCGGCACAAGCCGGATGACATTTTCTCCCGCGCCGACGGCCAGCATGTGCTGCGCGCGCAGAGCGGACACGACATCGGCTGTGGGCACCGCGCATTTGAGGCCCAGCATCAGTCCCTCGCCGCGCACCTCTTCGATCATGCCCGGATGCGCGTCGATGATGCCCGCCAGCTGCTGGCGCAACCTTAGCCCGGTTTGACGCACATGCGCCAGAAATTCAGGGGCGAGCACGATGTCGAGCACGGCATTGCCCACGGCCATCGCCAGCGGGTTGCCGCCGAACGTCGAGCCATGTGTGCCCACCGTCATGCCTCTCGCCGCGTGCTCCGTCGCCAGGCAGGCGCCAACCGGGAAGCCACCGCCAAGCCCTTTCGCCGCAGCCAGGATGTCCGGGGCGATGCCGGCATGTTCATGAGCGAAGAAATGCCCGGTCCGGCCGATACCGGATTGCACCTCGTCGAGGATCAGCAGGAGACCGTGTTCGTCGGCCAGCTCGCGCAACGCCCGCAAAAACGGCCATCCGGGGTGCCGGATGCCGCCTTCGCCTTGTATCGGTTCGATGAGAAAACCGGCCGTCTCCGGCGTGATCGCTGCCCGCGCCGCTTCGATATCCCCGAAGGCCACCTGGTCGAAGCCTTCCATGGGCGGCCCGAAGCCGTCGAGCAGCTTTTCCTGCGCGCCCGCTGCGATTGTCGCCATCGTCCGGCCGTGGAACGCGCCCTCGAACGTGATGAGCCGGTAACGCTCTGGCGTCCCGGTCACGGAATGATATTTCCGCGCCATCTTGATCGCGCATTCGAGCGCTTCGGCACCGGAGTTGGTGAAGAAAACGGTATCCGCGAATGTCGCCGCGCACAGCCGCTCAGCAAGCCGTTCCTGCCCAGCGACGCGAAACAGGTTCGAAGTGTGCCACAGTTTTTGCGCCTGCTCGTTCAGCGCCGCAACCAGCCTGGGATGGGCGTGTCCAAGCACGTTCACGGCGATGCCGGCGGTGAAATCGAGATAACGCTCGCCTTCGGCCGTGTAGAGATAAGCGCCTTCGCCGCGCTCGAAGACGAGGTCTGCGCGGGCATAAGTTGGCAGAACCGCCGGCATGTGTGACGACTTTCTTTCCCGTTACAGAATACGTGGGCCGGATCAAAAAAAGCCGCCGCCGGCGACTTTCGTTGTCAAGCATATTCCCGACTTGCCACGGCGGTGTCAATTGGCTGAAAAGACACAGTTCGGCAATAATTTCCGTCAAGACGGCCACAGCGCGTGCAGATCGTTTGAGTTTCAAGCTCGCCCGTGGCACTTGGTAGAAGATCGTCAAGGGTCCGCACCGGCCACCGATCCGTGGCCCGGGTGCAACGCGTTGCGTCCCTTATGACATTCAGGGGTGGCGGCCTCGTTCCAAGTCATCAGTTTCCGCCTCGGCAAGCGCGCGTCCGGTCGTGAATACTCCGCGACCCGGTGCAAGTTCCGATACGCTGCCGAAAGTTCCTTCCCAGTATAGCGTCTGTCGTCGTTTTCGACATCTTTGACAAGCTTTGGTCAAAGCGTAGCCGCGTTGCGTCCAGCGGGGGTTGTTGACGCCGTGTCTGCGCTCGGGAGCGCTGCGTGAGTCATGTAGCGCTCGGCAAAAACAGCCATGAGGAGGCTTCGATGGCATGGACGGAAGAGCGGGTCGCGCTCCTGACGCGGCTCTGGAACGAAGGGCACACGGCCAGCCAGATCGCTGAGCAGTTCGGTGATATCACCCGCAATGCGGTGATCGGCAAGGTTCACCGGCTTGGGCTTTCGGGACGCTCGGTTACGTCCCGGTTCCGCGCCGCGCGCATCCGGATGCGCGCGAACCCTCAAAAGACTGGCGGCGGCCCGACACAACAGTTCGCAAGTCACGGTAATCTCGCATTGAAGACGGAAGCGGATGCGGCCCCGTCCCGGCCAGCGCCGGCACGCCGCCCCGCGCTGCGTCCCGTGGAGCAGCCGTCACCCGAGACAGGTCCTGTCGTCGGCCTGCTCGAACTGAAGGAAAACAGCTGCCGCTGGCCAATCGGGGATCCGGACCAACCGGGCTTCGGCTTTTGCGGCTGCAAGAAAGCGGAAGACGGGCCGTACTGCGAGCGTCATGCGGCCATCGCATTCCAGCCGGCCGCGCGTCGCCGCGCGGTCGAGAAGGAAGCGGCGTGAAGCGGGGGCGCCGGACATGGGTTGACGCCCGTGTCCGGCTCACGCCGGGCGGATCTAGGCGCCCGTGCCCGCCTTTTTCGTCAGTTTCTCGCCCAGCGCGTAGCCTGCCCCGCGGACCGTTCGGATCGGATCATGATCGCGCCGGCGGTTGAGCGCCTTTCGAAGCCGGCCGATGTGAACGTCGACCGTGCGTTCGTCGACAAAGACATCACGGCCCCAGACCCCGTCGAGCAGCTGGCTGCGGGTAAATACGCGCCCCGGGCTTTCCATCATGAATTCAAGCAAGCGATATTCGGTGGGGCCGATGCGCAGTTCACGGCCGCCGCGAAAGACGCGATGGGTATCGCGGTCAAGCAGGATGTCATCGACTTCGAGCGTGTCCTGCAGGCGGTTCGGGCTGATCCGCCGGAGGATGGCCCTGACCCTTGCCAGTAGTTCTGGCAGCGAGAACGGCTTGACGACGTAATCATCGGCCCCGGTCGTCAGTCCCCTGATGCGGTCTGCCTCCTCGCCGCGCGCGGTGAGAATGATGATCGGGATATTGCGGCCCTTGCGGCCAGTGCGCAGACGCCGGCACAGCTCCAATCCCGAGACGCCTGGCAGCATCCAGTCGAGCAGGATGAGATCGGGTGCATCCTCGGCGACCACCACCTCCGCGTCCTCGCCGCGCGAGACAATGGTCACGTTGAAGCCCTCGGCCTCCAGATTGTAGCGGAGCAGCATCGCCAAGGGCTCTTCGTCCTCAACGACCAGAACCTTAGCGGACATTCTGTCTTGCTCCCGAGACCGCGCTAGTGCATCGACGCATTCATTCGCTTCACCGAGCAGCGAGTCCGAGGGCGAAT